>NZ_JAPSMC010000003.1 GCF_026847645.1 Anoxybacillus sp. J5B_2022
TTTACAGTATAATGATTCTCAGCTTACATACAATTTACCATGTTTCCAACCAAAATACAAAATGGGGAGAAAAAATGAAAGCGGTCGGAATTGTCGTTGAATATAATCCGTTTCATAACGGACATTTGTATCATCTCGAACAAACGAAACAAAAAACAGGCGCCGATTGCATCATCGCTGTGATGAGCGGAAATTTTTTGCAGCGTGGCGAACCAGCGCTCGTCAACAAATGGGTGCGAACGATGATGGCGTTGTCCGCAGGAGTCGATATCGTCATTGAGCTTCCTTACCCTTTTGCCGTACAAGCAGCCGAGCGATTCGCAAGCGGTGCAGTCGCTTTGCTTGATGCGTTACATTGCAGCGAAATTTGCTTTGGAAGCGAACACGGCGAAATCGCACCGTTTATCGAAACCGTCCATGCTTTGCAAAATCGAAAACACGAATACGACATGTACGTTCGTCAAGCGCTAAAAAAGGGACTTAGTTATCCACAAGCATTAAGCGAAGCGTGGAAGCAGTTCGGGATCGCCGGCATTGATTTAACGAAGCCGAATAATATTCTCGGTTTTTCCTACGTGACAGCGATCTTTGAGCAAAAAAGCAATATCGTTCCGCAAACGATTCAGCGAATCGCTTCCGGATATCACGATGAAACGTTTGCCCATCCGTCGATCGCCAGCGCGACAAGCTTACGAAAAGCATTAGGCGGTTCGTCGGAACAACTTGAAAACATTTCGCCGTACATCCCTTCCTATACAGAGCAGGCGCTGAAGCAATACCATTTGACTTATGGCATATTTCATGAATGGGAACGCTACTTTCCCCTGTTGAAATATCGCCTTATGACAGCTGATACAAGCGAGTTGCGACGAATAGCAACTGTAGAGGAAGGACTAGAATACCGCCTAAAGGAAGTGATTGCCGAAGCGGAAAGCTTTTCGCAATTCCTTCAGTCTGTTAAAACGAAACGATATACGTGGACACGATTGCAGCGAACGTGCGCCCATATTTTAACCAATTTTACGAAAGAACAAGCAGACGTCATCCAAAAGCCGACGTATATTCGCTTGCTCGGCATGAGTGACAATGGACGCCGCTATTTACAAACAGTAAAAAAGACGCTTTCGCTGCCGTTAGTCACAAACATTTCGCGTTTGCACGATGATTATGTATATGCACAAGAAAAAAAAGCGGTCGCCGCCTATACCGCTATTTTCCCTGAACCGCTCCGCACGAAAGCAACGAAAGAAGAATATGCGACGACGCCGCTTTATTGGAGAGTTTGTAAATAGCGGAGCGCATCAGCGAACGTATCTACCGGAACAATTTTCATTTTTGTTCCGATTTTTTTTGCGGTTTTCACCGCTTCACGATAGTTGGAGTTTTTCGCTCCTTTTTCGTTCGGCGCAAAGAAAATGTCTGCACCTGCTTCGTCAGCGGCCACGACTTTTTGCGAAATTCCGCCAATCGGCCCGACTTCTCCGCTCATGCTGATCGTTCCTGTTCCCGCAATTTTATGGCCTTTTGTAATATCTTCTTCGACTAATTGGTTATAAATTTCCAGAGAAAACATCAGCCCGGCAGAAGGACCTCCTATTTTTTCCGAGTCAATCTGCACGGGTGGCTGTGTTACCACGTCATAGTCGGTCATTGGCGAAAGACCTAGCCCAACTTGCTTTGACGCTTGCGGAAACGGTGCAAGCGCAAGCGTCGCCGTCTGCTCTTTTCCGTCCCGCTTCCATGTAATCGTGACACGGTCGCCTTTTTTCTTTTGTCGGACGTATTCGATCAACTGTTTGGAAGTGCTGACCGGTTTTCCATCGATGCGAACAATGCGATCCCCCACTTGCAAAACGTGATCTGCCGGCATGCCAGGGACAATACTCATGACATATACACCGCGCGGCTGATAAGTAACGGGTTTATGGGCGTGTTGATACGCCACCACAATGGCCGCTTCTTTTGATTCTTCCATGAGTTGCAACTGACGAAGCGTATATTCCTCGTCTGTCTCTCCCTCTTGCTTAATCGCCTTCAGTGGGTAAAGCTCGTAGTACGGACGGATATGGGCGAGCAAATAAGCAGCAATATTGGCCCGCCCCATCCTTACCGTTGTCAACATAAGCCTCCCCTTGTCTCTATCACCATTTTCGACATGAACGAGTGGCTCTAGCGCTTGTGCTGCCCCCGGCATCGTTACATAATACGGAAGTTGGACAAAAACAACAAGCAGGCTAATAACAACCCCAAGCAAAAACGTGATAATATACGTTCTTTTTTTCATAAATGGTGTGACTCCTTCCATTTTTGAATGGCGTAATGAATGGTGCTCATTTGTTTTCGCGCTTCTTCTTCCCCTATCTTAATAATTTCTTCCGTATGTGTAAACGCACGCGAGCTGTACTGTTCCACATGCGGGCGAATCATCACATCCGAAGCGTATTCACGATGGCGGACGAGCTCATCCTGTAAAATATCAATGCTTTGCAAAATGACATCAAAAATCGACGTAATGTTTCCGTCGGCTTTTACATGCGAAACATCGACGCCAATGACGAGATCCGCACCCATCTCCCGCGCCACTGAAACAGGGATGCGGTCAATTACCCCACCATCCACGAGCATCCGACCGTTAACGACTTCTGGAACGAAAATGCCTGGAATCGAAATGCTCGCCCTTACAGCTGTAGCAATATCGCCATTTCGAAAAACGACTTTTTCCCCTTTTTGAATATCGGTCGCCACAATCGCAATCGGAATGGCCAGCTCTTCTATTTGTTTCCCTTTTGTTACTAAACGAATAAATTCTTTAATTCGTTTGCCGGCGACTAGCCCCATTTTCGGAATGGTGAGATCGATAAAATCATTTCTCCGAAACGCTTTTGCTAATTTGTAAAGGCGATCGATTCCTAATCCACTTGCATACAACGCTGCAACGAGAGCGCCCATGCTACTTCCCGCTATATAATCAATCGGAACCCCTTCTTCTTCCAACACTTTGATTACCCCTAAATGGGCAAAACCTCTTGCTCCTCCAGATCCTAGCGCTAATCCAATTTTCGGCTTCATCCGCTTCCCTCCCTTTCAATCTGATGGTCTAAAATCGCTGGTTATACTCGTATATTAAACTATATGAGGTTGTACACCGACGAAGAAAAGAAAGGGGAGAAAAAATGTCGCAGTCAGGGGGCAAAACTAATATGAGGGCCAAGCTCCACACCATTCTTTTAGCAATATGTGTCACCGTCCTTGCCTTTTCGCTTATTCGCTATCCGCAACAGTCGTTAGAAGCGTCGATTCGCGGTTTAAATATGTGGTGGGAAGTCGTTTTCCCGTCACTATTGCCTTTTTTTATCGTTTCCGAGCTATTAATCGGCTTTGGGGTCGTTCATTTACTTGGCGTATTATTAGAACCGTTCATGCGACCACTTTTTAACGTTCCTGGCGTCGGTGGGTTCGTTTGGGCGATGGGCATGGCTTCCGGTTACCCATCAGGAGCGAAACTAACTGCCCGCCTGTATCAGGAAAAGCAACTTTCGTTAATTGAAGCAGAACGACTTTCCTCTTTCACTAATTCATCGAATCCTTTATTTATTTTTGGGGCGGTATCTGTCGGCTTTTTTCATAACCCGCACCTCGGGATTATTTTTGCTCTGTCACATTATATCGGTAATGTGCTAGTCGGTCTGATCATGCGTTTTTACGGAAAAAGCAAGGAACAGCGAATCCCGCGAGCAAAACCTTACTCTTTTTCCGTCCGTTCCGCCTTTCGCACATTACATGAAGCGCGGCTAAAAAATAAACAGCCGCTCGGAAAATTGCTCGGAGAAGCTGTCCGTTCGTCTGTTCAGACGCTATTGATGATCGGTGGATTCATTATTCTTTTTTCCGTCATCAATAAACTGCTATATATGATTCATGCCACCGAACATATCGCCCGGCTGTTCCAATATGCGTTTCACTTGTTTCAACTCCCGAAAGAGTTAAGCATTCCGTTCATTTCCGGAATTTTTGAGATCACGCTTGGTAGCCAAATGATCAGCCAAGTCGATCAGGCAAGCCTATTGGAAAAAGCGATCGTCACTAGCTTCATTCTCTCGTTCGGCGGCTTTTCGGTGCAAGCACAAGTCGCAAGCATTCTTTCCGAAGCAAACATTCGTTTTCAACCTTTTTTTGTGGCGCGTATTTTTCACGGCGTGTTTGCTGCATTTTTTACATACGTTTTATGGACACCGCTTTATGTGCGCTCGCATCCAGTGGACGAAACAAAAGGAGCTGTTCCAGTCTTTTTAGCCAAACAAGCCCCTTTATGGCTTCATGAATGTTGGCGATTTTTAACGGAATACGGTCCGCTGGTGACGTTGCTATCGCTATGTATGTATGTGTTGCTCTTACTTAACAAAGAGGCTGACTGGAAAAAACAATAACTCTTTCCAGTCAGCTTTTCTTTATACGATAGGAAATTTTTCTGAATCGATGTCTAGCTGCGAACTAACATCCTCCTCCGCTCCGCTTTCTCTGTTCGATGTGTACGCACGTCTTCATCGAAAGCTTTTGTTTCCGTCGGATGTTTCCCTGGCTGCGCCAAGGACCGTTCTTCGCTTTTCTTATGGTTCGATTAAAGGTGCAAATTTTTTACGGAGCGCCTCTTCGACAACAGGCGGCACGAGATCGGAAATGTTTCCGTTATATTTGGCGACTTCTTTGACAATGCTCGAGCTTAAAAAGGCATACTGGCTATTTGTCATCATAAAAAACGTTTCGATATTTTCATCCAACACACGGTTCATTGATGTAATTTGCATTTCGTATTCAAAATCAGATACGGCCCGCAAACCCCTTAAAATGGTAGTAGCGTTTTTACTGCGAGCATAGTCGACTAAAAGACCGTTAAACGATTCAACGGTTACGTTTGGAAACGGTTTAACTACTTCTTTTAATAACTCCATTCTTTCTTCGACGGAAAACAGCGGTTTTTTCGAAGAATTTTTTAAAACCGCCACATATACTCGATCAAATATTTTCGCCCCACGGCGGATAATATCTAGATGTCCATATGTGACCGGGTCAAAGCTTCCCGGACAAACCGCAATACTCGCCATTAAATCGATTCCCCTTTCTCAGCACAGGCGTAAATAGAAACAGCTGTAATGCCGTAAACCTCATGTTTGATTTTCGTTAATTTCCTGATTTGTGCAGGTAGCTCGACGTCATGCGAATGTTCCGCCACAACATAGCCCGTTCGTTCGAGGAGACCATGCTCGTCAATGAACGAAATAAGCGCTTGTAGCTTTTGTTTTTTATAAGGCGGATCAAGAAAAATAAGATGGAACCGAAGCTGGCGCTTAACGATTGCTTTCAAGGCGCGCTCCGCATCATTTCGGTAAATTTCCGCTCGTTCTGTTAGTCCGCATGTTTCGATATTTTTTCGGATCGTTTGCACCGCTTTCATGTCATGATCGACAAAAATCGCGCGCTCCATCCCGCGGCTTAATGCTTCAATACCAAGACCGCCGCTTCCCCCAAATAGATCAAGCACGATTCCTCCTGAAAAATAAGGACCAATCATATTAAAAATCGCTTCTTTCACTTTATCCGTCGTTGGCCTTGTCGACATTCCCGGAACCGCTTGCAACGGTCTTCCTTTGCAACTTCCTGAAATGACTCTCATCATCTTTCACCACGTTTTCAAACGATTTGCCATCCTTATCCTATCATAAACTTTTGAATAATACCACTTTGTCATTTTTTTGCAAGTGGATGTATACAAATCGCTTCGTTGGTCATAATGAGTAATGACAACGTCCGTATGGATGTTGTTGCCAACCGCGGAGAAGACTTACGTTCCCCATAAGTTCTTCCTCCGGTTTCTCCTCTCCCTTTTCCTTTGGCTTATGCGTTCCTTTTTGATGCGCGGGAACAAATAAGCATCAAAGGTCCCTGCAGAAATCTGCAGGGATTTTTTTTCGATAGGAAAGTATAAATTTTTCCAAATTGTTGTCTAGCTTCGGCTCCTAGCCCTCTTGTGCCAAACAACCTTCCTCCGTCGAAGCAAAAAGCGCTTCTCGTCAGAAGAGCGTTTGGCTTCGAGAGCTGGGCAGTTGCCTCCTCTTTTCTTTATGGAGCCGCTTTGACGTAAATATCTCGTTCAGTCGTCCATACTTGGACAGGAAACCAATGCTGAATCATATCTGGACTCATGTAAAGAGCGCCATTTATGTCGTAAATAATAATCGCAGGAGCACCAAACCGATCATTTCCCTTCATATAGATGGAAGAGTTGACGAAAAAGCGCCAACGGTTATTGTCCTTTTCAATAAATACCGCATCTCCTGAGCGTCTTACATGATAGCCTAATTGGCTCATCACTTCCGGAAACGGCAGAAGCATCGTTTCATTTTGCAACACCGCTTTTGCGCCTTTCAGCGGGACATCGTTCACATAGACATAACCTTCATTCGTAAAAACAAGCGATAGCGAACGTCCGTTTTTTAGCCAATCTGTAAAATATGTAGTCGCTCCGGTGCGAGAAGCCGATAAAGCTTGGTCAAGCATAGATGGCGTCAACACTTCTCCACGATGCTTTAAAACAGAGGCAAAAAACGTTTTTTGTTCGTCTTTCGTCAACTTTTGTTGTATTTGTTGCCATACGGCTTGCGCTTGCGGAGTAATCGGCTGCTTTTGCAACATAAATGCCGTCAACAAATCTGCTACCAAGCTATTCATTTCACCGCTCGGTAAAAAATACGCCGCGTAATAAGCGCGCATATACGCCTCTTGAATCGATGAAAGCGAAGCTGCTTCTGGCACAACCGCTAACGTTGGCGACAAATACCGATCACCCCACGGTGACCAGACAAGCGTAAAAGAAGGAACGTCCGCCCATTTTGTCACTTTTTCCTTCATTTTCTTTTCCCTATATATTTCTACATTTCCGTATGCTTTTCGTAGTAGCTCTGCCGGCTGAAAATAGAGGGGAAACGAAGTGACTTGCTTCTGTGACCATGAATAAAGAATGAACGCTTCTTTTTTCATTCTTCCATCAAGCGGCGCACCAGCCAGCCACATTCCGTTTTTTACGTAGTCTGTAAGCTGAACGTAAAATTGTTGTAATTGCTTAGAAAAAATCACAACCGACCAGCGTTCAAGCCAAATCGTTTTTGACGATGGCAACGAAATCACATAATGAAAAACGAGCTGATTATTCCCATTCATTTGCACGGACGACTTCCCGTTTCGGTCATATGCAAGCGGCTTTTGTTTGCTGCCAACCGTATATACGATTTGTTTCACGCCATTTGGTACGCGAATTTCATACGATGAAGCTGTGAGTCCTGTGACAGTTTGTGTAATTTCTAGTTTATTTTTTGATCGTTGGATATCAATTACATGAACTACCGGCGTACCATTCGCTTGATTGTTCTCCTGTTGGTAATCCTGCCATTGCATATACATCGCGCCGCCGCTAATGCCTAAAAATAGCACAATCATCAAAATAGCCGTCCGCATCATGATGCAATCCCTCACTCAATTCGTTTCTTATCAATAAAGATACCAAAAAATAATCATCGTTTGTATAAAAACGTCGAATTTTGTTTATCTTTTCCCAAAACAATGATAAAGTAGTGAGAGAAGCAGGAAAGGAGAGGGGTACATGATCCAACGGTTTATCGAGTTAGGAGAAGGATATTCGGATATTTACGAATTAATTGAATTGGCAAAGGCAAACCGCCATCGCTTATCTGGACTATTCGCTCTCCATACAGTCAAAAACGGGCAAGCGGTCACTTCTTGTGCCGTTGTTCTTCACCCTACAGATCCCGGGGATTTTCAGCCTTTATATATTTGCCGTGAAGGCATTCCAAACCCTTACGTCAAACCGAACAAGCGCTTTGAACTATTTGCACAATTGGCAAACGAACTAGGGATGGAAATTATTCATATGGAAGTGAAACCATCGACATTTTTCGCTGAAATCGATTTATATTACCAACATTTAATCGGCATTATGCGCATGAACCGCTTTATCCCGCCATTGCAATAAAAATAAGGCTGACTTTGCTCCGAAAGTCAGCCTTATTCCATAGAATAGCCTAAATATTTCTGTTCTTTTTCTTTCTCGCCTTTCGATTCAAAATCCATTTTTAAAAACGGACGATACGAAGGTTCTACTTTTTTTACAAACGGCAATGAGGCAATTTTTCGCATCAAATTATCGACCTCATCCATATTGCAATAAAGCACGACGTACTTCAAACGTTTCGACACATAATGAATGTTACCGAATTTGCGCAAATGTTTGCTATGCTTTAATGAATATAACCAAACAATCATTCCTTGACGTCTCGGAAACATACCTTTCTTTCCCCTTTTACCAAATTACGTTCGACACCCACAGCTTCCCCCTGTACCACATCCTCCGGAGCAACCGGACAACGACGCAAAATACGGATTTCCTGTCGGCACTTTTACTTGCTCGGATACCGCTTTGCCGATCAATACACTAATTTCATCTAACAGCCGTTGCATTTCTTTTTCCGCTTTTTTAAACGCCGCTATCGTTTCGTGAAAATCAAGCTGCCGTTTAATTTCACGCGTTTCTTTCATAATCGTATGATAATCTGGATGATATTTACCAAAACGCTGCACTTCCTCATAGCGCTCTTTCGCCTTTGTAAACTGCGCGATTAATTTTTGAGCGGTATCATCACGTTTCAACTTCTTCCAGCAATGTCGGTAATGCTCCGCCACTTCCGACTCTCCAATCATTTTCCCTAACAACTCGGCTTTATTTAAAATCTCGAGCCGTTCGAGCGTGGCAACAATCACGGCATGCACCTCCATTTTCATCATATCATGACAACCGTATAGAAGAAAAGAAGTCTGGCTTAAACGCCAGACTTTCTTACGGAATATTGACTTCAAACTCATGCGCTACGCCATACTTCGTTGAATCGTTATGAACGAGTTCAAGACGCACTATATGCTTCCCTGACGGCAATCCTCTAACAACAAAAGCAGCCGTAAATACTTCATTTACTTTTTGACCATTTACATAAACGTCAATATGTCCTTCCCCTTCTTTTTTATCGTGTACGCCCTTTTTAAAAGAAAAGTGGTCGACAACGCATTCAACAAATATATCTTTTCCACGTACCTCGTGCTTTACGTGCAGCGTTTGAGCAACAGGCGCGGCAACAACGGGGACTGGTGGAGATGTTTTCCCGTTTGTCCACGCTGCCAATAGCCATAACAAAAAGACGCTAACCATTATTTTTTTTCCCAAAAGACATCACTCCCTTATGGAGTAGTCTTTACCGTTTCAAAAAAATTAATCGCGCATCGTTCGGAACATATGAAGCATGAGAGATGCCATTTCTAATGAATTGGCGATTTTTTCTACTTTGTGCGGAATCGTTTGTTCGTAATAATGAAGCGCCGCTCTTTCAAATTCATGAAGTTTATGCGGTTCGCGGGCAAGTGTGCGATACCATCGCGGTTGTTCACGGATAAATTTTTGCAACATTTTTTTCGATCGGATGTAGTGAATCACTTCTTTTCTCATGAAACTGACCTCTAATCTTTCCGAAAGGAAAACGGATGATGTTCTCGCTGAACAGGGGGCGATTGCTTCATTCCTTGAAGCTGTTCAATGACATTTTGAATCGCTGTAATCGCTTCTTGAACGCTCGCAATGTGTTGTTGCATTTCATTCGGATCCATGTTTTTAAGCGCTGATAAAATTTTTGCTATCAACGGAGGGCTGTCCGTTGCTTGCTTTTCTTTCTCTTCTTTATATTCGTTCCATATTTCATCTTCTTCTCCAAATAAATACCAATCTTCATAAAATTGTTTCCATGTTTTCTTTCCTTTGCGCACTTCTTGAATGATTTTCGGATGCTTTTTCACAAATTGTTTAAACTGCTCTACAGAAGGATGTAGATGCTTTTCCATACTCCTCCTCTACCTCCCCTTTGTTCATCTACCATATACTATCGAACAAACGGATATGGCGTGCGCCCATTTTTTTGATACAATGAATGAGGAAAAGGAGGAATAAACGTTGGTTACTGCCATTGCCATTCCTTTATTATTTCTTTACTTTTATTATGTGACGCGGAAAGAGCGAAAACGATTTTATCACGAATGGCTACAAGTCGGAAACGTTGCCGCAGAATCGGTTATCAAAGGAACGATCGTCGCCGTCCAAGAAAAAACAGAACGATATTACGGCCATTATCTCATCTCAGTGATCGACTTATGGCTCGAGCATGGAAAGGAAAAAATCATCGCACGCATTCAATTTCCGTTGACGGAATCACTGCAAAAACCAACTTTTCAAATCGGCGATACCATCATTTGCTATGGCCAGTGGCGCAATCAGTTGTTTCTGTTCGCTACTTATCAGACAACTTCCACGGCTTCAAAAAATCTTGCGTATAATATAGATCAGCGACACCTACACCAAGGTGAGTAAACTGTGGGTTTAACAATGTGTCGCGATGTCTTTTACTATTTAGCCATCCTTCTACTGCAGCAATGCCGTCGACGTATTGTGCCGCAATGTTTTCGCCAGCTAATTGAAACGGAATGCGAGCGGATAGCAACCGCGCTTTTAAGTCCCCATGTTCCGGTGATACATGGGAAAAATAATGGCGATCGCTCATCTCTTTACTATGAGCATATGCTACTTCGGCCGCCTTTTCGTGCCAATGGAGCACCGGAACATGATATCGCTTGCGAATAACGTTTGTAATATCGAAAATTTGCCGTGCATTCGCCTGCTCGACTTGCTTTTGTTGCTCGAGCGATAGCGGCTGTGCAGAGAGCAACGCACCGCGGTACATCAATTCATACGGGCGTATCTTCACGAGCGTCTCACCGTTCATCAGTCGAATTCCAGCAATTGTCCCGGTAAAATGATCGATATAAAGCTGCACGTATAAATCATCCATCTTGACAATCGGCTGCATAGAAGTATCTTGTTCGGACAGTTCAAACCGATACGTCCCAGTAGGCAGCGTTACTTCAATCGTTGAAGATAACGAGATAAGATTATACACTTCTTGAAGTGGCTGGCCGATGCGAAATGGAGTGACATCGACTTGTTCTCCGCCAATAAACGCAGTAACCGATCGGCCATTGAACATACCGATTTGTAAATACATGGTTGGATTTTCGTTATAAATCCACCATTTATAGTCATAACTAGAAGCATCGACGCGTGTCGGCTGTCCGAACCGCTTTTTTATTTCTTCTTCCGTTTTTCCGATCAATGACTTAACTCCCGTTGTTACAGGGGTCGTTGTTTTAGCATGATCCTGCTCATTTAATAGCTGTGGAGGGCTTGACGTGGGAAGTTGGTTAGGAAAAAAATAAAGCAAGCTTATTAATAAGAGAAAAAATAGAAAAAACCATTTCACTAGGCAACCCCACTTTCACGAAATCTCTTATTGTTATTATATCTTGTTTCGTCCATAAAAAAAACGAACCCCCTAAAGGGGATTGCGTTTTTAATGAAGAAAATGTTGTTCTGAAATGGCGCTCAACGCGCGGCCGGCGCTTTCGTCGGAGTAACGATATGTAGCTAAATCCCCGAGCGACACGATGCCGACAAGGCGGCCATTTTCCACAACCGGCAGACGGCGAATTTGATGCTCAGCCATTCGCTGCGCTGCTTCTTGTACCGATGTATTTGGTGATACGGTGATCACGTCTTTTGTCATCACTTCCGTCACTTGACTAGAACCAGGCCGTTTTTCCGCAATTCCACGAACGACTAAATCGCGGTCGGTAATCATTCCGATCAATCGTCCGTCTTCGACCACCGGAATCGCCCCGACATTTAAATCGCGCATTTTGACCGCTGCTTCAAACACATTATCAAGCGGTGTGCAATAATCAACATCGGTTGTCATCACTTCTCGTACTGTTTTCATAGGATGGCTCCTTTCATCTATTATTTTCCGATAAACATTTGTGTCCAATAATGGCCATATGAACCGCCTTTCGCATATCCAACACCAATGTGAGTAAACGACTTATTTAAGATATTCGCCCGATGTCCAGGGCTGTTCATCCAATCATTGACCACTTCTTGTGGTGTCTGCTGGCCAGCGGCAATATTTTCTCCTGCGGTACGGTAGCTAATGCCGAAATTTTTGATCATTGTAAATGGAGAACCGTACGTTGGCGATTGATGGGAAAAATAGTTTTTATCGCGCATATCCGCTGATTTATACCGAGCAACACGTGCTAGTTGCCAATCCAATTGCAACGGTGGTAATCCGTATTTAGCACGCTGTTGATTCGTCAGACGAACAACTTCGTTTTCGATTGCTTTCACATTATCTAGCACTGGAACATACACTTTTTGTCCCGGATAAATTAAATGCGGGTTCGTAAATTGCGGATTCGCCGCAATAATTTCAGACAGCCCTACTTGGTAACGAACCGCGATTTTCCATAGGCTATCTCCCGGCTGAACAACATACGTCGTCGTACCTTGTCCATACGTATGATGCGGAACGCTTACAACGAGCAAAACCGCACTCAACCATATGGGCAATAAACATTTCTTCACCATTCCCTCCTCCTTTCGCCTTTTAGTTTCACCAAAATCGCAAAAAAATGACGAAGGTTGTAAAATTTTTTTCTCATTCTCCGCTCAAATACGAAGTATTGATTGAAAGTTGAACACTTTAATAATATTATTAATAAAGGAGCGTTTTTTATTAGGAGGGAATACGAAATGAAATTTGAAAACACGGGCATTGAAAATCAAACGGCAGAATTGTCCCGCCTAGATGAATTAATGACAAGCTTAGGATTCGTACGTGCAGGGCAATGGGATTATGAACGGGTTACATACGATCGGAAATTTGAAGTGAAAGGCGACGTATACTATCTTCGTGTGCAAGGTTACGCGATTGAAGGAGAAGTAGACACACGCTACGCCGTCATTAAACTGCTCACACCGCTGCTTGGAAAACACTACTATCCACACGGTGTCGAGTATGGAGAAGGGGAAAATTTCCCATCTTCATTAGTCAGCCAATGCCAAAGCATTTTAGCGCAAGTAAAAGAAGGATTAGCGAAAATCAACGCATGAGGCTCCCTCATGCGTTGTTTTTTTCGAAAACGATCTTTTTTACAATCAAATGAACTTGTTTGACTGCGAACGGGGTCATCATGCTAATTTCATTCACGATTTCTTCTTGGATGTTTTTGCATACAGAAACCACTTTTGCTCCAAACTTCATCACAACGGCAATCGTAATCGTACAACGGTCATGTTCGTCAAACTGCACATCGACATTCGATTCTTCCGCCACAATTTCTGCTCGTTCCTTTAAACACATCATCACGACCGTTACGACTGTTACGTACGCTGCACTTGACCGCCACAATTTCTCGCCTCCCGTACAAGAGCCATATTTATATATATTCTTCCGTCGTTTTTACGATACGAAAAAACCCGACAAAAACGTCGGGTGTTAAAAGCCTAAAATCGCTTTGATCATTGATGTTGTTTCGCCACCACGATAAAACACATAAAGCAACAAATAAACGACAACGCCGGTCATAGCCGTAAAAAACCAAATGACACTCGTGATCGGTCCAAGCTTTTTATGTTTGACCAAATTGTTTTGGAAAGCAGTTAACAGCGTGACGACCCCAAACACTGCTCCGACCGTTGCTAAAACGATGTGAAATATTAAGAAAATCGTATAGTATACTTTCACATTGTCAGGACCGCCAAAGCTTGTATTCCCGATGAATACCGTTCGCGATAAGTAAATTAAAAAGAACAGCAGCGCAAAAGCGGCCGCCCATAGCATCACTTTTTTATGGGCTTCTATTTTTCGCTTTCGAATGAGCGACCAGCCGTACGCTACAAGCGCGGCGCTAATAACAATGCAGCTTGTACTAATCGTTGGTAAAATCGGCAATGAATATTCCATACCTTCGTCCTCGCTTTATTTATAATTATGATTCGGAAGGATGCGGTGATGCAATCGTTTCTAACCGCTCCTTTTCTCTCTCTTTTTGATACCATTCAATGAAAATAAAGAACAACATCGTTCCATACACAATTTCTTGAATAATTTTCATTAACACGCCACCGAGTTGTTGATCATGAAGGAGCGACATCGATAAAAACATTTCCGGTCCCGTTAAATGCAAAGAAGCTAACGTCCCTTTTGGCACGCATAGCTGAAGGGCGTTTAACCACGCTTGTGGATCAGAAAATGTTTTATACAGAGGCGCATCCGCAAAAATAATAAGGGTACATGCAGGGGTTAGCAACACGCCGTTAGCAAAAATATATCCAACTTTTTTAATACCTGAAAGCGTTTGCCACTCCGGCAGTTTGTTGACGACCGGCCACCACATAAACCAGGCGGCAATGAAAATAATAGTCGTAACGACCGCATGATAAATCATATTCGTTTTAATGACGTCAAAAATAAACGGGACATGGTAAAACGAAAACAACCCGTTAAATAGCAAAAGAGAAATAAGCGGCTTTGTAAACAACGAAAACAACTGCTTAATCGCTCGAATGCGAAACAGCTTTTCATACATCCAATTCGGAATTCCTAAAATGAAACATTGCGGAATAATTAAATATAAAATCGCCATTTGCGTCATATGCACGCTAAACATTAAATGACCAAGCAAATCAATCGGCGATCCTTTGATCACATAAAGCAAGAAAAGCCCTACGAAAAAATATGCTTTTTGTTTCGTCGGCGGTGGCCCTTCTGTCGTAAATTTCTCGCGCCACGGCCCGACCGCCAATAAATAAAACAGTGCGACGAGCAATAACGTTCCTAGAAAAAACGGGCTCCATAACGCCATAAAACCAAACATTTGTAATGATGTAAGCATGTTTTCACCTCTCTTCTTCATTATACTATACACCGAGCGTTTGTCCATTAGAGAACATCCATGATGCGAAAAAGGAAATCAGCATACGCCGATTTCCTTTCGTCCAATTACCACCAAACAACGGTCATAAACGCCCAAACCGTTAAAAACGCAACAAGCACACCACCATAAAGAAAGAGCGACGGAAGTTCATGACCTTTATGGCTCATATGCATAAAGTAATACAATTGGAACGCAACTTGCACAACGGCAAGAAGCAAAATGAACGGAACAGAAAACCAATGTGAAAACTGGTCATAACCGACCGCAAAGAAAGCGACGAGCGTCAACGCAATCATTAACACAAACGAAATCACTTGATGTTTCATTTCTTCCGCATTTTTTTTGCGGCGGTACGCTAAATCAACATTCGGGTTTCCTGTATTCGTCTGATTCGCCATACGATCACCCCACCATTCCCATTAAATATACAACGGTAAAAATGAACACCCAAACGACGTCGATAAAGTGCCAATATAAGCTTGCGACGTAAAACTTCGGTGCATTATATAAGTTTAACCCACGTTTCGCGTTACGAATCATTAGTGTAACAATCCAAAGCAAACCGAACGCCACGTGGGCACCGTGCGTACCAACTAGCGTGTAAAACGAAGATGCAAAGGCACTTTTTGTAAACACGTGTCCTTCACGGACGTATTCATTAAACTCAAAAATCTCAAGGCCTAAGAAGCCAGCCCCTAACAACACTGTAACCCCAAACCAAAGCTGCATTTTCTTAAAATCAAAGTTTTTCATGTGGTAAATCGCATACACACTCGTTAAGCTGCTCGTTAGTAGGAGCATCGTTGCTACAAAGACGAGCGGCATCCGGAACAATTCTTCTGCGGAAGGCCCGCCTGCCGTTTTATCCCGTAACGCTAAATACGTAGCGAAGAGAGAGGCGAAGAGAACCGTCTCTCCCCCTAAGAATAACCAGAAACCTAAAAATTTATTTTTCCCTTCGAGGGTGGCTTTTTCAGGCGACGCAGGGAACGTTTCTGCTGTCAATTTTTCTTCAACGTGCATTATGCCTTAACCCCCTTTTCCGCTTCAAGAACTTCTTCTTTATGAATGTGGAAGCCGTGGTCATCGATGACCGAGCGCAAGAACATCGAGCCAAGCGTAATTAGCAATCCGATAATTCCGACAGCTAAGCCCCAAGAATGTTCTGTGCGATACATAAAGCCGAATGCCGCAATAAACAATCCGAGCGAAATAACAAACGGTAAAATTGAAGAATTAGGCATGTGAATATCACCGAGCGGTTCTGCTGGTGTCAATCCTTTTTTGCCTTCCATTTTTTCAATCCAAAACGCATCTAATCCACGTACAAGTGGCGTTTGTGCAAAGTTATATTCCGGTGGCGGAGAAGCAACCGCCCATTCAAGCGTACGTCCATCTCCCCATGCATCCGCTTCCGCTTTTTGTCCTTTTGCTGTTGTAATCACAACGTTTACTAAAAGAACGATCGTTGCAGCTGCCATGAAAAAGGCACCAACTGTACTGATCAAGTTACCTGTTTCAAATCCTTGGCCTGGCAAATACGTAAAGACGCGGCGTGGCATTCCCATTAAACCAAGGAAATGTTGGATAAAGAACGTTAAATGGAATCCGGTAAAGAACAACCAGAACGTAATTTTTCCAAGCGTCTCGTTCAACATTTTACCGAACATTTTTGGCCACCAGTAATGAGCCCCTGCTAAGAGCGCGAATACAACCCCACCAACGATAACGTAGTGGAAGTGCGCAACAACGAAATAGCTATCATGATATTGGTAGTCCGCCGCTGCTGCTGCGTTCATGACACCTGTGACGCCTCCCATAACGAACGATGGGATAAACGCAACCGCATACAACATTGGTGTTGTGAAACGAATGTTTCCGCCCCACATCGTAAAGAGCCAGTTGAAAATTTTAATACCAGTTGGAACCGCAATCGCCATTGTCGCAACGGCAAAAATCGCATTCGCAATTGGACCCATACCAACTGTAAACATATGGTGCGCCCACACCATGAAACCTAAAAATCCAATTAATACTGTCGCGAACACCATCGAAGAATATCCGAATAAACGTTTTTTCGAGAATGTCGCAAAAATTTCCGAGAAAATACCGAATGCCGGCAACACTAAAATATATACTTCTGGGTGACCGAAAATCCAGAATAAATGCTCCCAAATAATCGTGTTTCCGCCTCCGGCAGGGTTATAGAAGTTTCCGCCAAATAACCGGTCCATCATCATGAAAATTAAACCGACCGTAAGCGGAGGAAACGCAAATAAAATGAGCGCAGATGTAACAAATGTTGCCCATGTGAACATCGGCATGCGCATATACGTCATTCCAGGTGCACGCATGTTAATAATCGTAACAAGGAAGTTAATTCCTCCTATTAACGTACCAAAACCGGAAATTTGCAAACCGAGCACATAAAAGTCAATACCATGTCCCGGTGATTCGAGCGACAACGATGCATAAGAAGTCCATCCTGCATCAGGCGCTCCCCCTAAAAACCATGACAAGTTGAGGAATACTCCTCCGAAAAAGAATAACCAGAAACCTAACGCGTTTAAAAACGGAAATGCAACGTCACGCGCACCAATTTGAATCGGCACAACAGCGTTCATCATTGCAAACACAAGCGGCATCGCTGCCAAGAAAATCATCGTTGTACCGTGCATCGTCAACACTTGGTTATATAGACCGCCAACTAAAAAGTCGTTGTTCGGCTTCGCAAGTTGAATCCGGATAAATAGAGCTTCAAGACCACCAACGAGGAAGAAAAAGCCGCCAGCAATTAAATAAAGAATGGCGATTTTCTTATGGTCGACCGTTGTAAGGTAGTCCCATATTAGGCTCTTCTTACGAGCTACTGTACTCACAATGTTACCTCCCTTTCTGATATAAATCCCCTTTAAATTACTCTACCTTTAAGCTCATTAAATATTTCGTTAATGCGTTAATTTGAGCGTCTGTTAAGTTTCCGTATGTACCTGCCATTTTGTTGCCAGGCTTCACACTGTTAGGATCTTTCAACCATTTCTTTAAGTTTTCTTCATTATGTTCTAAAATTCCAGCAATGCGCGTACGATCGCCGAAGTTCGCTAAGTTTGGTGCTGTACGAGCTTGCTCTGGACGTTTATCAACCGGACTAACCGCATGGCAACCGATACAGCTTTTGTTAAAGATCGCTTCGCCTTCCTTTGCAACGGAGTCCGTTACAACTGGTTTCGCATTTTTCATTTTTTCTACCCATTGATCGAACTCTTCTCTAGGAAGCGGTTTTACTTTGAAGTCCATTAACGCATGGGACGGACCGCAAAGCTCTGCGCATTTTCCATAGAAAATACCGCCGGCCTTGTCTGTTGCCTTTTGATCAAACTCTAGCCAAAACTGATTTTTGTTATCAACGTTCGTATCCATTTTCCCACCGACAGCAGGAATCCAGAATGAGTGCTTCACATCAGAAGCTTTTAAGTTAAAATATACTCGTTCATTTGTCGGAACGACTAAATCTTGGCTTGTAATAATGCCATAGTCAGGATATTCGAATTCCCACCAGTAAAGATTGGCACGTACGTTGACAACAACTATGTCTTTATTGCGCTTTTCTTTATTCATTGGCTTTACATCTGCAAGCTTAAACGTTGCTGAAACAGTCGGAACTGCCAAAATGATCAGCAGCAAAATCGGAATGACAGTCCAAATAATTTCAAGCTTATGACTTCCTTCCACTTGCTTTGGAATTTTCTTTTCTTCGCCTTTACGTTGCCGGAAACGGACGACAACATACACGAAGATGATCGTTACGACAATAATAACGAGAACCATAATGGCTGTGCTAAGCAGCATGAGTGAATACTGCATATCTGCTACTTCGCCGGCCGGCTGAAGCGTGGACAAAAACGGCTTGCCGCAACCAGCTAACAGAAGCGCCATTACACTAAAAAGAGAAAATAAGCGCCAATTGAGTAGCCATTTCTTCATAGCCTAATCAAACCCCTCTTTCAATTTAAATAAATATATCAATTCTTTCTCTAAAGAAGTGAAAGAATTATAAACGCATTAATCAATGGCCGCAATCACCATTGTGACAAATAAAATCGTTAAATAATTTAAAGAATACACAAACATCCATTTTGCCCATTTCAAATCGTCTTTCATTTTAAATCCGTATAGCCCTAATGCGAGCCAGCCGATATTTAAAAGCGTCGCAATGACGAGAAATGGGACTCCAAGCGGGAATAAATAAAACGGAAGCGGCAGCAAGCAGGCCACCCATACGACAATTTGTCGTTTCGTGATCGCAAAGCCGTGAACGACCGGCAACATCGGGATTCCTGCTTTGCGATATTCCTCGCATCGCTTCATGGCGAGCGCCAAAAAGTGCGGCGGCTGCCATAAAAACATCAACAAAAACAACACGAGCGGAACAACGTGAAAATGCGGGTCAACAGCCGTCCATCCGATCACCGGCGGCACCGCGCCGGAAATGCTACCGATGACTGTATTTAACGTATTATTCCGCTTCGACCACATCGTATACAAAAACACATAAGTGACAACCCCGATTAACCCTACAATAGCTGCTGTAACCGTCGTCATTAACAAACTCAATGTCCCCACGACAGTCAACAAAACACCGAACCATAACACCCGTTTCGGCTCCATCGTTCCTTTGACGGTCGGTCGCGTTTTCGTTCTCTCCATCAAATGATCGATATCGCGATCAATAAAGTTGTTTAAGCTGCACGCCCCAGCAATAATAAGCGCGGAGCCAAACAGCGTAAAAAAGACGGTTTGAAGATTTTCTAAAAAACCTTCCCCCATGTAATAAAAAGCTAACCATAATCCAGTGAACGTCGTAATTAAGTTTGAATTGACAATGCCGATTTTTACAACAGAAAGAACGTCTTTCCAAACGATCGTTACTGACAATTTCTGCGTTTTTTCGCCAATTGGCGAAGCCGTTTCGTTTGCCATCTTTTCTTCCTCCTTCCTCCGTTTCCTACCCGAAACGGAAGATAACATGAATACGTTTACAACCATTAAATGAATTCTAATGTATTTTAACACATTTTTTATGGTTAATATAAGTCATAAAGTTCCTTTCTCTATATATTAAATCACATTTCTTTGTCGAAATGTGAACTTTTTTTGAACAATTTGTGTCAAAAAAATGACTAGATTGTCACCATCTTCATGTACCCATTAATATTTCTAGCAAACTCCCGAGTAAGATTCAATATTTTTTACGATAATAAACGTTTATTTGTTTTTTACGTCCGTTGTGTTGTAGAATGATGTTGTTTATTGTCGAAATTGCCCTTAGCGCGTGTTTCGTGTAAGATAAACGTATACTTTACTAGATTATTGCCAAAATAAATATTTTCCAACACAAGTAGGTGAAGAATTTTGCAACGCACGTTAAAATGGTTTGCTGTAGTGACAACGATCGCAATGTTGTTTGTGTTGATTGGCGGTGCACTCGTCACAAAGACTGGTTCAGGGATGGGATGTGGGCGATCTTGGCCGCTTTGCGACGGTGAACTCATTCCTTCCAATATCACTCCCGAGTTGGTCATTGAGCTTAGTCATCGGCTTGTGTCCGGCCTCGCCGGCTTTTTAGTGCTCGTTTTATCGATTTGGTCATGGCGGGCGATCGGCCACATTCGGGAAACGAAGTTTTTAGCGACCGTTTCGTTCGTGTTTCTTGTGCTTCAAGGGTTGATCGGGGCAGCCGCGGTCGTCTGGGGACAGTCTGATTTTGTGCTTGCTTTGCATTTTGGCATTTCGCTCATTTCTTTTGCTTCTGTCTTTTTGTTAACGTTATTAATTTTTGAAGTCGACAAAAAGTTTGACGCTGAATCATTAGTCCTCGACGCCAAAATGAAACAACACATTTACGGAGTGATTGCTTATTGT
The DNA here is from genome assembly GCF_026847645.1 of Anoxybacillus sp. J5B_2022. Lineage (GTDB taxonomy): Bacteria > Bacillota > Bacilli > Bacillales > Anoxybacillaceae > Anoxybacteroides. The sequence continues at coordinate 20,860 of NZ_JAPSMC010000003.1, forward strand.
TACATCGTCGTCTATACGGGAGCGCTTGTGCGGCATAAACAGGCAAGCTTAGCGTGTCCGAGCTGGCCGCTCTGTTCCAACTCTCGTCCTTTTCCTGTTCAGCTTCACGAATGGGTGCAAATGGGCCATCGGTTAGCAGCTGGCCTCATTATTGTATGGATTTTATTAGCCACTATTCGTGCGATCAAATACCATAAACACCAGCGCGTCATTTATTGGGGCTGGATTACCGCTCTTATTCTTGTTTTGCTGCAAATGGCAACCGGAGCATTGATCGTCTTTACAGAATTAAATTTATACGTTGCACTTGCCCATGCCTTTTTCATTTCGTGTTTATTTGGCATATTAAGCTATTTGCTGCTTCTTGCCATCCGCAGCAAACGAAACGAACAACAACTGTCGACATCAGAGCACCGAACGTCTTTCAGCAGTGCACAATAAAAGCGCTAGGGGTTCCTAGCGCCTTTTCTTATTTCGTTAACTCAATTAGTAAATCTCCCGCCTGAATCGCATCTCCGTTTTTCACGTAAATATCTTTCACGATTCCGGAGAACGGAGCTTGTACCGTTGTTTCCATTTTCATCGCTTCTGTGATCATTAAGTGGTCGCCTTTGTTGACTTTTTCCCCTGACTCCACGAGCACTTTCACAACCGTACCCGGCATCGTGGCAGCAATATGGTTCGGATTGTTTTTATCGGCTTTAATTCGTTCCGCCACTGCCGCCTTAATGCTTTCATCGCGAATAACGATTTCGCGTGGCTGGCCGTTTAATTCAAAGTAGACAATGCGCGTGCCATCCGCTTGCGGCTGACCGATCGCCACTAATTTCACAATCAGCGTTTTTCCTTTTTCGATCTCGACTTCAATTTCTTCTCCAAGTCTCATGCCATAAAGGAATGTCGGCGTATCGAGAACGGAAATATCGCCGAATTTTTCCACTGTTTCCGTATATTCAAGAAACACTTTCGGATAAAGCGCATAGGCAAGCGCATCAAAATCGGTAACTTGCCGATCAAGCTTGTGGAACAATTCTTCTTTCAATTTATCAAAATCGACAGGCTCCAACAGTTCTCCTGGTCTGACGGTAATCGGCTCGCGCCCTTTTAAAATAATGCGCTGCAACTCTTGCGGAAAACCGCCTGGCATTTGTCCTAAATACCCTTCAAACAACTCGACAACTGAATCTGGGAAGTCAAGCGTTTCGCCGCGCTCAAAAATATCTTTTTCCGTCAAATTATTTTGTACCATATAAAGCGCCATATCACCGACTACTTTCGAAGACGGTGTCACTTTCACAATATCACCGAACATATCGTTGACGCGGCGGTACATTTCTTTTACTTCGTCCCAACGGTCGCCAAGCCCTACTGCTTTTGCTTGTTGCTGCAAGTTGCTATATTGTCCGCCTGGCATTTCGTGGCGATACACTTCCGTATGCGGCGCGTTCATGCCGCTTTCAAATTCTTGATAATATTTGCGCACATCTTCCCAATAACGGGCAAGCTGCTCAAGCCCATCAATATTGACTTCCGGTGCACGTTCCGTCCCTTCTAGCGCATAATAAAGCGTATTCGCGCTCGGCTGTGACGTTAAACCCGCCATCGAGCTGACCGCTACGTCGACAATATCGACACCAGCTTCAATCGCTTTTGCATACATGTAAATGCCGTTGCCGCTCGTGTCATGCGTATGAAGGTGAATCGGAATATCAACCGTTTCTTTTAAAGTCGAAATAAGCACATAGGCTGCTTGCGGCTTTAACAAGCCGGCCATATCTTTAATCGCTAAAATATGGGCGCCTGCGGCTTCTAACTCTTTCGCCAACGCTTTGTAATAGTCTAAATTATATTTCGGACGGGACGGATCTAAAATATCTCCTGTATAACAAATCGCGGCCTCCGCAATTTTTCCTGTTTGTCGGACTGCATCAATCGCAATCGTCATTCCTTTCACCCAGTTTAAGCTATCGAAAATACGGAAGACGTCAATGCCCGCATATGCGGATTTTTCTACAAACTCACGAATGACGTTGTCCGGGTAGTTTTTATAACCGACCGCATTCGCCGAACGCAGCAACATTTGAAAGAGCACGTTTGGAATGCGTTCACGTAATTTCAACAGGCGATCCCACGGATCTTCTTTCAAAAATCGGTAGGCGACATCGAACGTTGCTCCGCCCCACATTTCGAGCGAGAACAAATTTGGCAACAACCTTGCCGTCGGCTCGGCAATATGCACTAAGTCCGTTGTCCGAACACGAGTTGCCAACAGTGATTGATGGGCATCACGGAAGGTTGTATCAGTTAATAGCACGCGGTTTTGCTCTTTAATCCACGTGACAAGTCCTTCTGCCCCCCGCTCATCAAGAATTTGCTTCGTGCCGTTTTCGATCGGCAACAAATGGTTGACTTTCGGAATGCGCGGTTTTTCGAACACCGGCTTCTTTTTCTTGCCGATACCTGGAAAACCATTGACCGTCACATTGCCGATATATGTTAACATTTTCGTACCGCGGTCTTTCCGTTTCGGGAATACAAACAATTCTGGCGTCGTGTCAATAAACGACGTATCGTACTCTCCCGATAAAAACTTCGGATGCTGTACGACATTTTCTAAAAACGGAATGTTCGTTTTAATGCCGCGAATCCGGAATTCCCGCAAGTTGCGCAACATTTTTCGTGCCGCCTGTTCAAATGTCAGCGCCCATGTCGACAATTTCACAAGCAACGAATCATAATACGGCGTAATGACCGCGCCTTGGAAGCCGTTTCCGGCATCTAACCGCACGCCGAAGCCACCGCCGGAACGATACGCCATAATTTTTCCTGTATCCGGCATGAAGTTGTTGAGCGGGTCTTCTGTCGTTACCCGCGATTGAATCGCATACCCGTTAATTCGAATATCCTCTTGTTTCGGAATACCAACTTGTTCGCTATGAAGCGAGTGCCCCTCCGCAATTAAAATTTGCGATTGAACAATATCGATACCGGTAATCATTTCGGTGATCGTATGCTCAACTTGAATGCGCGGATTCACTTCAATGAAATAAAATTCGTCGCCAGAAACGAGAAACTCTACCGTTCCCGCATTGACATAGCCGACATTTTTCATAAGCTTCACAGCCGCTTCACAAATGTCGTCGCGAAGCTTGTCTGACAGCGAAACGCTCGGAGCGATTTCCACAACTTTTTGATGGCGGCGCTGCACCGAACAATCACGATCATAAAGATGAACGATATTGCCTTCATAATCGCCTAAAATTTGCACTTCGATATGTTTCGGCCGTTCGATCAACTTTTCGACGTACACGTCATCGCTTCCAAAGGCCGCTTTCGCTTCCGATTTGGCGCGTTCGTACGCTTCTTTCACTTCTGCTTTCGATCGAACGATGCGCATGCCGCGGCCGCCACCGCCTAATGCTGCTTTAATGATGATCGGGTAGCCGTATTTTTCACCAAACCTGATCACTTCTTCTAAGCTATGTACCGGACCGTCGCTTCCCGGAATGACGGGAATCCCTGCTAACTCCGCTTGATGCCGAGCTTTCACTTTATCGCCGAACATATCTAAATGCTCTTCCTTCGGTCCAATAAAAATAATGCCTTCTTCGACACAACGTTTCGCAAACTGAATGTTTTCGGAAAGAAACCCATATCCAGGATGAATCGCATCAACATCATGCGCCTTCGCGATTTCAATGATCCCTTCAATGTCTAAGTACGCTTCAATCGGCTTTTTCCCTTCACCGACTAAATACGCTTCGTCCGCTTTATAACGGTGATACGAGCCTGCATCTTCTTTCGAATAAATGGCAACAGTGCGGATACCAAGTTCGTTGCAGGCGCGAAATACACGAATCGCAATTTCGCCACGGTTTGCTACTAAAACTTTCTGAATTTTTTGTGTATTCATTTGCTTGTCCTCTCCTCCTTTCTAATAAAACTATAACGGTTTGGCTAATTTGTAAATATGTTTTCTAAAAAATCAAACCTTTTTCTGATTGTTTTTTCGCTACTTTCCCTGCGTACGTTTTATGTTTATATTTCGCTTCATATTTAGCAAACATGGATATATTCACTAATACACCAAGCGATGTCATAAATAAGACGAGCGCCGAACCGCCGTAACTGACAAGAGGAAGCGGAACGCCAGTGATCGGAATCAACCCTGTCACCCCGCCGACGTTAATGAACGTTTGAATGCCGATCATCGAAGAAATTCCGATTGCGAGCAAACTCCCAAACACATCATCGCATTTCCGTGCGATATAAAGCCCGCGCAAAACAATAAACGCCAATAGCAATAGCACAAACGCCACCCCAAACAACCCTAACTCTTCCGCAATAACCGCCATAATAAAGTCCGTATGAGATTCCGGTAAATAGCCGTATTTTTGAATACTTTTCCCTAACCCGACTCCTTTTAATCCTCCGAGACCAATGGCTAAATACGAATTGACTAGCTGAAACCCAGCGTCGTCGACGTATTTAAACGGATCTAAAAATCCGTAAATACGCGAAATTCTTTCTTTCGAAAAGATTTTATCCCAAATAAAAGGAAGGATAAACGGAGCGAATACCGTAAACACCATTCCGAAAAATAGCAGCTGCTTGAAAAGCAATCGGAAGCTTAATCCTGATGATAAAATAATGCACGACGCAATAAGAAACACGATCATCGCTGTTCCAAAATCGGGTTGGATCGCAATCAAAAAACAAATCCATAACGTATAGTAAATCGGAAATAGTTGTCCTTTTACAGGTTGAGCCATTCGTTTTTGTTTATTGGCAAATGCCGCTGCTAAGTAGACAATTAAGCCGAATTTCACAAGCTCCGCTGGCTGCACACTAAAAAAGCCAAACTTAAACCAGCTAGTGGCGTTGTTAGCTGTATGACCGATGAAAGCGACGGCAAGCAATACGACTGAAGAAGCAATAAAAATTCCTTTCACGATTTTTTTTCCCGCCAATATTTTATAAGGAACGATGGCTGCGAAAAAAAAGCAAACAGCGGACGCGATCAACCACATTTTTTGTTTTTCATAAAAATAATCGCTCGACACACCAAATCGCGTCACAGCCGACACCATACTTGAGCTGTAGACCATAATTAGCCCGAAAATCGCTAGCATCCAAACCGAAATGATGAGCGGATAGTCATATGATTTCATGATGTTTCGAATAAGCTGTTTATCCATCTTCCCTCTTCCTTACCGATGTTGTACTATAGTATTTCGTAATCCGCTTTCGTTTTCCTTCTAAAAACACAAAAACTCAAACGATTGGCGCTGCTTTCAACCGTTTGAGTTAACGTTTATCGTTATCGTACGCGTTTTTTCGTGGAAGCTTCGTGAAGTATGGACAACTCCCGCTCTAACGTATCAAGAAGTGTTTTGCCGTCTTTTTCATCGACAAGGCCTAGCCGGATCGCAAAGTCGATTTCCCGAGACAAGCCAAACATTTGCGTATCGAGCACTTCTTCATAAAGAGGGCACTGAGGCATCGTTAAGTTGTCCATTTGCACTTGAATGAGCTTAACAATTTTATCCGCATCTGTCTTTAAGAGCGCGTACGCTTTTTCACGATAATTAATCGTTTCGTCGGTCACATTGATCCCTCCGTTCTCCCCTAATCCTTCTTTAAATCTTAACGTGAATCGAAAAATTTTGCAAGATGAAAGACTTGTCACAAATGATCGGACATGACAAAACGTTTATTTATCATTATACTGAATACAGTAAATGACAGGAGAGGAGAGGACAGCTATGGATCGCATTATTCCAATTACAGGAAAAGTGAAATTTTCGATTACGCTAGACCCTGGCGTATGGATTTTCGATGACCGCAAAGTCGAACTGGAGACTTATTTTTCTGGCCAAAAAGAGGAACAACCACAGGAAGAAGATGAGATTCAAAAGATTTCCGCTTACTGGGATCGTGAAATTCAAGAAGGGGCCGTCTTTCCACCGACATTGAAAACAGAGAAAACATTCGCCAAAGAAAAGCTTATTACCGGAACTTTTGCAATGCCGCTTGCGCCGTTTTTGCGCAACGCTGAAGCGCTTCCAGAAGCAACGACGTTTGTTGTCGTCACCGAGAGTGGAGAAGTAGCTATTCCGCTTGAGCAAGCATATGATGTCATTCTTTGTTTTTCAAAAGATGGAAAGCCGTTAAAAGAGGACGGACCGGTTCACGTATATTTCGGCGACGGCTCTAACCGGCACAATCCGATTACGCACGTCCGCCAATTCATCGTTCGCTAGCGCGGACAACGAGGCTGTCCGCATCGGACAGCCTTTTATAGCAAATCTGCGGCCAACTGCGCCAATCCCGAGCGCTCACCTTTAATGAGCCGGACATGCCCGGAAATTTTTTGCTCTTTAAATTTTTCAACGACATACGTTAACCCGTTGTTGTATTCATCTAAATACGGATGATCAATTTGTTCAGGATCCCCCATTAAAATAATTTTACTTTTTTCACCGACGCGCGTTAAAATCGTCTTTACTTCGTGTTTCGTTAAATTTTGCGCTTCGTCAATAATAATAAACTGCTCCGGTAAACTGCGACCGCGTATATAAGTAAGCGCCTCTACTTCGATGGAACTCATCCCCGCTAAAATCGCATCGAGTTCTCCTGGTTTTTTCGTGTTAAATAAATATTCTAAGTTATCGAAGATCGGTTGCATCCACGGGCGCAATTTTTCCTGTTTTTCACCTGGCAAAAACCCGATATCTTTACCGACGGGCACGATCGGTCGAGCCACCAGCAGTTTTTTATACCTCCCGAGATCTTCTGTTTGCATGAGCCCCGCAGCAAGCGCCAAAAGTGTTTTTCCTGTTCCCGCCTTGCCGATAAGCGTTACAAGCGGAAGGTCTTCACGCATCAGCAACTCAAACGCCATCGTCTGCTGAACGTTGCGCGGGCGAATCCCCCAAACGTGTTCATGGTGAAACGTCAATTTTTTTACTTTTTTCCCGGCGTGATCAACCATACCGACCGCAGATGCTGAGCTACCGAGCGCATCTTTCATGATGATGAATTGATTCGGATAAAACGGATGATTAGCAATTTCCGAAAGAACAAGCTCCCCTTTTTCATAAAAACGACTTAAATGCTCCGCATTTATGTACAGCTCTAAAAATCCTGTGTAAATATGCTCAATATCAACAACGCGGTCGTTTAAAAAGTCTTCTGCTTGCAAGCCAATCGCATCCGCTTTGACGCGAACGAGTGCATCTTTGCTCACTAAAATGACTGAGCGGCCATCCTCTTTTTCCTGTTCCTCAAGCGCTAAATTTTTGGCAACCGCTAAAATGCGATTATCGTTCGTCTTTTCCACAAAAATGTCTTGCAGTTGCTGAAACGAGCGGTGATTTAACTCAATTCGGAGCACGCCTCCGTTATCGAGCAAAATTTTTTCATGCAGTTTTCCGTTTTCACGGAGGCGGTCAATCAATTTTGACACTTGCCGCGCATTTCTTCCAACCTCATCCATATACCGCTTTTTTGAATCCACTTCTTCTAATACGACAGCAGGGATGACCACTTCGTTATCTTCAAAGGAAAAAATGGAATACGGGTCTTGCAGGAGCACGTTTGTATCGAGCACGTATATTTTATTTCCCAAATTCCCACGCCCCCATTTCGTTTAGTATGTTCGCTTTCTTTGGACGGGATTGTTGTTATATAGTATGAGGAAATGTATAAAGATAGAAGGTTGGTCACAAAATAAAGTTAAAAACAGACCGAGGTGCAAATAATGAATCGTTACTCTGCTCTTGTTGCGACTAGTCTCTTTTTCATTTTAACAGGCTGCAATATCGGAAATCGGCAAGATACGCCTAACGAATCTCTCGTCCGAGTGAAAAATACGGTAAGCGAGAATGTGCAAAATAAATCAGGCCAACAGATTGCCCACCATTTAGCAGATTTAGCAAACCGCGTGCCTAACGTCGAAGATGCCACTGTCCTTGTTGTTGGGAAATATGCGATCGTTGGCATTGACGTAAACGATAAGTTAGATCGTTCCCGCGTCGGAACAGTGAAATATTCCGTCGCCGAAAGCTTGCAAAAAGATCCATACGGAGCGAACGCGATCATTATCGCTGATCCTGACTTATATACGCGACTGCAAAACATTGTCCGCCAAGTGGATAACGGCCGACCTGTGCAGGCATTTATGAACGAAGTGGCTGATATCGTCGGTCGCGTCATGCCGGAAATTCCAAGCGATTTACTGCAAACAAAAAATCCAGCGCCAACAAAAGAAAACAATGCGGAGCTGAACAAAAAAGAGGAAAAACAGCTGAATAACCGTCAAGACAAACAATCGAATCACTATTTAAATGAGTAAGAGCCTAGCCATCCGCTAAGCTCTTTTTCGTTACGCATTTCTTAGTGCACTCATCACTTGATGATCTAATTTTGCCGCTGCTTGGGCATCGTACGTTTTTTCGTATTTCGGCTCAACGGAAATTTTTGCTCCGTAAAACATGACATCGCGCACTTCCGTAATCACGATTTCTACAAGCGCTAATTTGAGCGGAACTCCGTCCATTTTCTCGATTTTGACGTGCGCTTTGCCGCTAATCGAATACGTCGATTCGTTGGCAATTAACGTGATGACGACAAACGGATTTTTTTGAATGTTTTGCACAATACGCGAGCGGTTATCGACCGCAAAATAAAGGCGGTCTTCACTCGGTGCATACACCCATGAAATGGCGCTGACATTCGGGCCGCCGGTTTCATGGTCAATCGTCGCGACCGTTACGAATCGCTCTTTTTGCAACGCTTGGAAAAGAGGCTCGATCAGTTTTTGTTCTACTTCATTAGCCATCAAAAACACCTCCCGGATAGTGATAATTTTATCATACCTATTTTCTCCAAAGTTGCAAAGGAAAATGGTATAATCAAAACAAATGGTGTTAACTACGAGGTGTACGATGAGAGTGAAATGTGTTCTTTGCGATCAAATTAACGTAATTGATGATGAATCATTGTTGGCAAAGCGGTTGCGCAACCGTCCGATCCATACGTATATGTGCGAATCATGCTATGAACGCATTGCCGAAAAAACAAAGATGCGGCTTGCGACCGGGAAATTTCGCATTTACCGTTCCAACACGCCGCACGATGAATGGTAGAAGCACCGCGCGCTATGCACGGTGCTTTTGTTCGGTTGGATAGTTGATATATTTCTCGGGCTCGCGTTCGATTTGCTCAAGCATGGCTTCAATCAGTTCCACCGGAAAGCGTGCTGTTTTCGATTGCTGTTCCTTTTCATAATGGATGATATACATCATTTCATCTTTTTTCACGTTAACCTTTGTAATCTGAAAATCATTTTGTAAAATCGTCCGGAAAAAGGCGGCGGTTTCTTGTGCGGCAGTATCGTTTGGCCGCGCATCCGCAACGACTTGAATCGTTAGCCAATTATAAAGGGCATCTTGCAATGACTTCATCTCGTCACCGCCTTGTCGAACTTTCTTCTTGCTTTTTCGCTTGATGTAGCCGAATTTTATAAATGATTAAAATGAGCGCTGCGACAACTAACCCTTCGGCAACCGGTAAAAAGACAGCAAAAAACGTTAAAATGGTGCATCCTAAGGCAAGCAAAATGTAAATAACCACATTTTTTAACAGCGGTAACTTTTTCGCAAACCCAAGCCGGTACACAATAGCGGATAAAATTAATACTGTAATATAAAGAAGCCACATTCCTTGCTTCGGATTCGTATGCACTCCATATAGCGACGCAAAAAAGGAAAGCCGCTCCATCACACTCATTGTTCCTGCCCCCTTTATTTTGCCTGCTCGGCCGCTTTCTTTTTCTTCGCTAGCTTCTCGCGCTCATTTTTGTCTAAAATTTTCTTGCGCAAGCGAATCGACTGCGGTGTTACTTCACAATACTCATCGTCGTTCAAATATTCAAGCGCTTCCTCGAGCGTCATTAGCCGCGGCTTCTTCATCGTCACCGTCTGTTCTTTCGTGGCGGAACGAATATTCGTCGCATGTTTCACTTTGCAAATGTTAACGACTAAATCGTTTTCGCGCGTATGCTCACCGACAATCATTCCTTCATACACTTCCGTTCCTGGCTCGACAAAGATCGTGCCGCGGTCCTCGACTTGCATAATGCCGTAAGCCGTCGCTTTTCCTGTTTCCATTGAAATGAGCACACCTTGGCGCCGTCCACCAACAAGTCCCTTTTGCGCCGGGGCATAATGGTCGAATGAATGGTTTAAAATTCCGTATCCACGCGTCAATGACATAAATTCTGTACGGTAACCAATTAATCCGCGCGCTGGCACCATGAAAATGAGGCGGACTTGTCCATTTTCCTGATGAATCATATCGACCATTTCTCCTTTGCGCACGCCGAGCGATTCCATAATCGCGCCGGTATATTCTTCCGGAATGTCGATTTGCACGCGCTCGATCGGCTCACAAAGCACACCATCGATTTCTTTCATAATGACTTCCGGTTTCGATACTTGTAGTTCAAACCCTTCGCGCCGCATATTTTCAATTAAAATCGATAAATGCAATTCACCGCGGCCGGAAACGATCCATGCATCAGGCGAATCAGTCGGCTCGACGCGCAAGCTCACATCCGTTTCGAGCTGCGTATGAAGACGCTCTTCGATTTTGCGGGCAGTAACATACTTTCCTTCCCGCCCAGCAAATGGGCTATTATTGACTAAAAACGTCATTTTTAACGTCGGTTCATCAATACGCAATGCTGGCAACGCTTCTTGATGCTCAATCGGGCATACCGTTTCGCCAACGTTAATATCTTCCATTCCAGAAACCGCAATAATATCGCCCGCTTCCGCTTCCATAATTTCGATTCGCTTTAACCCGATAAAGCCAAATAGCTTCGTCACGCGGAACGTCTTGACCGATCCATCTAATTTCATTAAGGCAACTTGCTGCCCGACTTTGATCGTGCCGCGAAACACACGCCCGATCCCGATTCGGCCGACATAGTCGTTATAGTCGAGAAGCGCCACTTGAAATTGAAGCGGCTCGACTCGATTGTCGACAGGAGCGGGAATATGTGCCATAATCGTTTCAAACAGCACCGTCATATCGCTTTCTTGCGTATGTGGGTCCAAGCTCGCAGTTCCGTTTAACGCGGAAGCGTAAACGACTGGAAACTCTAGTTGTTCTTCCGACGCTCCTAATTCAATAAACAAATCAATCACTTCATCGACGACTTCTTCCGGACGAGCAAATTCGCGGTCAATTTTATTGACGACGACAATCGGCGTCAAATGTTGCTCTAACGCTTTTTTCAAAACAAAGCGCGTCTGCGGCATGCAGCCTTCGTAAGCATCGACGACGAGCAACACGCCGTCGACCATGCGCATAATTCGCTCTACTTCCCCGCCAAAATCGGCATGTCCCGGCGTGTCTAAAATGTTGATGCGCGCATTTTTATAATGAATGGCTGTATTTTTCGCTAAAATCGTAATTCCACGTTCTCTTTCCAAGTCATTGCGGTCAAGCGCCCGTTCTTGCACCTGCTCGTTCGCGCGGAACGTGCCGGATTGGCGCAATAGCTGATCTACTAACGTTGTTTTTCCATGATCGACATGGGCGATAATTGCAATATTTCGAAGATCTTCTCGCCGTTTCACTTTGTTCACTCCTATGTGTAAATTGCTCGTTTATTATATCATAAAGAGGATAGAAAAGCGGAATGTTTTCGTGTAGACTTAAAAAGAAGGGAACGAAAGGCAAGAAAGGGGATTTTCATGAAACCGTTTCAACCGGTCTTTTTATTGTTTGCGATTTTAGCTGCCTCGTCAATTATGGCGATCGGCATTTTTATTGCGGAACAAAGCACGATCGGCGTTGTTATTTCCATTGTTGTCTTTGTTATCGTTATGGGAATCGGGTTTGCCACTAAAAAGCGGATGCGCGAAAAAGGCACATTATAATCGGGACAACAAAACGCTTGTCCCGATTTTATTTGCGAATATACTTCGTTACAATTTGTTCATGGAGCCCTGGTTTGGCCACCAATACAGAGTTTTGGCCAAGAAGTTGGAGCGGTTCTCCGTATACATTCGTCACGATCCCGCCAACTTCTTCGACAATCACAAGTCCGCCCGCAAAATCCCACGGTGACAACCGCATCGTGATGTACGCATCCAATCTTCCGGTTGCGACATACGCCATTTCTAACGCAGCAGAACCGTATGACCGCGTCCCACGCACTGCTTTGACAAGCGGTGCTAATACAGACGGATCGATGCGTGCATTTTCAATCACCCACGTCGTATTCAGCGAAATAATCGCTTCCGAAATCTCTACCGGCTGCAGACGCGGAAGCGGCCGGCCATTTAAAAACGCTCCTTTCCCTTTTTGGGCATAATATAATTCATCGTGCACAACATCGTAAATATAGCCAAGCTGACCGATCCCGTCGTGAAAAACACCAATGGAAATAGCAAAATTTCGCTGTTGATGGATAAAATTCATTGTTCCGTCAATCGGGTCGATGATCCAGACGACACCATCTAACGCTCCTACATCATCGCCAAACCCTTCTTCGCCAAGCACGCGATGCTCCGGAAACGTTTCTTTAATCCGTTCAATAAAAAACTGCTCCGTTTCTTTGTCCACATTTGTTACTAAATCTTTTCGATTCGATTTCATTTGTACCGTCAATTGTTGCTCAAACGTTTCACGAATGCGGACACCGGCTTCCTTCAGCCATTTTCGGGCACATTCATCGATGTGTTCCCAATTCATTTTTTCCAACTCCTATCGAAAAAAATCATCATAAATTTTTATGTACGAATATACATTAGAATAGTGCAAGTTGGCACATTCTGCAAGAAAAAACGAACCGTATAACCATGGTTCGCCATCGATCTGTCTTTATAGTTGAAGACGCATAAGTTCTTGACGTAATTTTTCCAACTTTCGTTTGCATTCTTTTTTCTTCTCTTCATCATTTTCCATCATCGCTTCGTAAAGGGTTGCTAACTCATAATCCAATTCAAGCTTAAGGACCGCCATCCGTTTTTCTCCATCCGTTCGTTTTACCGAATTGACTGTTTTTTTCATCAATATAAGCACCCCTTTCCTTCTTGTCGTTGCCTTTGAAATCACAAAATTTTCTGATAGTGATTGTTTATATATATTATGTAAGGAAAGGGGGCTATGCAACAAATTTGTGTATTCGTCTAATTTTTTTCGGTCATGTGAATCCAGTCGCCACTTTTTGACTCTTTCGCTTTTTTCATGACGCGGTAAGAAGAATAGCCGCTCGTTTTTTCAAACTCATCACACCATTTTTTCTCTTCGCTTTTGCTCGGAACAATTTCTTTAAAACGGCGATATATGCTCATTAACTGTTCCCGTTCCATTCCTTGTTCATAGACGGTTTCGACCGCTTCAAAAAATTTAATGACATCGATAATTTCTTGCGTTGTCCAATCATAAGAAAACGGGTACGAATAACTCAACATGTTCACCTCCGCTGTTAGTTTGCCCAGCGATGGCGAATTTGTTCCGCTTCACGAATCATGCGAGCGAATAATTCCGCAACCGTCGGCACATCATGGATCAATCCCATCACTTGTCCGGCCCAAGCAAACCCTTCTTTCGTTTCTCCATCGTAAATAAACCGGCGGTTCGCTTCCCCACTTATGTATTCTTTTAGCTGCTCATACGTTCCGCCTTGTTGTTCGATTTGTAAAATTTTTTCGGTCCACTCGTTCGCAATCGCCCTTCCCGGCGCTCCTAAACTTCGCTTAATGACAACTGTATCGTTTTCAGAGCCTTTCACAAGCAACTCCTTATATAGCGGATGGGCGTGAACGCATTCTTGCGTCGCAATAAACCGCGTTCCCATTTCAATTCCTTCCGCTCCAAGCGCCAGCGCTGCCATTAACCCTCTTCCGTCTCCGATGCCACCAGAAGCAATGACCGGGATCGACACGGAATCCACGACTTTCGGAATAAGCACAAACGTCCCAATATCGTATTTTCCTAAATGGCCGCCTCCTTCTTGACCTACGACCATTACCGCATCAGCCCCTAGCTCTTCGGCTTTCACCGCTTGGCGGACGGCTGCGACAAGTACTAGTTTCTTTACGTCCACACCTTTTAATTGATCAAAAAACGGGGCAGGGTTTCCTCCCGTAACCGATACGACTGGCACTTCCTCTTCGATCGCCACTTCAAGCATATGCGAAAACGGTCGGCCGTGCTGTCCGATCGCAAAGTTCACGCCGAATGGTCGGTCGGTTTTTTCCCTTACTTTTCGAATTTCCTCGCGCAATGCCTCCGGTGTTGGCAACGACATCGCGGTAATTTGTCCTAATCCACCAGCGTTGGAAACGGCCGCTGCCAAATCCGCGTACGCTAAATACGCAAGCCCTCCTTGAATGATCGGGTATTCAATCGCCAATAACTCTGTCACTCTCGTTTTCCATTCCATTTATTCCACCTCCTATGTATAAGTATAATATGTTTCGAGAATGCTTGCCTCATTTCCTGCGTGTTGATTGGCCAACTTTTTTATATGTCGCTATAACCGCTACGCGTTGGTGCGCAACGCCTTCACCATATGGGAAGAAATGATGCAAAAATGATTCTTTGCAAACGGTGAAATAAGTGCTATAATGCATTTGTTTTATTTTTATGCAAAAAGAGGTGTGAGGGAGCATTGTCACAGTTTGAGACACCGTTATTTACCGGACTGCTAGAACATATGAAAAGAGATCCGATTCAGTTTCACATTCCTGGCCATAAAAAAGGGGCGGGAATGGATCCGCAATTTCGTGAATTCATCGGTGAAAATGCATTAGCCATCGATTTAATTAACATCGGTCCTTTGGATGATTTGCATCAGCCAAAAGGGATGATTAAACGCGCGCAAGAGCTAGCGGCTGAAGCGTTTGGCGCCGATTATACGTTTTTTTCCGTACAAGGAACGAGCGGGGCAATCATGACAATGGTCATGTCCGTCGCTGGTCCTGGCGATAAAATTATCGTGCCGCGCAACGTGCATAAATCGGTCATGTCCGCCATCGTGTTTTCCGGCGCGACCCCGATTTTTATTCATCCAGAAGTGGATAAAGAGCTTGGCATTTCGCATGGCATTACGCCGGAAGCAGTGGATAAAGCGTTAACGCAGCATCCTGACGCCAAAGGGGTGCTCGTCATTAATCCGACGTATTTTGGCATTGCCGGCGATTTGAAAAAAATTGTCGAAATCGCCCATGCGCATGGTGTGCCTGTTCTTGTCGACGAAGCGCACGGCGTGCATATTCACTTTCATGAAAAACTGCCGCTTTCTGCGATGCAAGCAGGAGCAGATATGGCAGCAACGAGCGTTCATAAGCTCGGCGGGTCGATGACACAAAGTTCGATTTTGAACGTGCGCGAAGGACTCGTTTCTGCCAAGCGCGTCCAAGCGATTTTAAGCATGTTAACGACGACATCGACGTCGTATTTGTTGCTCGCTTCCCTCGATGTCGCCCGCAAGCGGTTAGCGACAGAAGGCCGAGCGCTCGCTGAAAAAGCGATTCAGCTGGCGGAAGCAACGCGCGAAAAAATTAATGAAATTCCGCATTTGTATTGTGTTGGTAAAGAAATTTTAGGAACGAAAGCAACGTACAATTACGATCCGACGAAACTGATCATTTCCGTAAAGGAACTTGGCTTAACGGGGTATGACGTCGAAAAATGGTTGCGGGAAATGTACCATATCGAAGTCGAGCTGTCCGATTTATACAATATTTTATGTATTATTACACCAGGCGATACAGAAAAGGAAACGGACGTACTAGTGAAGGCGCTGCGCCATTTATCGGAACAATATCGCCATCAAGCGGATGCAGGTGTAAAACCGAAAGTGTTACTGCCAGACATTCCGGCGCTTGCGTTAACGCCGCGCGAT
Organism: Anoxybacillus sp. J5B_2022; assembly: GCF_026847645.1. Lineage (GTDB taxonomy): Bacteria > Bacillota > Bacilli > Bacillales > Anoxybacillaceae > Anoxybacteroides. The sequence goes on from NZ_JAPSMC010000003.1 coordinate 36,788, forward strand.
GCGTTTTATTCGGAAACAGAAGTCGTGCCGTTTGAACAATCCGCCGGACGAATCATCGCCGAATTTGTCATGGTCTACCCACCGGGGATCCCGATTTTCATTCCTGGCGAAATTATTACGGACGAAAACTTAGCCTACATTAAGAAAAATCTCGAAGTTGGGTTGCCGGTGCAAGGACCAGAGGACGATACGCTACAAACACTACGCGTTATTAAAGAACATAAGCCGATTAGGTAAGCGAAAAAGAAGGGTGTCCGCATAGGTACCCTTCTTTTTTAAATGTAAACAAAAAAAGCACATGCCTCTCCCGTTCTGCATGCGCTTTCATTTATTTAAACCTTTCCCCCATTGTTTCTACACCGTTTTACTCTTGTTCGTCTACTTCTTCATAGCCACATTCTGTGCATTTTCCGTAAAGCGTCGTTACTTTTTCGTCCTCAAAATGCCCGATCGTTGAATTGCATGTTTGACAAACGATTGTGCCCATCCCCATAACCCCTTTATGATGATTTAATGATTGGCTAATTTCATAATAATATATCATATTTTGTTTGTCAACATCTAATTTGTATGTCACATTTATTTTAGAGCATGACAAAAAGCGGGCATAATGCCCGCCTTTTGTCGTATATTAATAATCGTATTCTGGATGCAATGCTGTTGCCGGGATGACATCAGAGAAAAATTCGGCTAAATCCGCCGCCTGCTCGGCTGTATCAATTCGGAAAATTCGCTGCAAATACTCGTGGTTTTCAACATCTTTTGGATCGAGGAGGGTCGAGCGGCCTGTTTGCATACAAATCACCAGAGGTTTACCAAAAAACATGTTCGTATACACGATTCCAAAATCGTACCGCGTATCCTTTGTCGTAAAGCCAACGAACCGCACTTTTACTTTTTCATACTCATCATACAACTTTTCAAACAAATTCATAAACACCCCTCCTTTAAATATACTGAATTTTATTATAATTCAAATATCTTTTATAATCAATAGAAAAAATTTTTCAATAATGTTACAATAAATCCGGGGGTGATAGACCATGTCTACGCATGCATACATAAAGCTTGTACCGGCATCGAAAAAGAAAACGATTACACTTGAAGACGTAAAAGAGCTGTTTCACACATATCAGGCAATGATGAAAAAAACAGGCGAGCAGCTCGGGTGGGGATTTGAAAACGCCTCGTTTCCTTATCAAATCGTAGAAGCAGACGGAAACGAACAATGGTTTTATTTGAAAGGAACGACCGACCGTTACCATTCGATTATTATTGGTGTCGGTCAAGAAGAAGAAACACCATTTATTCAAGTGACGCTCCCAAACAGCGCTACGCACGGAGACAAAGGGAAAGCGAACGAATTTTGCAAATTTCTCGCGAAACAATTAGAAGGAGAATTGCATTTATTTAATGGCAGAGTCATGTATTATTATAAACGATAGCCCAAAGCTATCGTTTTTTATATAAATTCCCACACGAAATGTTGGCAACTAAAATAAATGATGGCTGTAAAGCATGTCGTCCACAGCGCTTTTTTCGTTCGCATACCTACTTTCCGCGCAAGCAAAAACGCCAAATATAAAAACATGCAAAGCAACATCCCGCGAAATAGCGGGCGATCGCGACCAGACAGCCATTCGACGAGCGAAAAACTACTCCAAATCATCATTTGCAGCAAAAAAACGACATACTCTTTCATCGGACGATCCCCTTTTTTCCTTTTACCATAACGATATGAACTCTCTAGATAAAATAGTCATAAAAAAAGGACATCCCACACCGGGACATCCTTTTGTTTCTTTATTTAATAATATGAATCGGGCTGCCGAGAATGACCTCGGCTGTTTCCATCGCAATCTCCCCTAAAGTCGGGTGCGCATGGATCGTCATCGCAATATCTTCCGCCGTCATGCCTGCTTCAATCGCAAGGCCAAGCTCTGCAATCATATCTGACGCGTTCGGACCAACAATTTGTGCACCAATGATGACACCATCATCTTTACGCACGACGAGCTTCATAAAGCCTTCGGCATCGTTCAACGCTAATGCGCGACCGTTTGCTGCAAACGGGAATTTCGCTGTTATTACTTCAATGCCTTCGTCTTTGGCTTGTTTTTCGAAATAGCCGACAGAAGCGCATTCTGGATCAGAGAAGACAACAGCAGGAATCGCCAAATAATCAATTTCTGACGGATGGCCGGCAATCGCTTCCGCAGCGATTTTTCCTTCGTAAGACGCTTTATGTGCTAGAGGCGGACCAGCAACAATATCACCAATCGCATAAATATTCGGTACGCTCGTACGGCATTGTTTGTCGATTTCGATTAATCCACGCTCCGTCATTTTAATGCCCACTTGTTCGAGTCCTAGTTCATCTGTGTTTGGACGGCGACCGACTGTCACAAGCACATAGTCAGCATCAACGGTTTTTGTCTCGCCTTTCACTTCAAATGTAACCGTTACACCATCTTCACGCTCTTCAACACCTTTGGCGATCGCGTTTGTAAATACGTCGACGCCTTTGTTCTTTAAGCGGCGCTTCACAACTGCCGTCATCTGCTTTTCAAAGCCAGAAAGAATTTCGTCAGCACCTTCAAGAATCGTTACTTTTGTACCAAAGTTTGCATATGCAGTGCCAAGTTCTGTACCGATATAGCCGCCGCCGATGACTACCATCGATTTCGGAATTTCCGGCAAGTTTAACGCACCTGTGGAATCAAGTACGCGTTTCGAGAACTTAAACGCTGGCAGTTCAATCGGGCGAGAACCAGTCGCGATAATTGCGTTTTTGAATTTGTACGTTTGCGCGCTATTTTCCGTCATGACACGCACCGTATTCGCATCGACAAAATACGCTTCCCCGCGGACGATCTCGACTTTATTTCCTTTTAACAGTCCTTCTACGCCGCCTGTTAATTTTTTCACGACGCTCGCTTTCCACTCTTGCACTTTGGCAAAATCAACCGTCACGTTTTCTGCTTTAATGCCCATCTCTTCAGAATGTGTTGCCACTTCATAGCGATGCCCCGCCGAAATTAACGCTTTCGATGGGATGCAGCCAACGTTTAAACAAACGCCGCCAAGATTGCCTTTTTCCACAATTGTTACTTTTTGGCCTAATTGGGCGGCGCGGATCGCGGCAACATATCCGCCAGGACCGGCACCAACGACAAGTGTTTCCGTTTCAATTGCAAAATCGCCGACTACCATTGTTTTACGCCTCCATTAATAATAATTCAGGATCGTTTAATAAACGCTTAATATGGTTCAAGGCATTTTGTGCCGTTGCTCCGTCGATCATGCGATGGTCAAAGCTTAACGATAACGCTAATACCGGCGCAATCACGATTTCACCGTCACGCACAACCGGCTTTTCCGAAATGCGACCAATGCCAAGAATCGCTACTTCCGGATGGTTAATGACCGGCGTGAACCATTGTCCGCCCGCAGAACCGATATTCGTGATCGTGCACGATGCACCTTTCATTTCTTGCGGGAGAAGTTTGCCTTCGCGCGCTTTTGTCGCAAGCTCATTAATTTCTTTCGCAAGCGTAAAAATGGACTTCCGATCAGCATGTTTCACGACCGGAACGAGCAACCCTTTGTCTGTGTCCGCTGCAATGCCGATGTTGTAATAATGTTTATGAATGATTTCTTCCCTTGCATCGTCAATCGACGTATTTAATGCCGGGAATTCACGTAATGCCGACGTCAACGCTTTGACGACATATGGCAAGAACGTAAGTTTGATGCCTTTTTGTGCTGCCACCTCTTTGAACTTTTTCCGATGCGCGACAAGCTTTGTCACGTCTACTTCGTCCATCAACGTAACGTGCGGTGCAGTATGTTTCGAGTTGACCATCGCTTTTGCGATCGCACGGCGGATACCGCTCATTTTCTCGCGCGTTTCTGGGAATTCGCCTTCAAGCACAACTGGCGCAGCAGCAGGTTTCGCTTCCGCTTTCGGCGCTGCTTTTTCTTCCACCCGTTGTTCCACTTGTGCAGCTGGTTCTGCTGGCGCTGCCGCTCCTGTACCGCCTGCTAAGTATGCATCAATATCGCTCTTTAACACACGTCCATTTTTTCCTGTTCCTTGCACGAGGCGAATATCTACCCCTTTTTCACGTGCATATTTGCGCACGGAAGGCATCGCAATCACGCGGCGGTTCGGATCTACTTCCGTTGCCGGTGCTGCTGGTTGCTGTGTTTGCGAAGCTTCTTCTTTTCTTTCTTCTGCTTTCGGTTCATCGTGATCTTGCCCTTTGAATTTTAAGTTTTCATATCCAGGGGCATCAAATGTCACGAGCGTTTGTCCGACGGTTGCAACCGTTCCTTCATTTACTAAAATTTCTAACACTTTCCCTTTGACAGGAGAAGGGATTTCGACGACTGCTTTATCGTTTTGCACTTCGCATAGCACGTCATCTTCGTTTACTTCATCCCCAGGCTTTATGAACCACTTGACAATTTCACCTTCGTGAATTCCTTCACCGATATCTGGTAGTTTAAATTCAAACGCCACTGTTTGTCGACCTCCTATTTTTCACGAATGCTATGGAGGAGGAAGATCCCTTCCTCCTTCCCCTTTTTTAGAAACTCATGACTTTTTTCGCTGCTTCGATCACATCTTTAAAGTTCGGTAACCAAACTGGTTCTGCTTGCGAGAACGGATAAACGGTATCTGGTGCAGCTACGCGCAACACTGGTGCTTCAAGGCTGAGAATCGCTCGTTCATTAATTTCTGCTACGACGTTTGCCGCAATACCTGCTTGCTTTTGCGCTTCTTGTACAACAATGGCGCGGCCTGTTTTTTCAACAGACGCAATAATCGTTTCAACGTCGAGCGGCTGAACAGTGCGTAAATCCACAACTTCTGCCGAAATGCCTTCTTTTTCAAGCTCCGATGCCGCTTTTAACGACTCGTGTACCATCGCACCATACGTAATAATTGAAACGTCTTTTCCTTCGCGCTTAATGTCGGCTTTGCCGATCGGAATCGTATATTCCCCTTCCGGCACTTCTTGACGGAATGAACGATACAATTTCATGTGCTCTAAAAAGATGACCGGATCGTTGTCACGAATCGCCGAAATGAGCAATCCTTTTGCATCGTACGGCGTGGAAGGAATGACTACTTTTAAACCAGGCTGTTGCGCAACAAGTCCTTCTAAGCTATCCGCATGCAATTCCGGCGTATGAACACCGCCACCAAATGGCGAACGAATCGTAATCGGTGCGTGGAAACGCCCACCTGAGCGATAACGCATGCGCGCCATTTGTCCGGAGATCGAATCCATTACTTCATACACGAACCCGAAAAATTGAATTTCCGGAACTGGACGGAACCCTTGTAGCGCTAGACCGATCGCCAAACCGCCGATCCCTGACTCCGCAAGCGGTGTGTCAAATACGCGCTCTTCGCCAAATTCCGCTTGTAACCCTTCCGTTGCACGGAATACGCCACCGTTTACTCCAACGTCTTCCCCGAACACTAACACGTTTGGATCGTTTTTCATTTCGATGCGCAACGCATCCGTGATCGCTTGAATCATTGTCATTTGCGCCATGCTTATTTCGACTCCTTCTCTTTATAAATTTCATATTGTTCTTTTAAGTTGAACGGCATCTCTTCGTACATGATGCTCATTAAATCCGTCACTTTTTGTTTTGGTGTTTCATCGGCTTTCTTAATCGCTTCTTTAATGTCTTCTTTCGCTTGCTCGATGACGCGATTTTCTTCTTCCTCGCTCCATAATCCTTTTTTCTCTAAGAATTTGCGGAAGCGGACGAGTGGATCTTTTTTCTCCCATTCGTTTTCCAATTCTTTCGTGCGATAACGAGTTGGGTCGTCTCCCGCCATCGTATGCGGACCATAGCGGAAGCATAACGTTTCAATGAGCGTCGGCCCTTCGCCATTAATCGCTCGCTCGCGCGCTTCACGCACCGCGACGTATACAGCTAACGGATCCATACCGTCTACTTGAATGCCAGGGATTCCTGCTGCTACTGCTTTTTGGGCAATTGTTTTCGCTGCGGATTGCTTTTCGACCGGCGTCGAAATCGCAAAACGGTTGTTTTGCACAACGAAAATCGCTGGCGCTTTAAACGCACCGGCAAAGTTAATTCCTTCATAAAAATCGCCTTGTGACGCACCGCCGTCACCAGTGTACGTGATCGCGACTGCTTTTTTGCCGCGTTTTTTCATACCTAACGCAACCCCGGCTGCTTGAATGATTTGCGCCCCAATAATAATTTGCGGCGGCAATACGTTCACACCTTCAGGAATTTGGTTTCCATGGAAATGGCCGCGCGAGAACAAAAACGCTTGATAAAGCGGAAGCCCGTGCCAAATCATTTGCGGAACATCACGATATCCCGGCAAAATGAAATCTTCTTTTTCAAGGGCAAACTGGCTTGCTAGCTGGCTTGCTTCTTGTCCTGCTGTCGGCGCATAAAACCCTAAACGGCCTTGGCGGTTTAACGAAATGGAGCGTTGGTCGAGCACGCGCGTATACACCATGCGGCGCATTAATTCTTTTAACTGCTCATCGCTTAAATTCGGCATCGCTGCTTCATTTACGATTTCGCCTTCTTCATTTAAAATTTGAAATGTCGGAAACTGCTCAGCAACTTTTTCTAGTTGTTCTTTTACATTAAATACGGATGTTTTTGCACCCATTCCTTTCACCTCTACCTTTCTTCTATAAAAAATAAAATGTAATTTCACCAGTTTTCCTCTAGCCTTAATGTGCCCAAATTTCGCGATAAACAGACAACGTTCATCGACCTTGCTATAATTAGTGGAAATAAATAAAAAACACCAAAACTGTATTAATGATTATTCAATAAAAATTAATACAATACTCACTTGTATTTTTTAGTTTACACCTTCTTATTTCAGACGTCAATTACTTTGATCTTACTAAATTACACTATTGGTATGTTTTTTAAATAAAAAAGATCTGTTATAGTATATATCTAAATCTGTATTATATTCTGTACTATATCATATCATCCAATTTTATGTAAAAAGCTGTCGTGTCGACAGCTATTGAAGTTCATCGTGTAATTGTTTCTTTTCTTGATTGTACTGCTTTGTATATTCGTTAAATTGCTCGTTAGCATCGAACATTTTTTGATACGCATCGTTGATATTTCGCTACTTGCTCAAATAGGTTGACCATTTCTTTTTCAGATGCCCACATATTGCAAGCTTGTAGTAAAATAACGATGAGCATGGATAGTATACATTTCGTTGCTTTCAATAATTGTTCCCTTCTTTCTTTTCGCTATTTTGTTTACGTCAAAAGGAAATGTTTGATAAACTTACATTTATAAAGGAGTGAACAGCGATGATTACGATGAAAGATATTATTAAAGAAGGGCATCCAACATTGAGGCAAATAGCGGAACCGGTCTCTCTTCCAGCGTCCGAAGAAGATCAAGCGATTTTACAAAGCTTATTAGAATATGTAAAAATGAGCCAAGATCCTGATTTAGCAGCCAAATACGGACTACGCCCAGGCATCGGATTAGCTGCGCCGCAAATTAATGTATCGAAACGAATGATTGCCGTTCACGTGCAAGATGAAAAAGGGACATTGTATAGCTATGCGTTATTTAATCCGAAAATTACAAGCCATTCGGTGCAAATGTGCTATTTAACAAGCGGGGAAGGATGCTTATCCGTTGACCGCGACGTCCCTGGCTACGTCCCGCGCTATGCCCGCATTACGGTGACCGGTACGACGTTAGAAGGGGAAACGGTTACTTTGCGTTTAAAAGGATTGCTAGCCGTTGTTTTCCAACATGAAATCGACCATTTAAACGGCATTATGTTTTACGACCATATCGATCAAGAAAACCCGTTTAAAGTTCCAGAAAATGCAATCCCTATCGAACGCTGAGCAAAAAGAAGGGCACCTCGGCCCTTCTTTATTTAATTAACTCCAACTGCTGTAGTCCGTATAAAATTCCTTCTTCGTCGACCCGCTTCGTTACAAGGTCCGCTACCTTTTTTACTTCTTCTTTTGCATTGCCCATCGCTACTCCCGTGCCAACAAACTGTAACATCTCCATATCGTTCAGTCCGTCGCCAAACGCGTATACGTCTTCTTTTGGAATGCCGATTCGCTCAATTAGTTTGCGAATGCCTTCCGCCTTTGAGCCGCCAAACGGCAACACATCCGTCGATACACTATGCCAGCGGACAAAATGAAACTCCGGATAGGCCTGCACATACGCATATTCTTCTTCCGGCTTGCAAAACAATAGCGCCTGATAAATATCACGGTTTTCGTAATAAGCGGCATCCAACGGAGGATGAGAAAATTTTAAACTGCCCATGCTTTCATGAATGTATGGGTGATTTTCCACACTCGCCCGCATGTTTTCCGCGTCCATAAAAACAAGCGGATGCCCGTTTTCGTGGGCAGATTCCTTCAATTCATGCAGCTTATGGCGCTGCAAAGGGTTTTTATAAATGACACTTCCTTCAAACACAACATATTGACCATTAAAACTGACAAACGAATCAATCTCCAATTTCTTTCGTAAATCTGCAAACATAAACGGTGCTCTTCCAGTGGCGATCGCGACATACACACCAACTTCTCTTAACGCCTGCACCGCTTGGACTGTCGATCGCGGCAGTTCTTTTTTTTCGTCAAGTAACGTTCCGTCGATATCAAAAAACACAATTTTTTTTCCCATCATTTCTCACCTATACAATAAAAATCTTTGTTTCATCACTACGTTAATGGAAAAAATAAGCGGTGTCAAATAAAACGAGGTTCCAACTTTCTCCATGAAAAACACGCCTTCATATTCATATACTAAAGACAAGGACATTTACTTTCTCCAAGAAATGAGTACAATAAGAAGTAGGGAGTGGTGTGAGATGTTGAAAAAGCTCAAGAAAAAATTGCTCCAACAATGGAAAGATTTGCTCCGAAAGAAATCCATCGCCTAGCGTCATAAGCCCTTCTGTAAGAAGAAGGGCTTTCTTTTAAAACGATGCCATGAATGAAACTGCCTCATTTCGTCAAAGATGATAACGCCCGCAAACAAAGGACGGATAAAATACCGAAAATAAAAAACATGAAAAACATCTTCATTTTATATATAATAAAAAAGTTAAGGAAATTATCGGTCAGTAAGGAGAGATTTTGCAATGATTTTTAAAGTGTTTTATCAGGAGAATCCGAATGAAGTGCCTGTGAGGGAAAAAACGAGGACGTTGTATATTGAAGCGGAATCAGAGCGCGACGTACGCCAAAAATTAAAAGATCGGAACCTCAACATTGAGTACATTCAACTGCTTAAAGGTGCTCATTTAGAATATGAAAAACAAAGCCCAAATTTTTCGGTATTGGAGATTTAAACGATGAAATTTTTAAAAGAAAACCAAGTTGGCGTATTTGCTCTCGGCGGATTAGGCGAGATTGGAAAAAATACATATGGCGTACAATTTCAAGATGAAATTATTGTAATTGATGCTGGTATTAAGTTTCCAGAAGATGAATTGCTCGGTATTGATTATGTCATTCCAGATTACAGCTATTTAGTGAAAAACGCGGAGAAAGTAAAAGGGGTATTTATTACTCACGGGCATGAAGACCATATTGGTGGCATTCCGTATTTGCTTCGCCAAGTGAACGTTCCGATTTACGGAGGTAAACTTGCCTTAGGACTCATTCGCAACAAATTAGAAGAGCACGGACTGTTAAGCCAAACGAAATTGATCGAAATTAAAGAAGACGATACTATTCGCTTTCAAAAGACAGCGGTCACGTTTTTCCGGACGACCCACAGCATACCGGACAGCTATGGCATCGTCGTGAAAACTCCTGCGGGGCAAATCGTACATACAGGGGATTTTAAATTTGACTTTACCCCTGTCGGTGAGCCGGCTAATTTAACAAAAATGGCCGAGATCGGAAAAGAAGGCGTGTTATGTCTATTGTCCGACAGCACAAATAGCGAAATCCCGCATTTTACGATGTCGGAGCGCCGCGTCGGCGAAAGCATTCATGATATTTTCCGGAAAGTGCAAGGACGGATCATTTTCGCAACGTTCGCTTCCAATATCCATCGTTTGCAACAAGTGACAGAAGCAGCGGTTTTAAACAACCGCAAAATTGCCGTATTCGGCCGCAGCATGGAAGCAGCGATTGAGATTGGACAGCAGCTCGGCTATATTAAATGTCCGAAAGATACGTTTATTGACGCCGGACAAATTAATCGTCTTCCAGCCAACCGCATTACGATTTTATGCACAGGAAGCCAAGGGGAACCGATGGCCGCTCTATCGCGCATCGCCAACGGTACACACCGCCAAATTCAAATCATCCCTGGTGATACGGTCGTCTTCTCTTCTTCTCCAATCCCAGGGAATACGGTGAGCGTCAATCGAACGATCAATATGCTGTATCGTGCGGGAGCAGAAGTCATTCACGGACCGTTAAGCGACATCCACACCTCCGGCCACGGCGGACAAGAAGAACAAAAATTGATGATCCGCCTGATGAAACCGAAATATTTCATGCCGATTCACGGAGAATACCGGATGCAAAAAATGCACGCCAAACTCGCGGTCGATTGTGGCGTGCCGGAAGAAAACTGCTTTATTATGGACAACGGAGAAGTGCTTGGATTAAGCGAAGACGAAGCAGGCATCGTTGGAAAAGTGCCATCAGGTTCTGTCTATATTGACGGCAGCGGCATCGGCGATATCGGCAATATCGTCTTACGCGACCGCCGCATTCTTTCGGAAGAAGGGCTTGTCATTGTCGTTGTCAGCATTAACATGAAAGAGTTTAAAATCGCCGCCGGTCCAGATATTATTTCCCGTGGATTTGTGTATATGCGCGAATCCGGCGATTTAATTAACGACGCACAAGCGCTCATTACGAAACATCTCGAAAAAGTGCTTGAACGCAAAACGAACCAATGGTCCGAAATTAAAAACGAAATTACCGACACCCTCGCACCGTTTTTATATGAAAAAACAAAACGAAAACCGATGATTTTGCCAATTATCATGGAAATTTAAAAAAACCGCTCTGTTATGAGCGGTTTTTTTACTATAAAATGGAGCTGCTGTCTAGTTCCAAGCGCCAGCTAATGCTCTCCGTCTTTTTCTTAAGCGGCTAAGGCTTGTGTGGCCTCCTCAGATCTGAGTGCTTTCCTTATTCGTTGCTCACGACTTTCGCTTCGAAGCGGTCGATATCTTCATCCGCGCCGATGACAATGAGCACATCGCCTTTGCGAATAATTTCCGAAGCAAGCGGCGACACAATGACTTGATTGCCACGTTTAATCGCCACGATGTTAATGCCATAGCGAGCGCGAATATCGAGCTCTAACAACGAATGCCCGTCCAAACGGTCGCTTGCGGCAATTTCTACAATACTATGTACATCCGACAGTTCTAAATAGTCGAGAACGTTATTAGAAATAATGCTATGAGCAATCCGCTCTCCCATATCCCGTTCTGGGTGAACGACTTGGTCGGCGCCGATTTTCTTTAACACTTTTTCATGGTAATCGTTTGTCGCTTTTACGGTAATGTTTTGCACCCCAAGTTCTTTTAAAATTAATGTCGTTAAAATACTTGCTTGAATGTTGTCACCAATCGCCACAATCACATGGTCAAAATTGCGGATTCCTAAACTTTTCAATACGGCTTCATCGGTTGAATCCCCTACCACGGCATGGGAAGCGATCGACGCATATTCATTGACGCGATCCTCATCAATGTCAATTGCCAACACTTCCATGCCTTGCTCGCTTAATGTGCGGCAAATGCTGCCGCCGAAACGACCGAGCCCAATAACCGCAAACTGCTTCTTTTTCACATGAATTCCCCCAATATTAGGTTTGCTATACTTTCAAATGTAATACGTCCTCTTTAAAAACGCAAACAAGAAAAGTGATGATTTTCCATTAAATTTTATTGTACAACTCCTTATAACAAAAAAGAACTAGCCAGACGGCGTAGTTCCTTTTGCTCGTTATTCCGTTTTTTGATTTTCTTCCAACACACGGGTAACGCGTTTTTCGAGCATTTTCATGCCACTTCCTCCTGCTTGGAAATGGCGAAGTTTCCCTTCCGCGTCAAACACATAGTACGCAGGAACATATTGGTTCTCGAACGCTTCTGTAATTTTATGTTCGTTATCGATTAAAATTGGTTGCGTGATCCCATGTTCCTCCGCTGTTTGTTTCACAAGTTCGATATCTAAATCTTTCTCGGAACGCGGCATATGCACAGCGACGACGTTCAATTCATGTTGATAGCGATCGCGAAACTCATTCACTTGCGGCATCGCTTCTTTGCAAAGATGGCAGCTTACGGACCAAAAATGAATCAACGTCAGTTAGACCTTCTTTGCTGAATATCAACCAAGTCGCCTTCGCTTTTCTTGGTTAGCGCACTTTTTCTTCGACTTTTTGGCAAATTTCTTCCGCCGTTAATCCGCTCGCTTCGATCACGGCGCCTGCGGTGACAGCGTTTTGAATGCCCATAACGTTTACGTCTTGCCCGGTCACCACGCAGCAGTCACACCCTTTCGCATCGCTTTCTTGCCGAAGCGGAACGACTTCGTGTCCTCTTTCTTTTAATGCCATTTGTACATTCGTTAATGATGGTTCTACACCAATTTTTGCCACCACCATCCACCTCCTCCGTTACATAATGTGTCTGAATAGAGGTGGAAATATACAAAGTTAATTGTTTCCTTTCCATGAAAGATACGCTGTCAACAACGAAATCGCTTTGTCGATCGCGCGCTCGTCCGGCGTCAATTTCGCATGGTGCAAGCCGTACGGTGAATCAACGCCGAGCCAAAACATAAACCCAGGAATTTTTGCAAGCATATAGCCAAAATCTTCCCCCGTCATCGCTTCTTTGCAGCGAACGACTTTTATATTAGGAAGTTGCTCCGCAAATTCAATGAATTCGGTTGTCAGCACTTCATCGTTATCGACTTGATGATACATGGAGCCGTAGTCAATCGTCGCTTCGCACTGATAAGCGATTTCGATCCCTTTTACGATCGCTTCAATTCGCTCTTTTACTTTTTGCATCGATTCAACCGATAACGTGCGAATCGTTCCTTCTAAACGCGCGCGTTCGGCAATGACATTTTGGACCGTTCCCCCAGAAATTTTCCCGATCGTGATGACGGCGCTATCAAGCGGATCGACGTTGCGAGCAACAATCGATTGCAGCTGCGTCACAAGCGTGCAAGCCGCAACGACCATATCATTAGCCAAATGCGGAAATGCCGCATGGCCGCCTTTTCCTTTTAAATCAATAAACAGTTCCGATGTATTCGCAAAGAGCAGCCCTGGTTTCGTCGCAATCGTACCGACCGGATATTCAGGGGCGATGTGCAACGCAATGATCATATTAGGCAACCATTGCTTCATGGCCTCGCTTTCTAGCATCGGCAATGCTCCCCCCGGCCCTTCTTCTGCTGGCTGAAAAATGAAAAGTAAATCGTCGCGAATCGGATGATGAACAAAATGCGTCAGCACGCCAAGCGCAATGCTCATATGAAAATCGTGGCCGCATGCGTGCATTTTCCCTTCATGCTCGGAACGATATGGCAGCTCTGTTTCCTCAGTAATCGGAAGTCCATCGATATCCGTGCGATAAGCGATCATTTTCGTCGGTTGAAGGCCGTTGACTTTAACAAAAATGCCTGTCCGCCATGTTTTGATTTCAAGTCTCTCCTGCGGTAATGTCGCGATATAGTCTAATAAATATTGCTGCGTTTTAAACTCTTGGAAGCCTAGTTCTGGAATTTTATGCAAATCACGGCGAATCGCAACAAACTGGCTCATTTTCCCTCTCCTTTACAAAAAAGCGTGGAATTTCTCCACGCTTATAATTGTCGAAGTTCTTGTTTAATTTCTGTTTTTGCTTTTGTTTTTTCATCAATTTGTTTAATGACGCGAGCTGGTACACCAGCCACAACCGTATAAGGCGGAACGTCTTCAATAACTACCGCACCTGCCGCAACGACGGCCCCTTTTCCGACGGTCACGCCTTCTAAAATGACCGCGTTCGCTCCGATCACAACATCATCTTCTACGATCACCGGTTTCGCAGAAGGCGGCTCAATAACGCCCGCTAACACTGCGCCTGCTCCGACATGGCAATTTTTACCTACAGTCGCTCGTCCGCCGAGCACAGCGTTCATATCAATCATCGTTCCTTCGCCGATGACAGCCCCGATATTAATGACTGCCCCCATCATAATGACTGCGTTGTCACCAATTTCGACTTGATCGCGAATGATGGCGCCTGGCTCGATCCGTGCTTTAATTCCTTTTAAATCTAGAAGCGGAATAGCGGAATTGCGGCGGTCGTTTTCGACAACGTAATCTTCAATACGGTCTTTGTTCGCTTCCAACGCTTCTTTAATTTCCTGCCATTCGCCAAATACGACACCAGTATTTCCTGTAATAAATGTTTTTGCATTGGCGCCAAAATCAATGCCGTCAAGGCTCCCTTTTATGTATAGTTTGACCGGTGTTGCTTTTTTGCTATTTTGAATAAAAGCAATAATTTCGTTAGCATCCATCATTTTCATCATCGTATCCTCCTTTTTTGCTCTTATTTTTTTACTTTAACAAAACAAAGTTCACGCTGACAAGTATAAATTCATCCTTTCGCGTTTAGCCGACGTAGCTGCCGGTTCAACCGCTTTAATACTTCCCGCCTTGTAAAAATCCCTTCAAAATAGCCGTTATCATTTTCTACGCAAACAAACGGGTGGTTAACGACTAACTCAATGCCTTTGATAACATGGTCATTCAACATTAACCTTGGAATGTCTTTGTTCATTACTTGTTCGACTTTCATCGTTTCCAGCCGTTCAAACTCAATTCGTTCCAACCCTAAAATCGCATCCATAATGGCGGTCATGCTAATTAGACCATGAAGTTTGTACGATGTATCAAGCACTGGGATTGCGGAATATCCTGTCCTTGTTAATACGAGCAACGCGTGGTCTAAAAAATTACCGATTTGTACGTGCGCCACTTTGTCCGAAGGAATTAAAAATTGCGCTACCGTCTGATGGAAAAATTCTTTACTATCGAAACTAATCATGCCCGCTTTCCGCCTTTCTATTAAAAACTTCCCATCTTCTTTAGTTTACCATACATAACATCGTTACAAAAAAAATAACTACCGCCCTTAAAGCGATAGTTCTTCCCGGAGTCGCTCGTACAGTTTTACTAAATGTTGATAGCGCGCTTCATCGGTTTGCTTTTGCCCGCTTTCCATATCGGCAAGTTCCGAGCTAATAATTTCAAGCGCGTATTGCTGGCTGAACAGCACCTCCAATAACAATTGCTGCTCATCTGTAGACAACTGCTCTGCCCATCGTTTTCTCATCGACACTCCTCCTTAACAACTATCCACTAGTTATATATTCAACGGAGCAAGAAAACAGTCCAAAAATAAAAAGCCTTCACCAACGGAAGACTTTTTACCTTTTGCTTGTACAAATGTTGCGCAACATAAACTGGCAGGCGGGACAAACAACCACCGGTTTTTTCATCCAATCGCCTCACTTTTCTCATCGAGCAATTCAAAAATTTCAATCGCAATCATATCAATGTTATCGAACTGATACGTCTTCGGTTTTTTCCCTTTCTCATACACTTCCAACATGTACGTATCCGTTTTCGCTAAATACGTCACGCTGCATCTTTTTTCGCCGTTGATTTCAAAATTGCGCTGCGGCGCTTCGCTCCCATTCGGTTCTTGCTCGCGAAGTTGCATTAAACGTTGAATAATTCCTAATAATTGAGACATCCATTTTTCCCCTTTCTTTCCGAAAACGAACGGTTTATACTGCCATCTGGCTATTGTCCCTCGACCACATTATAACAAAAAGAGCAGCCCTTTCATAGGACCGCCCATCACGCACGTTACCATTGCGTATTGATCGCCAAATAAATAATCGATCCCGCCGCCAGCAATCCTGCGAGCAAGTATGCTAAAAGAACAGGGTTGCGAGCATATGGATGCTCTTGAATTTTTTCGTTCACCGAAGCATCGTACTCCCCTTGCAATTTTTGCCGCCTGCCGAGCGCAATTGTATAAATAAAGCCAATCACCGCAATGAGCAGTACAAGTATCGACAAAATAAATGAAAGTTGTGCCATCGTCTTTTCACCTCACGCTTACTTTCCCACAAACGCTCCGTTTTATTCATTAGTAATGAGCGTCGTGTTCAAATAAGTAGCTGTAAGATAAGTCGATGAACAAATAATGGCACTCATCAATCGGATACGAATACGTGCGAATCGTTTCCCCCGTTTCAATATCGGCGTATAAATCAGAGAGAATGCCCCGCTTCCGCGAACGCATACGAATAATGTTTTCTAAAAAATAAGGCCGCCAGCTCCAGTTTTTCATGTAATACTCCGGCTGCAATTCCCACGTATCATTTCGTTTAAAAATGTTGGCTGACCGTTGAAACCCGTCTTCATCGCACACATACATACGAAAACAAGCATCTCCTAATTCGGTGGCGATCGCAACAATCAATTCGTTAAAATCAGCCGATTTTTTGTATTTCGCTAATAATGCCGTTATACGCTGCTGAAATTGCTCCGAAATATTATACAATGTTTGCAGCTTTTTCTTTTCTTGTTGAATAAACCGATGGCACTCTTCACGCAAACGTTCTTTCAAAAAATCAGCAGGCAATAATTCCGGTTTCGGCTCCGCTAAATAATACCCTTGGTAATAACGGCCACCGTTTCGCCACGCGTATTGCAGCTGAAAAGACGCTTCAATGTCTTCGTACAAGAGCGTCGCGCCAATTTTTCGCGCCAATAACGAAATGGAATAAAGGACGTCTTGATACGAATAGCTTGCTGACGTTTTCCGCAATTCACGCAAATCGATTTTTAAAATATCAGGAGCCAGTAAGCTAATTCGTTCAAGGTTGCTGCTATGTTCCCCAATATTATCAAGTGCAACGCGAATGCCGTATGTACGAATATACGTTAACAAATGGCTCAGCTGATCGAAGTCCCCTTTAAAATGCTGCTCATTAATTTCTAACACGATACGGTCAAGCGACAATCCTTTCTCTTCGTATTGAAATAAAAGGGTTAAAAAAGACTCGGCGCGATCGATCATTAATAAATTCGCATCGCGATTGAGGAAAATCAATAACCTAGAGTCGCCGTTGGAAAGAAAATGATCGAGCGCTTTTTTCGTTACCGTTTCATCTACTTCTAGGCGAAATTCTTCCGGAATCGTTTCGTCATGAAAAAACGGTCCTAAGCTATCCACATGCTCTCCTGACTCATATCTTCCTAATACTTCATACCCGATCACCCGATGTTCATCGGCGCTGAAAATCGCTTGGTAATACGGAATGACATGTTGTAAATTGGCTATAATATCTAACGCATCCACGGTACTCACCTCTTTTTGCACTCGTCATTTTGCATATTATACCATACGATTCTCCTTCTTTATAAACAAAAAATTGGTGGCATATAAGAAAATGCGCGGTTTCGTATAACTGAAACCGCGCATTCCGCTTCGAGAGCTAATCAGTCGCCTCCGCTTTTGCTTTCGCCGTTCGACGTGCACGCACGTCTTCGTCGAAAGCTTGTGCGTCCGTCGGATGTTTTCTTGGCTTGAGCCAAGGATCGTTCTTCGCTTTTCTTACTAAAACGGATGTTGGTTGAGCCATTGCCCGCCATCCATCGTAATGCATTCACCATTAATATAAGCGGCGTCATCCGAAAGTAAAAACGAGGCGAGCGCCGCAATTTCTTCCGGTGTGCCGAGCCGGCCAAGCGGAACACTAGCCAACGTCCGCTTTGCTGCTTCTTCCGATTCCCAAAGTTTCTCTGCCCCTCCGGTTCGTTCAATCGGGCCAGGGGCGATGGCGTTCACGCGAAACCCGTACTTTTTGCCCCATTCGACCGCCAGCGTTCTCGTCATCGCTAATACACCTGCTTTCGCGCAAGCCGAATGAATGACACCCGCTCCTGCGTTCCACGCATATGTAGCGACCATGTTAATAATGGAACCTTTTTGCCCTTTTTGAATCCAATAGTTCCCGACTTCGCGGCTGCAATAAAACGTTCCGTTTAAGACGATGTTAATGACGCTATTCCAACCGTTAATCGACAGCTTTTCCGCTGGACAAATAAAATTCCCAGCCGCATTGTTAATTAACGCATCAATTTTACCAAATTCCGCATCCGTTCGTTTCACCATTTCCGCGACAAGTTCTGGGTCGCGCACATCCATGGCAATCGGCAACACTTTTCCGCCCGTCGGCGTTTCGATTTCTTGTTTCGTTTCTTCCAACGCTTCAAGTCTTCTTCCGGTAATCACCACATGTGCGCCTTCCTCGACAAACCGTTTCGCCATATATTTCCCCATGCCGCTTGACCCACCTGTCACGATAATCACTTTTCCTTGCATGTTTCTCCCCCTTTTATGACTGATTACTCATTCATTTTTATTATACGATGAATAGACATAATTTTCTAACATTTCTTTTATCGATTTGTTTCTTTTCTATTCGGCTTTTCCCATTTATAATAAAACTAATTGTGAAAGGACGTTGAGAAAATGAAACCAGTCATGACCATGACGCGAAGAACATTTCTCCAAAAAAGTATCGCTTCCTTGCTCGGAGGCATCGCGATCACTTCCTTCGGCTATTATTACGCCCGTTTTATCGAGCCAAAGCGGCTGACGGTCACAAACCACACGATTTACCATCCGTTGATCCCGAAAAGCTTTGACGGCATAAAAATCGTGCAGTTCAGCGACACCCATCTCGGCTATCATTTTTCGCTCGCCGAGCTGCGCCATATCGTCAATCGAATCAACGACCTTCAACCAGATATTGTTTTTTTCACCGGGGATTTAATGGACAAGCCGAATCAATACCATTCCCCGCACGACATCACTCCCATCCTTGCAAAGATTCGCGCTCCGCTCGGAAAGTTTTGCATTTACGGAAATCACGACCACGGCGGATACGGAACGGATTTATACCGTAAAATTATGACAAAAGCCGGATTCCGTATGCTAGTCAATGAGCATATGTTCATTGAGCAAATCGACCGCAGTAAAATTGCGATTGTAGGCGCCGACGATTTGATGCTCGGTAAACCGGATTTTGAAAAAATGTTTCAACACATTCCGCCATCGACGTATACGATTTTATTATTGCATGAGCCGGATGGTGCAAACGAAGCCGCACGTTATCGTGTTCATTTGCAGTTATCCGGCCATAGCCACGGCGGGCAGATTCAACTTCCTTTTATTGGTCCGCTCGTTACCCCGCCGCTTGCCGTTCAATATTATGAAGGCTTTTATCAAATTCAAGACATGACCCTTTACGTCAATCGCGGTCTAGGCACGACGAGAATGCCGTTTCGCTTTTTAACACCGCCAGAACTTACCGTGTTTACATTAAAACATGAGCCACCTTCTTCGTAAGGCGGCTCTATTCTTCGTCTTCGCTTACTCGATATGCCATTTGAAACAAACATAGCTGGCTATCGATTTCCGGCGCTCCTTCCGCTCGCTCGACATAATGGTAATCCCCTTGTTCGTCTTGTTCCCGCGCTTTCACATTATCGGTAAGCAATATTGCCAAAATTTTTATTACTCGCTTTTTCAAATGTTCCGCAAAAATCGGCCATAAAATTTCGACCCGTTTTTCCATATTGCGCGTCATCATATCAGCTGATGATAAAAACACTTTTTCCGCCCCGTTGTGATAAAAATAATAGATCCGGCTATGCTCAAGGAAGCGGCCAACGATGCTGCGCACGCGAATGTTGTCGCTCACTCCCGGAATTTGCGGGCGCAAACAACAAATGCCGCGAACGATTAAATCGATGGTTACCCCTGCCTGCGACGCTTCATATAGTTTCATAATTAGCTCTTTATCAGTTAAGGCGTTCATTTTCGCAATAATGCGCCCATTTCCGTATTCGCGATGAAAGCGAATTTCTTCATCAATTAAACGAATAAAATCACGACGCAGATCAAACGGCGCGACCGACAAATGATGAAATTCCGGCTTTTCCATATACCCGCTTAAATAATTAAAAAAGTTCGTTGCATCTTCGCCAATTTCACGGTTAGACGTAATGAATCCTAAATCAGTGTAAAGCTTTGCCGTTGCGTCATTGTAGTTTCCCGTCCCTAAATGAACGAAACGTTCAATCTTTCCGTGCTTTTGTCGAACGATTAACGTAATTTTGCTATGTGTTTTTAAATGCGTAATCCCGTAAATGACATGGCAACCTGATTTCTCCAACTCTTTTGCCCATTGAACATTATTTTCCTCATCAAACCGTGCTTTCAACTCCACAAGAACGGTTACTTGTTTTCCGTTTTCCGCAGCTCGTTTCAGCGCTTCAATAATCGGCGAATCGCCGCTGACGCGGTACAACGTTTGTTTAATTGCCAACACGTGTGGATCATCGGCAGCATCGGAAATAAAATCAATGACCGGTTCAAACGATTCATATGGGTGATGGAACAAAAGATCTTGCTCTGCTGCTTTTTCAAAAATATCTTCATCTGAATCTAAATCTTTCGGCGGCTGCGGAATAAGCGTTTCGTATACTAAATGTTCTTTATAGGACGACAGTTCTTTATAAAAATGGAATAAAAATGTTAAATCAAGCGGACCGTCGATTTCATATACATCTTTCCGATGAATTTCGAGCTCATCTAATAAATAATGCAAAATAAACGGATCAAACCCGTCTTTTCTCATTTCTAGGCGGACGGCCGCGCCCCATTTTCGTTTTTTCAGCTCTTTTTCAATTTCTTTTAATAAATCGCGGGCACCTTCTTCGTGAATCGTCAAATCGGCGTTGCGTGTAATGCGAAACGGTGTTACCGAAACGACGTCGTATCCTTTAAATAATATGTCGATATGTGCCGTAATGACATCCTCGAGCAAAATATAAACAAACTCCTCTTGGTCGGAAGGAAGACGGATAAAGCGGTTTAGCACAGACGGAACTTGAACAAGCGCCAATTTTCGCCGTTCATCTTCGTCCTCCTCGTCATCATCAAGCACGATCGCTAAGTTCAAACTTTTATTTGCCAACATCGGAAACGGTCGGTAAGCGTCCACAGCCATCGGCGTCAGCACCGGAAAAATTTGCTCCGTAAAATACGAATGCAAAAATTCACGCTGCTCGTCCGTTAACTGATCCATCGAAACAAATTGAATGTCTTCCGCCTCCAACATCGGCAGCAACACATCGTTATACAACCGGTATTGGGATTTGACTAGCTCATGCACTTTTTCGGAAATTCGTTTCAGTTGCTGCTTCGGCGTCAAGCCCGCCTTATTTTCTGGCTTGTTAAATCCCGCCTTCACTTGGTCTTTTAACCCGGCCACTCTGACCATAAAAAATTCATCCAAATTCGAACTGAAAATCGCTAAAAACTTTAACCGTTCTAATAGCGGATTCCTCTCATCGAATGCTTCTTGCAAAACGCGCTCGTTAAAGGCGAGCCAGCTTAATTCTCGATTATTGTAATAGTTTGGATTATTAAGTCCCATTATCATTTTCCCTGCCTTACGATTGTCGAAACCGCAATTCAATCGGTTGTTTAAATATTTTTTCGAGATGTTTTTTATTTTTTTCCGCCTGATACTCTTCGGCACGAAAATCGCCGTTACAATAAATATCCATAATAATGGCGCCATTTTGTTGTGTGATATGGATTTTTTTTGCAATTTTTCGTTTTGTATCGTTTAAGCTATGAGCAAACTTCACAAGCGCTCCAAGAAAGCGAATTCGCCGCTGCTCTTCTTTTGGAAACCAGTCCACGAACGGCGCGATATATTGCTTAAACAACGGTTTATTTTTGTAAGAAGCGATCAAGGCGAGCTTGACGCGGTCTTTATGCATCAATCCGTCAATCGTGCGATTGGCCAATATGTAAAACGTATGCTGGCTGCTCGCTTCTTCATCAATATATTGCCCTAAATAAAAGACGTGAGCCGCTTGCTTCATGTCGCGCACATCTTCCTCTGTGATCGGATAAAGCTGGAGTTGGCGAATTTGTACGACAAGCTGTGCCAATAGCTGATTCACATGCTGAACGTCGTCTAAACGGATATCGTAGTCCTGTGCCAATTCAAAAAAGCTTTCCTGCAGCACGTTTGGAAATAAACGAGTGCCGAACGGCTGAATGAGTTCTTCATAAAAAATGCCGTCGCGAAGCCCTTTGCGGCTCAATACAAAGGAAGAAGCGCCCACCATTTCATACAACACGCGAAATACTTCGAGCGCGGGAATGATTAAATCCGCACGGTCTTTCGAAAGACCTTCTAATTTTTGAATTTCTTCAAACGACAAAGACGTTAATAATTTGCGAACTTCGAGTAAATGTTTCCGTTTCATTTCGTATTGATGGACACCGGCAAGCGGATATTGTTTCATCAACTGATGAATTTGCACAACGTTGCGTGCGCTTCCGCCCATCGCAATAAGCGGCACTTTTTTCCCTAAAAGCCACGGCAACGACTGAAACTGCTCCGTTAAATAAGCAGAAAGCCTGTCTAGTTCTTCTTGCGTCGGCACATTGCCAGCCACAAATGACTGCCGTAATGACAAAGCGCCGAACGGAAAACTGTATGACTCGAGCAGTTCTCGGTCTTTATAATACGTGACTTCCGTGCTTCCACCTCCGATGTCGACAGTAATCGCCTCGGTAATCGAGGTGGAGTTGACGACCGCTAAAAAACCGTAATACGCTTCTTCTTCTCCCGTCAATACGCGCATACGAAAATCGGTACTCGCTTCGACTAATTGGATAATTTCTTGCTGGTTTTGCGCTTGGCGAATGGTGGCCGTTGCCACGCATATGACGCGCTCTAGTTGGTGATGGCGCGTAATTTCTTGAAAGCTGCGCAACGTATCAAGAAGCAGCAAAATCCCTTCTTCTGTCAATATATGCTTATCGGTTAAATAATTGCGCAACCGAGCAACCGCTTTCACGTTTTCAATTTCTCGCAGCCGCCCGCTTTTTTGTCGTTCATAAATGACTAGCCGGATCGTGTTCGAGCCGATATCAATAATTCCGTATTTTTCTTTCATTTACGTTCATCCTTCAAAGCTTTATTTTCATTATATCACATATTGCAAACAAATGTTCATGATGTATAATAAAGGTATTAGACAAGTTTAGTGAAAAGGAGATATACTATGGAACGTTTAGAACCGACGATCGACAATTTGGCAAAAGCGATTTTTACGGTCAACCGCCACGCCAAAACGGCATTAAATCCCTCGTTTTTATATTTGTTAAAGAAAAAAACGATCGAAAAGCTGCTCGATGAAGGAAAGGCGAAAAAAGTAGGGCTTCATTTTTCACCCAACCCGAAATATAGCCAGCAGCAGTCCGATGTTCTTGTTGTCGTCGGTGAGTATTATTTTCACATTCCTCCAACAAAAGAAGACTTCGCGACACTTCCACACCTTGGCGCGTTAAACGGTTCCTATCGCAATCCTGTAGTAAAAATGCCGCTTTCCAAAGCGAAGGCTTTATTGCAATCGTACACTGGCATTACAGAAACAGAAAAACATCCGCCGCGAACGAAAAAGCCGTATCAAAAACCGATCTTCAAACGGCTCGGGGAACGGTAATAAAGAAAAGCGGATGCGACTGTTAGTTCGAAGCTAGACATCCATTGAGAAAAATTTATATTTTCCTAGCGTAGAACAAATCACCCGCTTTAGTGTTAACCATATGTAAAGGAACGGGAATCCCGTTCCTTTAGTTAATAACGCCATAGCTAATAATGTTTACTTTAGCCGAAACGGAAATATCGGCAGCGGCAAACGCTTTTCCCCAATCGTTCTCTACTTTTTTCCATTTTCGATACTCGTACGCCCGAGCGTACAGCCCGAAGCCAATCGGATCAATTTCATGCTTTTGGAATGTTTTGATTAACGCTTTCGTCTTGTTTTCGATTTCTTTCGCAATCATTTTTTCCAATTGTTTCTGCTTTTTTCTCATGTCAACATTTACTACTTCTTCCGTAATAATTGTACCCGCGTCAATATGGATGTGAAATTGAAATCGATCGTTGCGATACCGTGTTTGATAACGAACTTTTCCGTGCTCGAGCGATACGCTAATGTTTTCTTTTTTCCCGTTTCCCGTCAGCGCCGACGTCCGAAGCGTAAACGGAATCGCTGGCTTAATCTCGTTTCGCAACAACTGAAGAAACGCGCTTTCTTTTGACGAAAGCGATGTGACATACTTTCCTTTATTATTAAATAACGCTACTCCTTTCACCGTCATTTTTCCGTTTTTCATCGCCATTTCGGACGCAAATGGCATGCATCCTTTTTCAAATAACGTCCGATGAAAATCGAGCAAGTTCGTTTTTACCGTTTGTTTATCCAATGCCGTTGTCGTAATTAAATCTTTAATCGCTACCGCTAAGCGCGGCTTATCTTTTTGTTTCGATTCGATTAGTTCTTTGACAGGCCCATCGTAGATGATAAGCAAAGCAGTCGTAGAGTTTTTCGGGTCGCGATATAGCACATCTAAAAAGGAAAGCAACTCTTTTTGCTGAACAAGCTTTTTGCCGATGACGACGTTTTGTATTTTCCCACCGACTGTTCGCCCTGACGCAAACAAATCAACTTTATACCTTCCTTCCCTTAACGACGACGCATCGACTTCAATCACTTCCGTATGCTCTTTCGCATCTTTATTAAAGACAGGACTTGACGAATACATAAGCAATTTTCCATCATCCGTTACATCAAGCCCGAGCGTTAACGTCATCGTTAGCGAGTCAAGCTTCGTATTCATGCCGCAGCCGGATAATAGGAAAACAGCGCAAAGCAACAAAGGAAGAGGAGTACATTTCATAACGGTTTTCCTCCTCGCAGCCGTTGATATATTTTCATATATAGCCATAAACCAATCGGAAAAAAGTAGCCAACCAGCGTTCCTGTCTTCCCCCACCATTCCGAAAAGGTTTGTAAATCGGAAAAAGAAGGGTTGTACAAAAAAGCAACAACGATATACATCCCGACACCGACAACAAGCACGCGCACATGATCGACTTGATCTAAAACGTGGGAGATGCCAAAAGCAGCTGTAAAAATATACGGAACACCGGTTGTCGATAGCACGAACAAATACGCAGCTAAAAAAATAATTTCAAACCGTTCCATAAACGGAAATTCGATCGTTTTTAATAGCGACAACGTCGGCCATACGTATTGCGTAATTTCATCCGGGCTATAAAAAATAAAGCTCACAATCGTCACAAAAACAAAGGCGGACAGCGAAATAACGTTAGCAATAATGATCCCTTTTTTCGCTAAATGCTTCTCTTTTAAAAACGGGTAAAGCACGAACGCCAACTCAAACCCTAAAAACGATAAAATCGTCATTTTGACTGTTTTAATAATTGGCAGCCACCCTTCTTTAATGACCGGCAAAAGATGAAGAAGATGGCCATCTTTTGTGGGAAGCGCGATTAAAATCGGCATCCAAAGCGTCATGTAAAAGACAATCTCTGCATATCGGCCAAGAATGCGCACCCCATTTCTTGCCGCTAAAAAACCAGGAATCATAAATAAAATCATAATCCAGTAGTTGGACGTTTGCGGCAAAATCCATACTTGCACTAGATGAATAGCCGTAAACACGACCGTTGTTGCCGCCAATGCGGCATATACGGAAAAAGCAAGGGAGAACAATTTCCCAAGCCATTTGCCAAAATAGCGTGGTAATAAATCAAAAATCGTATCTTCCGGATGTTGTTCCATGATGTTAATAATAACAACGCTAGCGATAATGGATAACATCCCGCCCATTATAATGGCTATCCAGCCGTCTGTGCCGCTTCCTTTTGCCACTTCCGCCGGCAATGACAAAATACCGATGCCGATTTGAGCGCCGACAATGAAAAATACATATTGGAAAATAGTGATTTCGTTATGTTGATAACGTGTCGTAACCATCTCATCATTTCCTCGTTTTCGTTTGGCGTTTTAATTGAATCGGGCGGGCGGATAACGGCCGGTTACGCATCGCCCATAGCGGAAAGCGGACGACAGTATCTTTCCAATCGCGAAACCGTACGGGAGCGAACGGGCTGCCAAACGGCGTACCGAGCGATTCCAAACAGGCGAGATGTACAACTAAAATCATCAGCCCGATTGCCATTCCTACAATGCCAAATAAAGACGAAACGATCATCATTGGAAAGCGGATGAGCCGTACTGATTCGGACATATCTGGGTTTGGAATAATAAATGAGCCGATCGCGGTAATTGCGACGACAACCACCATAATATTGCTAACAAGCCCAGCCTGCACCGCCGCTTGCCCGATGACGACCCCGCCGACGATGCCGACCGTTTGCCCGATCGGTGCTGGCAGACGCAGCCCAGCTTCGCGCAACATTTCGATCGCTAGCTCCATTAAAATCGCTTCCAATATCGGTGGTAGCGGTACTTGTTCGCGCGACTCGCCAACCGTTAAAATTAAGTTGAGCGGCAACAGTTCGTAGTGAAACGAAATCGCCGCAATGTAGAGCGACGGCAAAAAAATGGCGATAAAAAAAGCAAGGGGGCGCAATAGCCGTAAAAACGTTGCAATCATCCAGCGCGTACTATAATCGTCGACCGTTTGGAAAAACGAAATAAATGACATCGGCGCAATCATGACGCTTGGCGAGCGGTCGACAATGATAGCAATGCGTCCTTGCAATAAGTTGCTGACTGCTGCATCGGGCCGCTCCGTCAATAAAAATTGTGGAAACGGAGAAAACGGGTTATCTTCGATTAATTGCATTAACTCTCCCGTATTGACGACGGCGTCAACGTCAATGTTCCGGATGCGGTCTTCTAATTCTTGCAACACTTCCGGATGCGCAACATCTTCTAAATAAAGAATCGCCACTTTTGTTTTTCCCCTTCTCCCAACTGTTAGCTCTTTTATTTTTAATTCACGGTTCGGAAGGTAGCGACGAATGAGCGCAATATTTTTCCCACTCGTTTCAATAAACCCTTGATGAGCCCCTTTCAGCGATGATTCCACTTGCGGCTCAGCAATTGCGCGCTGCGGCCAGCCTTGCGTATCTAAAATTAACGCTTTTTGCTCTCCATCGATGAACAAAACGCTTTCCCCTTGAAAAATTGCCGTTTCGATATCTGGCCATAACTTCGTATATTTTTTTTGACCGATTAAAATAGCAATGTCTTCTACATTTGTCGCGTGATGTTTTTCAAACAGGAGGGGCTGCAAAACATTATTATTAATCGAATTTTTGTCTGCTAAGCTATCTAAATACATAAGTAACACATCTTTATGCATTTGCTTCACTTGCAAGCGGCAAACGACTAAATCAGGTGTTTCTCCCCATGTCGTTTGAATTACTGCTTCCACATCGGCTAATGACGAAGGAATCCGTAACGGAATCGTTTGCTTATTCATGATCATCCCTCCATTACCGTTATTATGCATAACATTCCTTTTTTTAATCAAAAAAAGACTGCCTTTTTATGAACAAAAGGCAGTCTTATCGTCACTTATTCGCTTTTTTCTTCGTCGCGATCATATTCATCGGTAACCGGCACTAAAATTTCTCCATGCCGTTCTTGTTTCAGTAAAATTTGCAAAATCGTTTTTGAAAGCTGGCTCGGTTGATACGGCTTGACGAGATAATCGCTTGCTCCAAGCGTCAATCCTTTCTCTGTTTCCTCAAGCGCGGACGAAATAACAATCGGAATTGAAGAAAGTTCTTTATCTACTTTCATTTCCTTCAGTACGTCCCATCCCGACATTTCGCCTTCTTCGAGCATAATGTCGAGAACAACAGCGGCCGGTTTCATCGCTTTCATCGCTTCAATCGCTTCTTTTCCGTTTTTGAAACTCTTCACATTAAAACCGCTATCCGATAACTCAGCTTCTAATAGCGAGGCTAAATTTCGATCATCTTCCACGATGATAACACTCACTCCACGGTCAGTCTGTGCATCGCTACCATGATCCATCTCAACAGCAACAAGCGGCAAACGTACCGTGAATGTGCTTCCTTTTTTCACTTCGGACGTAATCGTTACTTCTCCGTCATGCGCTTTGACAATTTCTTTCACAATCGCCAAGCCAAGCCCCGTTCCACCAATGCGGCGGCGGTCGGAATTATCGACGCGATAAAATTTCGTAAATAAATGAGGCATCGCTTCCGCTGGTATGCCAAGCCCTTCATCTACTACATCAATGTTTAGTCGATCTCCTTGTTCATAAATGCGCACCGTCACCGTACCACCATCCGGTGAATATTTCACCGCATTGCTAATTAAATTCGTGAACACTTGCGCTAATTTATCGCGGTCACCGAGCACGATCGTCCGGTCGGTTTCCTTCTCGACCACAAACTGATGAATGGCCGTGTTTACTTTTTGCGTTTCAATGACATTTTGGATAATCGGAACGATATCTTCGTATTTTTTGTCATACGTTTGTCTTCCTGATTCCATGCGCTGCACGTCAAGGAAGTCGTTAATAAGCGCCGTCAGCCGTTTTGCTTCTTGATAAATGGTCGTTAAATATTTCCGTTGTCGCTCCGGTTTCAACTCTTTATTTAACATTAATTCCGTAAATCCAAGCACACTAGAAAGCGGGGTACGCAATTCATGGCTGACTGTACTAACAAACTCCGACTTCATTTGATCGACTTCAAATTCTTTCGTAATATCGCGGTGGACAAAAATCATCCCGAACCGTTCTGTTCCACGGTAAAGCGGCTCCGCGTACATTTGAATCACTTTCTTCTCGTCTTTGACGTGGTACGTAAACGATTTTATTTCGTTCCCAGCGTGAAAAAGAACATTATCTAAATATTGGGACAAATTTTTTTCATCTACTACTTTTTGAAGAAGCAGTTCCTTCCACTGTTCGTACGGAGTTTGGGAAATGGTGTTCACATCCACTTTTAAAAAGTTCGCAAGCTGCGTATTCATCATTAAATTCACGCCGTTCCTATCGACAAGTTGAATGCCTTCTTGAATGTTATTTAAAATATCTTGCGTCATGCGGCGATCTTTTTCCGACTCTTCGTATAATCGGATTTTTTGCAAAGAGATCGATACTTGTTTCGCCAGCCGTTCGTATTCTTCGATTTCATACGGCAAAAATTCGCCGCTGAAACGGCTGAACATCATGACCGCTTCCACTTCTTGCTCCGCAGAAAGCACCGGCAACAATAAATCGTACGAATATAGCGTTTCTTCATAGTAGCTTTTTTCCGAAGCCGGCAATTCTCGCTTCACGGCAAACGACTGTTTCGTCTTCAATAGCCGCTGGGATAGCCCGTTATCCATATAGGCTAAAAATTGCTGAACTCCTTGTTCGGACAGCCCGAATGCGGAATGCGATTTTTGCTCATTCAATAGTACGATCATGCCGCGGTCCGCATCCATCACTTTACACATATTGCAAACGATGCTGTCGAGCACTTCTTGTTTTTTTAATGAATTGGACAGCCCATTAATAAAGTCGTTGCGCCGCTTTAATTCTTGTTCCCTTAGCTGCATCATTTCTAGCGCTTGCTCAAGCTCCGCTTGTTGCGACTCTAGCTCATCTTGTTGAGCTAGTAATTCTTCGTTTTGCGCGACTAAATTTTCTTCTTTTTCTTGAATGCTATAAATCATTTTTTGGAACGCTCGTGACAATTTTCCAATTTCATCGTTTCGTTCGCTTAAAAGCGGCCACTCCCGATATTCTTCATCGTTGGCAAACTTCTCTGCTGCTATCGCAAATTCAGTAAGCGGCTTTCCAATTTGTTTCGTCATCATGCGAATAATGATCATTAAAACAAGGAGTATCAACAAAATAAGCCCGACAAACGCCATTTGGCTTTTTGTTTGCTTTGTTATGAAATTAACATATTCATCATCTAATTGCGTTTTCAATGTTTGATGATAGTCCATGAGTTGTCTTTGAAATTGTTCAATCGCAGCGGTCCCGCCGTTTTCCGAAATCTTCAATACCGCCTGAATATTGCCGTTTTCAAATTCCATAATCGCTTGTTTCACTAACTGATCGAAATAATACGTAGCAAATGAATCAGCCGCATCTAAAAATTGTTGATCTTCTGTTGTATGCGCTAACGGTTTTAACTGTTTTAATGTTAGAAGGACCGCCTCTTTTTGACGAAAAACGCTTTGTTTAAACTCTTTTCGGCCAAATGCCAAATAACCGCGCACATCTAAAAACGCTTGCGTAAACGCCCGATCTAGTTGTTCCACATATTTTTCTTTTTTTTCGATCTGCTCGCGTTTCCTTTCAAAGTCATTTGTTGTCGATTGTTGATAAAAAAGCAATAGAGAGGCACCAACGAAAAAGATCGCAATAAATCCGCCCATTAACCCGATGAACTGCCGTGCTAAACTTTTGTGAAAATAACGCTTAATTTTCTCCATGTAAAATCTCCTCAATCCGTTTCACTAATTCAATCGGGCTGTACGGCTTTGCCATAAAATAATCGGCGCCGGCTTCGAGCACACGCTGCTGATCAGCTTGCTGACTTTTGGCTGACAGCATCATAATTTTGACATGCTTTTTCTCCGGAATGCTCCGCACTTGCTGAATGACTTCAAGCCCTGTATAAATCGGCATCATATAATCAAGCAAAATTAAATCATAATCATTTTCTTTAATCAGCTCGATCGCTTCTTGCCCGTCGCACGCTTCGTCAATGTCATATCCTTCATCTTCTAACGTATCGAAAACGAGCATGCGCAGTACTTCTTCGTCTTCCGCAAGCAAAATTTTCGCCATTACTTTTCTTCTCCTTCCCTTGAAAATATTTTTTTCATTTCTTCATACGATTGTTTGAGCCGCTCGTGGTAGTTCGGCTCTTCCCACGTGCGCCATTCATATCGATAAAATTGCTCCGCAGGCAGCACCGCATTGTTCAGCGCTGGATAAGCGAACGTCGTCTTTCCGTCCGTTTCATATAGACCAATGCGAATGCCGTCAATGTGTTCGCTGCTAGCTAACCCATTTTTCGACCAAACATCACCCATCACTTCCCGCATGCTCGGATCTTTTATGTTTAAAAGTAGCCACGGAATGCGGATTTCATACATCGTTCGATCCGCGCTGACACTAATATCAGTGAGAGAGTTGTAGGCAGCGTCATTCGGATTGGCCGTTCCGAATCGGAAAATGCCGGTTTCATACGATTGAAACGGAATTTTCGTTCCACGAATGTCAAGCTCTTTATTCAACGTTAAGAGAATCGGATGGTACACGCCATTATCTTTTTTATTCGCATACGGCACTTGCGGAATCATGTGTAAAAGATATCCGTAATGATAATAAAACGTATCGTAATAACTGTCTACCCATAATCTTGCTTTGTTCGTCCCTTTGATCGCAAGAACGAAATCAACGTCAGACGTTTTCACTCCCGGTATATGCAAAATACGGGATTGGCCTTGGTTTTTGATCGTGTTAAACAGCACATACGTTTCTTTATTTTTTGTAATCCGATTCGTATCGATGCGCAAATACAAATACCGTTCGTCGCTTGTAACGTACATCGCATGATTATTTTCTTGAAACGCCGGCTTCACTCGTTTGAACTCCCAGTCTTCCGCTCGACCATCAACTTTGATCATATCCGTTTCGCTTTTTCCAGGGTCGAAGCTTAACAAACCAAATTGTTGCTCGTTTGTTTGCGCGTTCGACCAGAACGGTCGGCGGTTCGGGTTATCATAGTCCATCGTGTTCCACGTCCGCTTAAACCATTCATCTTGCCATGTAAATACAAGACCACCGGCCATTTTTTCATGCACAATATCTTCAAACAGCTTTCGGTCGATTTCGCCTTGTTCTTTCTCAGAATGAAATCCTTGGTTCATCCCGTATACGTTCCGATGCGTCATCCCCCTTGACGAAGGGACGCCGAACTCCGCCACTAAAATCGGCATATGATGAGCTTTTTTCATATCGCGCAAATAGCCGGCATAGTTGTTTTTTTGTCCGCGATGGTCAATATAATTGACGTATTTCTTTTCATAGTTCAAAAAATCCGGATAGTAAGGATAAATATGATAAGAAGCGAATAAACCGGTATATAATTTGTCTGTGCTTTTCATGACATTCGGATTAACAGAAACCATATCTTCTTTCTTAAGCGGTTCGCTCGGATGTTTCAATAAATCAGTCGTGACCCAGTTCGTGAAACTGACCGGCCGTTGCCAATGATACGTCTTCGTTTCATAAGCGATCGCTTCATCGAGCATGCGCGCCAGCCAAACTTCAAATGGCTGCGCTTTTTCGGTATAAATGTATGTCCCGCGATAATCAGGAAGCCCTTTATGTTTTTCATTTGTCGCCAACACAACGGTCGGATCCCACTCAACTCCGAAAATCCAGCCGAGCACATACGGCGAAATGTCATAGCGATACGTCCCACTCGCATGTCCTAGTCGCTTCGGCAAATTCGCTTTTCCGTGCACAATGTCAATCGTCCGTTTGATTTCTGCCCAAAATTCGTCCGTATTTTCTTTTGCGAACGCATCGTTTGTCCGCAAAAACGTTTCTTCATTTACCCAGACGCCATGGAATAAATAAAGCGGACGAGCGGCGATTTGATTATATTCGTAGAGTGCTTCGTAAAACGCTGGCGGGTGAATCGTATAGACGCGGACGGCGTTCGCATTCATTGCGCCGATTTGCTTAAACCAGCGGAAATACTCCTCTTTTGTGATCGCCGTTTCCCCCGGAAACGCCCCCGGTTTGGAAATTCCCATGTTTACTCCTTTAATGAGAATGTTTTTCCATTTTCCGTTTTTATAAATTTGAATGTAATCATTCCCAACCGTTCCAGCGAGACGAATGCTGTTCTTTTTGTAGATTTGCACCGTTTGCAGCGGCTTGACGTTTCGTTGCTCAATCTCTTGCAATACGTGTGTCATCATCGGAACATACGCTTTCCAATAAAAAACCGATGTGTTGTCTGGACTATTAGAAGTCGTCCATTTCCGCCACGTATTGAATCCAACCGTCTGATAAATGTTCGGCACATCCGCTTCATCCGCATAATCGCCGCAAAAATAGTACGACTCATATAAGCGGTTCACGTGGTGAACAACTGCTGGAAACGTGCTTGGCAACCCGAGCGCACGCAACGTTTCTTTTCCTCGTTTCGATAGCGAAAGCGTATACGTCGCTAACACTTCGTTTTCATCTAGTGGCTTAACGATATCGAACCAATACGAATAAGGAACGCTTCCGCTTTCTCCCCATTTTTTTTCTCCAGCTTTCGTATAGGAAAAAACTACTCCTTTCTTGCCGATCTCGCGTTTGTCCATGACGACAAGGCGATCATTCTCATCGACGAGCACATAGCCCGGCCCTTGGAAGCGAAACGGACGGCCGTATTGCTGTTTGTAGTTTTCTTTCACCCAAACCGGCACTTCGCTGCTTTGCAAGTCCGGAAAATATCGCCCAATCCATCCCGTCCATTCGAGATTCAACAAAGCATAAAATTGCTTGCGGACACTTTCAGATGTCGGATGGGCAAACGAGTTAAACTCCGCAATCAACACTTTCCGGTCGCGCATGACCATCTTGCGAAGCGCTTGAACATCGTCTTCCGTCATGCCCCCGTATACTTTGGCAGAGCGCCGACCCGTTTTACTTTTTTTCAAAAACTCTTCTTCATATACGCCGTACGTATCTGTCACATATACGGCATCATAACGGGCAAGAGAACGAGGAAGATGTTTGACATCATATGTCCCTTGCTTTGGAACAAAACCGATGTAATCCCATTTTAAATCATATTTCGTTCCGTCAGGTTTGACGTATTTTTGTTGATTCAATATCCACATAAGCCCTTTATGTTCTCGGTATGAATTGTCTGGAACCGTTTTATCAATCACCAGTAGATTCAGTTGCTTCGCCGGCTTTAGTTGCCAAAGCCAATACGGAGACGAAACAAGTGCAACAATCGCCCCAAGATAAACAAAAAACCATACGAATCTTCTCTTCCTCATTTTGACACACCTTTTCTCACCATTTCTCCCCATCCTCTCTTTTTACGAAGCACATCGATGATTCCTTCACACCGCCATAATACAGTCAGCGGGCGGTACCATAACGTTTCCGTTAAAGAAAAAAAGAAAAGGCGAACGAGATCGGATACGTTCGGAAATTTACGCACCGTCCATTCTTCTAAAAGTACGGCAGCCATCGAAAAAATCGAACCATATACGACCGATAATAAAAATAGTAAAATCGCAAACTCCATATAAACGCCGCCTAAAAATAGCGATATGACCATGACAATGTAACCTAATAATTCCACAACAGGTCCTAAAAATTCAATGATCAGAAAATATGGCATCGATACAAGCCCAATGGACCCATAGTTCGGATTAAAAATGAGGCGGCGATGGATCCATAAGCTTTCAAATAGTCCGCGATGCCAGCGACGCCGTTGCCGTCGCAAATATTTGATCGATTCTGGCGCTTCGGTCCAGCATACTGGGTCGGGAACGTACACAATTTTTCGATCTTCTTTTCGGTCTTTGATTAAACGGTGAAGCCTTACGACCAATTCCATATCTTCCCCGACCGTATGTGCATATCCACCCGCTTCAATCACCCATCGTTTCGAAAAAACGCCGAACGCGCCGGACACAATTAACAATAGGTTGTGGCGGCTTAAGCCGATTCGCCCCATTAAAAAAGCGCGCAAATATTCAATCACTTGCATCACGACAAGCGGGTGACGCGATAAACCGACTTTAACGATTTCGCCTCGCTCAATTTCACAGCCGTTGGCGATGCGGATGCTGCCGCCAGAAGCGATTACTTCACCGTCCGAATCAATAATTGGCTTCATCACTTTCAAAAACGCGATTCGCTCTAATACGGAATCTCCGTCAATCGAGCAAAAGTATGGATAGCGCGACACGTTAATGCCCGCATTTAACGCGTCGGCTTTGCCGCCGTTTTCTTTATCAATGACTAGCAAATGCCGATACAGTTTTGAACGATACACCGCTCTCACCGGTTTTGTTTTTAATTGTTGGCGAATGACTTGGTTCGTGCGCACGAGTTGAAACGACTCGATTAATTTGGCGAGTGTATCATCGGTCGAACCGTCGTTAATGACAATAATCTCGTACTCTGGGTATTCAATGCTTAAAAGCGAACGAACCGTCCCAAAAATTCCGGCGGATTCATTATAGGCCGGAACTAAAATCGATATCGGTTTGGCGTAACTAACGTCGAGCAATTCTTCGTATGGCTCCCACTCATCTAATTGGTACGATCTGCGAAGTTGAAACAATGAAACGAGCAATAGAAATGAATAAAAGGCGATGACAGCTACCATAAACGCAAACACAAACCAGCCGACAATCGAAAGAAACGTTAACCATTGATCATTTATCGCCATGTTTCCAATCCTCTTTCTAGCCATTCTTGAGCCATATCGCGAGCATAAGGGTCATCGGAAGCAGCCGCCACTTCTTTTAACACCTCTATGCCTTGTTCCATTCGCAATAACGACTGGGCTGCTTGTGAGCGAACAGAAAACGTTTCATCGCATAATAGCCGAACGAGTTGCGGAATCAGCTCATTTGCACGAATGTTACCGCATACTTTAATCGCCATCAGCCGCTCTTGCCAGTGTGGTGAAGCTAAATGGAGCTTAAGCTTTGAAACATCGAGAAAATAGCCCATCGCCGCGATCGCTTTTAAAGAACGGATGCGAATTTCCGGCGATTCATTCGTTAAAAGGCGCTCGAGAAAAGGTCCATACTCGCTTCGATTGCGGATTCCGATGATGTCAATGAACGCATATTGCATGATGGGCGGCCATTTCGAAAAACGTTCAGCCGCATAAGAAAGCATATCGTCGCTCATATAGCGAAACAAGAGACGATACGCAAATTCCGTCAGCGGATACTTAGGAGCAACCATCCGTTCATAAAGATCTCGGTAATCAAATATAGCGTATATTTTCAAAATTTGTACTTCTTCACTTTTCGTCAATTTTCGCGAGTGATATAAACGTTTGATATCGTTGATCATTGCTTTCATTCGAAAATCTTCAATAAAAAACAGTGCGTTCATCCGCACGCTCCAGCGTCGATGCATGAGTTGCTCCCGAATTCGCTTTTGAAAGTGTGTTTCAGCAAATTGGCGAATCCGCTCTTGAATATGTTTGCTCGCTAACACGCTTGAAAAATGTTCTAAAAGCTCCATTAACGCCTGTTGCTTAAGCGAGGAACGGCAGGAAAGTTCCCCTTCTCCTATTCCTTCATTCAAATATCGAAATATCGTCTGTTGGTAACGCTCTTTATATTCATTAATTTTTCGCCGCTTCTCGTTTTCTATCACCTTTTGAACAACAAGATAAACAAACAAACTTGTTAATATGATGAGTAAGCTCACTAATCCAATCGCAAAATAAAATAGCTCCGTCTGCTTCACTTAACTCATCCTCTTCATCATTTGGCAAATTCTTGCCTCAAGCTCGAGCAATTTAAAAGGTTTTGTAATATAATCGTCTGCCC
The DNA here is from genome assembly GCF_026847645.1 of Anoxybacillus sp. J5B_2022. Lineage (GTDB taxonomy): Bacteria > Bacillota > Bacilli > Bacillales > Anoxybacillaceae > Anoxybacteroides. Next base: position 73,418 of record NZ_JAPSMC010000003.1, read on the forward strand.
CAAGCTCAAGCGCACGGGCAATATCGTTCTCACTTCGCCTTGACGTGAGCATAATGACTTTATAACGATCCGACCGTTTTTGCTGGCGAATCCACTGCAATACTTCCAACCCGTCCATTTTTGGCATCACGCCGTCCAAAATGACTAAGCACGGCGAATGCTCTCGATGCCAGTTCGATGCAATAAATTCAACGCCATCCTTAAACGTTTGCAACTCGTGCTTCGTTTTTCGTTCACATGGCAATTTCGTGACAATATCGGTAATAATCGTTCGCATAATCGGATCATCGTCGACAACGGCAATTTTGATAATTTTTTGGTGAACTGCTTCTTGCGAAGGTGTTGCACTTACTACCCGATTGCGGCCGTTCTCTTTCGCTTCATATAGAGCGTTATCAGCAAGACGCAGCCAATGTTCCAACGGCTCATTTGCATCCGTAATTTCCACCACTCCGCAGGAAAACGTGCGCGAAAACGCGGTACCACCTTCTCGAAACGAGTGGCACTCGAACTGTTCACGCAATCGGTTGACCACTTCGCTTGCTTCTTCACGACGTGTTTTTGGAAACAAAATAACAAATTCTTCCCCGCCAAAGCGGACGATAATGTCGCTCACGCGTGTTCCTTGCTTTAAAAACCGGGCAAATTCCCGCAAAACAACATCGCCGACTAAATGGCCGTAACGGTCATTCACTTGTTTGAAATGATCGAGATCCAACACCGCTAAACAAAACGGTTCTTGTGAGCGTTGCCAGTCGCTTTGCAACAGTGCGTATGCTTGCTTTAAATACTTTCGGTTATAGACGTGCGTTAATTCATCAAGCAACAACATTTCATCAATATGTTTTTTTCGTTCCAGTTGCCGTTTTACGCGCACGATAAATTCATCTAAATCGAACGGCTTTTGAATAAAGTCGTCCGCGCCCATTTCGTAACTTTTTATCCGCACAGCTTTACTGCTATCAACGCTGACCATTATCGTGGGGATAAACTGCTGTTTTAGCTTTTCTTTTAAAAATTCTAGCACGGCAAAGCCGTCCGTTTCTTTCATATGAATATCGATGACGACGCAATCCGGCCGCACGTCATAAAAAGAAGTAATCGCTTTTTGCGGATTCGCAATCGCCGCCACATACCAGCCGACTTTCTCAAGCTGTTCTTTCATATACATTAAAAACGACGTATCATCGTCAATGAGTAAAATGACCGGTTTGTCTCCATACTTATTCCCTTTATCAGTAAACGAAACTGGTGCATCTTTTTTGTTTTCATCAAACCATTCGATAATCTCGAATAAATATTGTTTTACTTCCTCTATCGTCCATTGTTTGTCGTCTGTTTCGTTCAACTGGTTCATCAGCTTTCGAGCTTTGCTTCCTATTTCATCAAATCCGATAATCGAGGCCGTTCCAGCAATCGAGTGAAGAAATCGATACACTTCATTATGAGAAATAGAGGGTACCGTTTCCCACTCTTCTAATTTTTTTCGTATATTTTTTAAAAAATATTGTTTATATTTATCCATAAACGATCCCCTTACCTATATTACGATGGACCATTATAAAATGTATTGGTCAATGACTTTCACTAACTCGCCGATTTCCGGCTTGCTTACTTGCGCGGTCGCCCCCACTTTTTCCCCTTTATGCCGAAGATCGTCCGTAATGAGCGATGAGAAAATAACGACCGGAAGTTTTTTTAGATGTTCATCTTCGCGAATACGTTTCGTTAGATGATGACCGTCCATTTGCGGCATTTCGATGTCGGTGATGACAAGCTGTACTTCTTGTTCAATTGGTTTTCCTTGTGTTACGACTGACTGTAAATAATGAAGCGCCTCTTCACCGTTTTCAAAAAATTCAACAAACACATATCCCGCTTCGGCAAGCGTATCGTGCAACAGCTTCCGCAACAGCGGAGAATCTTCTGCCACGACAATTTTTTTGTTCGAACGTTCCCGCTTTCCAAGCTTTTTTACTTGTTGAACGTTGATTCCTGATTCAGGGTTAATGTCAACGATCATTTTTTCAAAATCGAGAAGTAAAATCATTTTTCCTTCTAACTTAACCACACCAATAACTTGCCCATCTAGCCCTTGGTACATTTGCGAAGGTTTTTCAATTTGTTTCCAAGAAATGCGATGGATGCGCGTTACATTACGTACGTGGAAGACGACTTTTTGCTGATTAAATTCTGCAACAATAAATTTATCTTGTGCCGGCGTTTCCGACGGCGGCAGTCCAAGCGCTTTTGCCATATCAATAACAGGAAGCACCTCGCCTCGCAATTCAATAATTCCTTCGATATGTGGATGCGAGTGTGGAACTTTTGTAATCGGAGCTGGATTTAAAATTTCCCGCACTTTCATGACGTTAATCGCAAACTGGTTCTCCCCGATTAAAAATTCGACAATTTCTAGTTCATTTGTCCCGCTCTCTAATAAAATTTCTTGCTTTTCCATATTGTATGACATCTCCTCTTTATAATATGCCTATGTTCATTATATTTTGTCGAAAGAAAAGAAGAAACATTTTTCTATCATGTTGTAAAATCAAAAAGGTTGCCTTTTGAAACGGCAACCTTTAATACAACAATTCAAGCAATCGACGATCTGCTAAATTTGTGTCGACTGAGCAAGCTTCCGCGTCGCGCCCATATTGCCATGCCCATACATTCGCCTTGCAATTTGGTGAAGCTGGTGCATATTTTGGCGCCTGCTGTTCTTTCGTCGTTCCCGGCCTTGGCGCTGAACTCCAAATAATCGCTTGGACAGCCACTTTATTCTGTTGTTGCACTGCCTCGCAATACGCTTTTGCAAAATCGCCTTTTGTCGGGTCAGCATAAAGCCCTGGACGATATCCCGTCGGATACAACGTTTCCACCCACGCACGAATCCAAGCAGCATCGACGACAAAAAAATCTTCGATATTGGCAAACAATACTTTGTTTTTCGGAACCCCGAGCCGTCGCGCGTGAAAAACGGCGTTGCGGGCAGCAACTTGACCGTTGGAAAAACCTGTCGCCTGGCGAAACGCGTTATAAATCGGTAAAATGTGAACACCGTAGTTTCGCAACAACGTGATTTCTTGCCGCGTTAATCCGTCCGAAACGTTCGGCACATCGGTTAAATAACGCCCCCAAAACTTCGGGTAGCCAAGTTCATTTTTGACGCAATAAAACAACTGCTCTGTCACCCTTGCCGCTGAATCCACTCCCCAAACCGCTCTCGCCATCTTCTCATCCCTTTCACTTTTTTCTTCATGTATATGATTTCAGCGGTTTGTCTTATCAAGCTATTTTGCGAGCGACAATATAATTTCCACGCACATTTCTTTGTCTAGGCTGGCTCGTATAATGAACCGTTCCGCCCCTTTCACGGATTAAGCGGTTAGAAATCATATATACGATTAAACACTGGATAGCCTTTTTCTCTCGTGCATTCATTTTTTAGAAAAATAAATAACACGCTTGGCATTCGTTCCAAGCGTGTTCTGCTCGTTACCCTTTCCAGCGATGAAGCAACTCATGACGCTCGCCGCGGGCGAAGACATCAATCCGGTTTCTCCCCCATGAAATCGCAGCCGGTTCGGAGGTGATGCGACCGTCAAGATGGACAAAGTCGCTCCATTGTTGCCCGTCCCAATATTTATAAAGCAGTTCATGATTCGCTCCGCGGGCAAATACATCAAGGCGATTGGCGCGACGTGCTGCCGCCGCCGGGCTAGAAGTTAATACGCCGCCAAGGTCTTCCCAATCGCTCCAGCGCGCTCCGTCCCACCATTTATGCAACAATTCGCGCTTTGCGCCACGGGCAAATACATCGATCCGGTTTTCTCCCCACGAAACCGCTTCTGGGGCAGATGTTATTATCCCCCCTAAGTTTTCCCAATCACTCCAACGTACGCCATCCCACCATTTATGGTATAAGTACCGATCTTCGCCGCGCGCAAACACATCTAAGCGATTTTCTCCCCATGAGGCGACGGCAGGGCTGGAAGTTAATATTCCCCCTAAGTTTTCCCAATCACTCCAGCGCGCCCCGTCCCACCATTTATGCAGCAGCTCATGCTCCGCGCCGCGCGCAAAGACGTCGATCCGATTTTCTCCCCATGAAATAGCGGCGGGGGACGATGTTAATGCTCCCGCTAGGTGCTCCCAGTCACTCCAACGCACTCCGTCCCACCATTTATGCAGCAGCTCATGCTCCGCGCCGCGCGCAAAGACGTCTAAGCGGTTCTCTTTCCAAGAAGCAACAGCAGGGCCAGACGATACCCCCCCGCCAAGGCTTTCCCATTTGCTCCAATCTTGTTCTGGCTGATAGCCAATATTCTCGAGAACTTCGCGAATCACCGTTTTGACAAGATGCCCCACTTCTTTTTCTGGTACACGGTAGGCTTGCAATACGACAAATAGCCAAGGCGACTGCGTTTTGACGATGTGGAACAACTGCTGAACGCGCTGGTCGAGCGACCCGCTTACATCGTTTTTATGCTGCAACGCCATTTGTACGACGACACGAAATATATAGCGCGATACGTTGCGTGGCACGTAATATTGCCCAAGAGTTGCATATAACGGCTGCAACGCCGGTCGGATGATGCGCCAAATATCATCAAATTCTTGATCTCTCGCGCGTTGTTCGCGATCGTAATAGTCGATTAACATTTCTGTAAATCCCGGCACATATGCCGAAAACGCCCCATACGGATCCAAACGGTTCATATCGGCCCCTCCTCTTATGAAAGATCCATCACTTTATCGTATGATGTTGGTTGACAGGATAGTCCATTTTTGTTGTCATCATAAAGACTTTCATTATAATAGATATATGCTTACTCATTTAGGAAAAAAGGAGAAACAATGATGAAACAGGAAAGCAAGAAAAAATTTGTCGTTATCGGTTTATTGCTCGGCATTTTGATGGCAGCGATGGATAATACGATCGTCGCCACTGCCATGGGAACAATCGTGTCAGAACTTGGCGGGCTCGATCAATTTATTTGGGTCACATCGGCCTATATGATTGCAAGCGTCGCCGGGATGCCGATTTTCGGAAAACTTTCCGACATGTACGGACGGAAGCTATTTTACGTATCTGGCTTGACGCTCTTTTTAGTCGGATCGATTCTTTGCGGACTTGCGCAAAATATGGTGCAACTAAGCGTTTTCCGAGCAATTCAAGGGCTAGGCGGCGGTGCCTTAATGCCGATCGCGTTTACGATTATGTTCGATACGTTTCCGCCGGAACAGCGCGGAAAAATGTCTGGTCTGTTCGGTGCTGTTTTCGGCATCTCAAGCGTATTCGGTCCGCTTCTCGGAGCGTATATTACCGACTACATTGACTGGCGATGGGTGTTTTACGTCAACGTTCCACTCGGTCTATTGTCACTTTTCTTCATCGGTAAATTTTATTTTGAATCACTAGAACATCGTGAACAAAAAATTGACTGGTGGGGAGCGATTTTGCTCGTGTCGTCTGTTCTTTGCCTTATGTTTGCCTTAGAGCTCGGCGGCAAAGAATACGCATGGGATTCGGTTGTTATCATTAGTTTATTTGGTGGTTTTGCCGTTTTCCTTGTCTTGTTTTTCTGGGCGGAAACGAAAGCAACCGATCCGGTCATTCCGTTTCATTTGTTTAAAAAACGGCTTTTTGCGACCGCGCAAGGAATCGGCTTTTTATACGGCGCAACGTTTATTCTCGGAACGATTTTTATTCCGATTTTCGTTCAAGGAGTATATGGCGGAACTGCGACAAACTCTGGATTAATTTTAACGCCAATGATGCTCGGCTCTGTTGTCGGCAGCCAAATTGGGGGCGGTTTGCGGCTAAAACGTCGTATCGCAATTTAATGATTATTTCCGGGCTGTTCTTTTTAACGGGCATTTATTTATTAAGCACTTTATCGGCAGATACCGCTCGTTCCATCGTCACGATCTACATGGTCATTACCGGGATCGGCGTCGGATTTTCGTTCCCGCTATTGAGCATGTCTTCGATTCACGGCCTAGATATGCGCCAGCGCGGGACCGCAAATTCGACGAACACCTTTTTCCGCTCCATCGGTATGACATTAGGCGTAACGATTTACGGTACGATTCAAAACCATCTGTTAATGGACAAATTAGAAAAAGCGATGCCGATGATGAAGCAATTTAACCCGTCTGGCGATACGCGCGTTCTGCTTTCACAAGAAGCCCGCGCCCATATTCCGCCAGAAGTATTGCAAAAAATTGTTGACGCGTTAGCAGACTCGATCGCTACGATGTTTGCTTGGGCGATCATTCCGGTCATCATCGCGATTATTCTCATTTTATTTATGGGTCCAGCGCGTCTAACGGACCAATTTTCCGAAACGAAAAAAGCACAATCATAAAGGTGGGATAATTCCCCACCTTTATGATTACTTAGCTTCGCCACAGCTGGACAGTCGCCTCCGCTTTTCTTTTTAATCCCCGATTCGCCCTGTATTTTTTTCTTCATTCAGCGGCTCTTCGATGCGCTTGAACGCTAAATCAACGGCCGCTTCCGCCGAGTCGCAAAAGGCGATTTCGACGGTGCGGCGCTCGTCTAAATACCCACCTTCATAAACGACCTCTTTTATTTTCGCTGCCCAGCCCCCTGTCGTTTCAATGATAACAACCGGTTTTCTATTCATATAGGCAGCCGACAGTTCACCGAGCGTCCCGTTGCCACCGCGAATCATAATAAGCGCATCGGACGAATGAACGAGAATAAGGCTACGGAAATCGAAATGCAACCCGGTTGTAATCGGCACATCTAAGTAATCGTTCGCCACATCGGTGCGATCTCCTGCCAAAATACCAATCACCAACCCACCTGCTTCTTTCGCCCCTTTTGAAGCAGCTTCCATGACGCCGCTGCCTCCGCCGGTTAACAACACGGCTTTGCGCTTGGCAATCTCCCCTCCAACGGCTTCAGCCATTTTTCTGACGTCTTCAGGAATATCTCCTGATTGTCCAATGACCGCAATTCGTTTCATCTTACGCCCTCCCTTGCGTTACCGATTTCCTTTATGAAAACGAAACCAACCGTTTTTCTTAAACCATAAAAACATCGCCGCCGCGATGAGCGCCATAACTCCAAGCACCGTAAAATAGCCGTACTTCCAGTGCAATTCCGGCATATAGTCAAAATTCATCCCATATATGCCGACGATAAACGTCAACGGCATAAAAATCGTCGTAATGACCGTCAATGTCATCATAATTGTATTCATTCGGTTCGAGTTCAATGATAAGTAGCTGTCGCGAATATCTGACGTAATCTCGCGGTTTGCCTCGATCATCTCCACCAATTTTAACAAATGGTCGTAAATATCGTGAAAATAAATATGTTGCTCTTTTATCCGCTGCAGTCGATCGGAATTAATAATCCGGTACAATAAATCACGCATCGGCACAATCGTCCGCCGTAATTTTGATAAATCACTGCGAATATCAAACACTTTTTCAATAATTTCTTGGATCGTTTCGTCTTGCGTATTTTCTTCCAGATCGTTTAATACATCTTCAATATGATAAAGCGGTGGGAAATAGTCGTCCACTAATTTATCTAAAATGCGATAAAATACATGGAAAGGCCCTATTTGAAAACTTTCGTCTGTTTTTAACCGCTCCCATACTTGATTGATGCCCCAAGTCGATTGCTTATGGAACGTCACAATAAAATTTTGCCCAACAAATACGTCCACTTCTTCTGCTTCTAACGTCTTTTGATTGATCGAATGCAAAACGATAAATAAATATTGCTCATAAAAATCAAGCTTCGGTCGCTGCACATATTCTAAACAGTCTTCAATCGCTAGCGGATGAAACTGGAAAAAATCAGCCAACAATTTTGCTTCTTCATCTGTCGGCTCATGAAAATCGACCCAATACCAAGAAATATCATGATTTTTTAACATTTGTAGCGGCAGGTCGTACACCACTTCAAAATCTTTTGTCACGCCGCACGTACGAATCATCTTGCCCACTCCTTTCCGTTCAACTCCCCTCTACATATCATAACCGAAAATGCACGAAATCGTTTGTAAAAATTACTGCTCTTTAATTTATCAAAATTTTCTTTACATTTTTACAAAAAACAACGATAATATAAAAAAGGGAACCTTTCGTTCCCGAACAAGGGGGAGTCACATATGTATGAAAAACATTATCCTCACGAAGTCATGTTTGGTCAACCAGAAGAGAAAAATAGTTATGGGCCACTTGCGCAAATGATTTTGGAACAAGCGATTTTCCTTTATCAGAAAAATAAATTAATGGAAAAGATTGATGAAGCGTTAGCGACAAAAAATAAAGAATTATTTTTGGAGCTATCCGCTCAATATAACGAGTTGCTAAAAAAATATGGAGCGTAAACAAGGAGATTGCGAGATGGAATGCGAAGCCTCACAGTCATATAGCCTCTTCATTAGGTGAGCCACTTCTTCAACGAAACAGAAGAAGACGGCTCACCTTTTATAATTTTTTGGTACAATGAAAAAAACAAAATTTTTATAACGGAAGGAAGGGCTATTCGTGGAACATCTCATTCAACCACGCGTGAGAAACATTGAAATATCAGGGATTCGCAAATTTTTCAATATGGTAGCTGACCGTCCGAATTTAATTTCGCTGACAATCGGTCAACCGGATTTTCCGACTCCGGAACATGTAAAAGAGGCAGGAAAAGCTGCTATCGACAACAACTTTACTACTTATACTCATAACGCTGGATTGGCGGAAGTGCGCCAAGCTGCCTGCCAATTTGTTCGCGAAAAATACGGACTTGATTATGATGAACAAGAAGTCATCGTCACCATTGGCGCAAGTCAAGCGATCGACATTGCATTTCGCACCATTTTAGAAGAAGGAGTCGAAGTTATTTTACCTGGACCAGTATATCCGGGATATGAACCGATCATTCGCATGTGCGGGGCAACACCAGTATACGTCGATACGCGCCATAACGGCTTTCGCCTTTCCGCTGCGCTGATCGAGCCTTACATAACGGAACGGACACGCTGCATCGTCCTTCCATATCCGTCCAATCCGACAGGAGTCACCTTATCAGAACAAGAGCTACTCGAGCTCGTCCGGTTGCTGAAAGACAAGCCGATTTGGATTTTATCTGACGAGATTTACAGCGAGCTTGTCTATGCCGACCGTCATCGCTCGATTGCCGCTTGGCTGCGCAATCAGACAATCGTCATTAACGGGCTCAGCAAATCGCACTCAATGACGGGATGGCGCATCGGTTTTCTGTTCGCACCAGAATTTTTAACGAAGCATATGCTGAAAGTGCATCAATATAGCGTATCGTGTGCTTCTTCCGTTTCACAAAAAGCGGCATTTGCGGCTTTAACAGCAGGAAAGGATGATGCAGTTGAAATGCGCAAGCAATATCAAAAGAGGATGGAATATGCATACGAACGTCTTGTAGACATGGGATTAGAAGTGGAAAAACCGACTGGCGCTTTTTATTTGTTCCCATCCATTCAATCGTTCGGTCTATCTTCTTTCGCTTTCGCATTAGATTTAGTTGACAAGGCAGGGGTCGCGGTCGTTCCCGGCAGCGCCTTTTCCACCTATGGCGAAGGCTATGTCCGGCTGTCGTATGCGTATTCGTTCGAAACGTTAAAAGAAGGGCTCGACCGGATGGCGCAATATGTTCGCCAAAAAAGAGGATGATAGAAAAAGACGACTGCCCCTTCAACAAAACGGAACGTATATCGCACGTATATGCGGTAATAGAAAAGGATGTCCTGTAAAATTTCAGGACATCCTCTCTTGTTATGGAACGAGAACTAGCTTCCCATGCGTTTGCCGCGATTGTAATAAACGGTGAACATCAGCCGCCTGCTCGAGCGGATAGACGCCGCCAATCGTCAACTGAATGCGGCCCGTCTGCACATAATGGAGCATCTCTTGTAAACTTTGTTGATACAATGCTTGTTTTCTCATCATTTGTGGCAAGAAGAAACCGATCACGGATAAATTTTTTCCCATTAATAGCGACGGCGTCATTTTCGTAAACTGGCCGCTTGCCACTCCATATACGACGAGGCGGCCAAACGGCGCTAAACATTGCAACGTTTGCTGAAAAATGTCTCCACCCGCCATCTCTAGCGCTACATCTACCCCTTTGCCGTCTGTAGCTGCCAATACTTCGTTATTCCAGCCTTCTTTTGTGTAATCAATCGCCACATGCGCACCAAGCTGCCGAGCAAGCGCGCGTTTTTCTTCTGTACTTGCCGTGGCGATGATGTTGCCTGCACCAAAAATTCGCGCCAGCTGAACGGAGACCGTCCCTACTCCACCGGCCGCTGCATGAATCAGCACCGTTTCCCCTTCTTCTAATCGGCCCATCGTTTTTAAAATGTGATACGCGCTTAATCCTTGCACAGGAAGAGCGACCGCTTGATAAAAATCCAACCCGTCTGGAAGCGAAATGACGCTTCGTTCATCAACAAGCGTATATTCCGTATAGCCGCCCGCCTCGATTAACGCGACGACACGCTGCCCAATTTGAACAGAAGTAACCTCTTCTCCCACTTCGCAAACGGTTCCTGCCACTTCTGTCCCTGGAACGAACGGTAATGGCGTCGGCACGACGTATTTTCCTTCCCGCCGCGCCGTATCAGCGTAATTGACACCGATTGCTTTTACTTCAATGAGCACCTGTCTTCCTGTTGGTTTCGGTATGTCGCTTTCGATCATTTGCAGCACTTCTGGGCCGCCGTATTGTGTAAATTGAATACTCTTCACCCAATCTCCCTCCCGCTATTTTTTTTCAAAAGCTGACCTGCTACATCGCGGATTTCCCCGCCACGTTCCGTCGGTTGCAACATCGGAATAACCGTCAACACGCCGTGAGTATTAATATAGTCAAGATCCGCCTCTAGTCCATACGCCATCATCCAGCGGCCCACACGCGCAGACGATAACACTTTTTTGCCGCCGTCTTCCGTGGCATATTGCTCATAAAAAAGATATGCCGCTAGTGCAGCATCCGATAGCTGTTCCTGCGCCATCCCGTTTTGCAACAGCTCGGCCACTAAATACCCTGCTCCGTAAAAATCTTCCAAACAAAATCGGCCGGAAGAACCGGAACAAATGATGACGATCGTTTCTGTCAGATGATGATGGCAAATATAGCGGGCAAGCGCACGCGCGTTTAGCAAACTACCAATATAAAGATGTGAAGCGGCCATCGCCTTTCGAATCGCCACCGTTCCATTCGTCGTCGACAATACAATCGTTTTTCCTTGGCTAATCGATTGCAAAGAAAGCGGGGCAGGTGAATGGAAGCCGGCAATTGTTCTTCCTTCGTATTCCCCAACCAACTCATAGCTGCCGTGCGGCAACGACCACACCTGTTCGCGCGCTTCCGCTTCGTTCCGGACAGGAATGACCGCCGTCGCCCCGAAGGACAACAACGCTGTAATCGTGGAAGTCGCAAGCAGCACATCGAACACAACTGCCACTTTTCCTTTCGCTAATTCCGTTTCTTCGATCTCTTCTTTGCGAAACACAACGTGGATGTTCGCCATCTCTTCACCTCGTCGTCGCGGTCTGCCATGCATATTGAATGAGCGACTCAACAAACTGACCGAATTTTCTAAAACGTTCATCCGCTGTCTGTCCACGGCGGAAACGGTAATAAATTTGCTGACAAATGACCGCCAGCTTAAAGTACGCAAACGTTAAATAAAAATGCATATTCGACACATCGCGACCGCTTTTTTCGGCATACGCTTGAATAAACTCGTCGCGCGAATAAAAGCCAGGATAGATGGTGACAGACGGTTTGCCGAACGCATTTTTTAAAAGTGGTGGATCGTCTGCTTGAATCCAATAACTCATCGCCACTGCCACATCGGCGAGTGGATCGCCAACCGTTGTCATTTCCCAATCGAACAAACCGACCATTTTGGCAATATCTTCTTCCGCAAATAAGGCGTTGTTCAATTTATAATCGTAATGAATGATCGCCGCCTCGCTTTTATTTGGAATATGCTGAACGAGCCACTTCGTTAATGTTTCCACCTCTGGAATTTCATCAGTTTTCGCCCGCTCATAGCGCTGAATCCATCCATGCACTTGCCGCTCCATAAATCCGTCCGGTTTGACCATTTCGACAAGTCGCGTTGTTTTGTAGTTCAAGCGGTGTAATTCGACGAGCGTAGTCACCATCGTGTCGGAAATGCGTTGTCCAATTTCTTTCGTCGGCTCGATGTGCGGCGGAAACTCATGGTCAAGTACCACCCCTTTTCTTCGTTCCATTAAAAAAAACGGGCTGCCAATGACCGCTTCGTCGTCACAAAACAATAGCGGCTTCGGCGCGAGCGGAAAGAGCGGATGAATTTCGGTAAGCCATGCGCATTCACGCCTCATGTCGTGCGCTTTCGGTGCCACAGGTCCGTGCGGCGGCCGCCGCAGTACCGCTTCCCACTCGCCAATGGACAATAAATACGTCAAGTTCGAATGGCCGGACGAAAATTGTTGCACATGTAGCGGTCCGTCCGGCAACCCATCAATGGCGTTTCGCAAAAATGATAGTAACTTTTCTACCGGCAATTCTTCCCCTTGGCGAACAGGAATGATTGCAGCCATTTTTGTTCCTCCCTTCCGTGTGTATAACGTTATCTACTAACCGGTTAGTATTGAAATAGTGGGCTACTCGGCATAGTTGAACCAAGCAGCCTTTCACTATTTTTCAATTCCTTCAAGAAAAATGGTGACCATTTGTTTGGCGACTTCCGCATCGGTATATTCGCCGTCTGGCTTAAACCATTGATAGCTCCAGTTCGCTGCGCCTAAAATCGTTAAAGTGGCAATGCTCGGAAGTAAATCTTGCCGAAACTCCCCGTTTTCGATTCCGCGCTCAATTAATGCTTGGACACCGTAACGAAATTGGTCGCGTTTTTGCTTAATATTTTGCAAATGTTCCGCGTTTAAATGCCGCATCTCGCGAAAGAAAATGCGTGCCTGTCTCCCTTTTTTTTCAATGTTATGAATGAGCATGTACACGATATCCAACAGTTTTTCTTTTGTCGTTTTCGTCGGATCGTCCATCATTTCTTGCTGTTTTTCAAGCAGTTCTTCAATATAGCGAAGATGAATGTCCATTAACAATTCTTCTTTACTTTTAAAATAGTAATAAAACGTTCCTTTGGTGACCCCCAGCGCATCGACAATATCTTGAATCGACGTATCGCTAAATCCTTTTTGTTCAAATAATGTGATGCTGATGTCGATAATTTTTTCTTTCACGCTCTTCCACCTTTCCGTCATGTTTCCTTTCGTTATTATAACATAGAACGAATCCATTACGAAGGACGCGACAACGTTGCGGAAGAGCGTGGCTTCATTTTATTGTTTCGCTTCAGCTGCTTCTTCGCGAAGAACGCGACGCAAAATTTTCCCGACGTTCGTTTTCGGTAACTCTTGGCGAAACTCGACGATGCGCGGCACTTTGTACGACGCTAAATTTTGCCGACAATGCTCTATGATTTCCTCTTCGTTTGCTGTTTGGCCGTCTTTAAGCACAATGACCGCCTTCACCGTTTCACCCCGATAAGCGTCCGGAACGCCGATCACAACCGCTTCTTTTACCGCTGGATGTTCATAAAGAACTTCTTCAATTTCGCGCGGATAAACGTTATAGCCGCTGGCGATAATCATATCTTTTTTCCGGTCAACGATCGTTACGTACCCGTCTTCATCCATCTTCGCTAAATCACCGGTATATAGCCAGCCGTCGCGCAATGTGACCGCTGTTTCTTCCGGTTTGTTCCAATATCCTTTCATAATTTGCGGACCGCGAATAATCAGTTCGCCGAGCTCGCCCGGTTTTAATTCTTCCGTACCGGTTGCAACATCGACGATTTTATATTCTGTCATCGGAATGCCGATGCCGACCGTTCCTGGTTTCCGCTCCGCAAATGGCGGATTGCAATGCGTCACCGGCGATGCCTCGGAAAGCCCATATCCTTCTAAGACAAGCGCTCCTGTCTTTCGCTCAAACTCCCGCATCAGCTCAACCGGCATCGGCGCACTTCCGCTGTTGCACATTTTCATGCTGTCAATGCCGTATTGCTCCACGTTCGGCGTATTTGTAATTGCCACATACATCGTCGGAACGCCTGGGAATGACGTCGGCTTCTTCTCCTTGATCGTCTGCAATACTTCTTGCAAATCAAAGCGTGGCAATAAAATGTTCGTCGCACCGACGTAAATCGCCAAGTTCATGCCTGACGTCATCGCAAACACGTGGAAAAGCGGGATGACCGTTAAATACCGCTCGGCGCCATATTCAATTTTATCTTTAAAAAATTCGACGCATTGCATGACGTTCGCCACTAAATTGCGGTGCGTCAACATCGCCCCTTTCGATCGTCCTGTCGTTCCTCCTGTATATTGCAATACAGCCACATCATGTTCCGGCTCGATCTCAACAGGTTGCACGCGGCCGTCCCCTTGCGCCAAAAATGCTTCAAATGTCATATCTGGCGCGAACGATGAGGAGGACGGCTGCAGGTTGACAACGATCACTTGTTTGACTGCCGTGTTCGCTTGCACCGCTTTCACTCGCGGATAAAGCGCATCGTACACAATAATCGTTTCCGCACCGGAATCTTGCAGCAAGTATGTCAACTCCCGTTCGACGAGCATCGGGTTTACTTGCGTCACGATCGCACCAACGCGCAAAATGCCATAGTAGGAAACGATGTATTGTGGGCAGTTCGGCAACATAATCGCGACGCGGTCGCCTTTTTTCACTCCTTGTTTTTGTAAGCTGGAAGCAAATGTTTCGACTAAATAAGCAAGCTCTCCGTAGGTGATTTCTTGATGATAAAAAGAGATGGCGGAATGGTTGCGGTATTGCTGTGCGCGTTCTTGTAAAATATCGCACAACGTGATATTCGGGATGTCAAATTCGGTAGCAATATGACTTGGATAAAGTGAAAACGCTTTCTTATCACTCATAATTTTTCCTCCCTTGCCTTAGCAATAAGCGTGTGAACCGCCGTCAACGACAAGCAGCGATCCGGTCACAAAATCAGAAGCGTTGGAAGCTAAAAATAAAACAGCGCCTTTTAAATCATTCTCCCCGCCAAACCGCTTCAACGGGATATTCGCCAAAATGTGCTCCTTCCCCCGCTCAATCACCACCTTTGACATTTTTGTTGGGAAAAAGCCAGGCGCGACCGCATTAACGCAAATACCGTACTCTCCCCATTTAACGGCTAAATCTTTCGTAAACGTAATGACCGCACCTTTGCTTGTGTTATACGCGATCGTGTTCATTACTTGTGGATTCGTGCCACCAAGACCGGCAACCGAAGCGATGTTAATGATTTTTCCACTTCCTTGCTTGATCATCACTTTTCCGACTGCTTGACTCATTAAAAACGTTCCAGTCACGTTGACATCGATCACCTTTTGCCACGCTTCCAGCGGCATGTCCTCAACCGGTGCGCCCCATGTTGCCCCACTGTTATTCACTAAAATGTCAATTCGACCAAACTGAGCAACCGTTTTTGCCACTACTGCGTTCACATCATCTATATTCGTGACATCGCACGGCAATGCCAATGATCGTACGCCAAGCGCTTCGAGCTTTTCTTTCACCACTTCGCACGCTTCGACTTTGCGCGAACAAACGACGACGTTCGCGCCTGCTTCCGCCAATCCGATGGCTATTTGTTCGCCGAGTCCACGCCCCCCACCGGTGACGATCGCCGTTTTTCCTGTCAGTTGAAATAATTCGAGAACATGCATAGTCATCCCTCTTTCTTTAGTCATATTTTTTCAACTCTAATTTCGCGATTTGTGCTTTGTGCACTTCATCAGGACCATCCGCCAACCGAAGCGTTCTCGCACTCGCCCATTGTGCCGCCAGCGGAACATCATCGCTGACCCCCGCAGCACCGAATGCTTGTATCGCCCAGTCAATTACCTTTAGCGCCACATTCGGCGCAACAACTTTAATCATGGCAATCTCTGTTTTAGCTGCCTTATTTCCGACCGTATCCATCATGTAAGCCGCTTTTAACGTTAACAGGCGCGCCTGTTCAATTTCGATGCGGGATTGGGCAATCCAATCTTGGATAACTCCTTGTTCAGCTAACGTTTTTCCGAAGGCAACGCGTTTTTTGACGCGTTGGCACATGAGTTCAAGCGCTCGCTCCGCAGCGCCGATTAGCCGCATGCAATGGTGGATTCTTCCAGGACCAAGACGCCCTTGCGCGATCGCAAATCCTTTCCCTTCAGCCCAAATAATGTTTTCTTTCGGCACACGAACATGGTCGTATGTAATCTCCGCGTGACCGTGCGGCGCATGATCATAGCCGAATACTGGAAGCATGCGCTCAATTTTTACTCCCGGTGTATCGAGCGGCACAATAATCATCGACTGCTGTTCATGCTTCGGTGCATCTGGATTTGTCTTTCCCATCACGATCGCTACTTTGCAGCGCGGATCGCCTGCGCCGGATGACCACCATTTTTTTCCTGTAATTACATACTCATCGCCATCGCGAACGATGCTTGCTTGAATATTCGTCGCATCGCTCGAAGCAACATCTGGCTCTGTCATCGAAAAACAAGAGCGAATTTCTCCGTTTAATAATGGAAGGAGCCAACGCTTTTTTTGCTCCTCTGATCCATAGCGCGCGAGCACTTCCATATTCCCTGTATCTGGTGCATTGCAATTAAATACTTCCGGAGCGATCGGAGAACGCCCCATAATTTCGCATAGCGGAGCATACTCTAAATTCGACAACCCGGCCCCATATTGTGCATCTGGCAAAAACAAATTCCACAACCCTTCTTGTTTTGCTTTCGTTTTTAGTTCTTCGATAATCGGCGGAACAGCTGACCAACGTGTGTCTTGTTCGTTCAGTTGTTGCTCATATACTTTCTCGTTCGGATAAATATGTTCTTCCATGAAAGCGCTTAACTTTTGAATCAATCGTTGCACTTTTTCTGAATAAGAAAAATCCATTGTCCCACCCCTTTATATACTAACCGGTTAGTATGTTGTTATACTTCTACTATACCTTCATTTAATAAAATATTCAATATTTTTAGAAAAATAACCCGTTAAGAAAAGACACGCGCAATAGCGCATGCCTTTACTCGTTCACATATCGTTTATATAGCGCTTGGGTTCCGCTATTTTCTTCGCCTGCCGCGGCCAGTTGTTCATACATTTCTTTCGCTAAAGCAAGTCCTGGGAGCTGCAAATTCATTTTCTCTGCTTCCGCCAACGCGATTTTCATATCTTTAATAAAATGTTTTACATAAAAACCAGGGGCGAAATTGCCGGCGATCATGCGCGGAGCTAGATTGCTTAGCGACCAACTTCCCGCCGCCCCTTGCGAAATGCTTTCGAGTACCTTTAATGGATCAAGACCAGACCGTTTCGCATAGGCTAGCGCTTCGCAAACGCCGATCATATTCGTTGCAATCGCAATTTGGTTGCACATTTTCGTGTGCTGCCCGGCTCCTGCTTTTCCTTGAAACACAATGTTCTTCCCAAGCACTGCAAAAATCGGTTGACACGCTTGAAACGCTTTTTCGTCACCGCCGACCATAATCGTCAGCGTGCCTTCTTTTGCGCCAATATCCCCGCCGGAAACAGGGGCGTCTAACGCAAACACGCCGCGTTTTTTGGCGGCCTCGTAAATTTTTTCTGCCAACGACGGCGGAGACGTCGTCATATCGATGATATACGTTCCCGCCCTAACATTTTCGATTAAGCCATTTTCGCCAAAATATACTTCTTCTACATCGTTCGGATACCCGACCATCGTAATGACGACATCTGCTTCTTTCGCGAGTGCAGAAACGTTTTCTTTCCAGACAGCCCCTTCACGCAATAACTCTTCTGCTTTTTCTTTCGTGCGCGTATAGACAATCAATGAGTAGCCTGCCCGCAATAAATTACGCGCCATGCTTTTTCCCATGACCCCAAGACCGATAAACCCAATTTTCATACGAACCCCCCTTATGTAAAAGAACCTTGGCTCGCAGCCAAAGTTCTAGTCTTCTGGAACGTAATTGTACTGCCGATTAAATTCTTCGTCCGACTTGAAAAGGTATAAAATGCCTTCAATCAGTCCGATGATGCTCGGGATTCCCGTCCATGAAAATAGAAGGTACAGCACCCCTTGCCCGAGCTTCCCTAAATAAAATTTGTGAATGCCAAGCCCGCCGAGTAAAATCGCCAGCACGCCCGCCACCACTTTACTTTTCAATGTAGCCACTCCCTTTCTCTGCAAAAGTGGTTTATATATATTCCCCATTGCGAGAAAGTAGTACTGGCGCTAAATGGATTTCACCATGCCACCGTCGACAAGGAATGACTGTCCGGTCATATACGAATTCGCATCTGACAACAGGAACGTGACAACTTTCGCAAATTCTTCCGGCGTTCCGTAACGTCCGAGAGGAATCGTGCTTTTCATGCGCGTTTCCATTTCTTCTTTTGTAATGCCGAACTTTTCAGCATTGAGCTTATCTAAAAACGCCACACGCTCCGTCGCAATTCTTCCAGGTGCTACTGTATTAATTAAAATATTATATGGCGCAAACTCTGCCGCCAACGTTTTCGTTAACCCGACGATACCGGTACGGAACGTGTTTGACAAAAGTAAGCCCGGAATCGGTTCTTTAATGGAAGATGACGCGATATTGACGATTTTCCCGCCGTTCTGCTTTAAATATGGAAGCGCTGCACGAATAATACGGATGTAGCTTAATAAATTCAATTCAAACGCTTTATACCATTCTTCGTCTGTCATCGTTTCGAATGTGCCTGCTGGCGGACCGCCTGCATTGTTCACGAGTAAATCAATCGTTCCATACTCTTCGACTGTTTTGGCAACAAGGCGCTGTATGTCTTCTTTTTTCGTAATATCAGCTGGCACATAGGCAACACTGCCTTTATGTAAGGAGCGCAATTCTTTTTCTACTTCCTGCAATTTTTCTTCATTTCGGCTTGTGATCATGACGTTGGCGCCTTCAAGAACGAGCTGTTTAGCAATCGCTTTGCCAAGCCCTTGACTTGAAGCGATGACAAGTGCTGTTTTTCCTTCTAGGCAAAGTTCCATGACTGTTCACTTCCTCTCTGTTTTTTGTATAGTCATTCGCCACTTATTCTCGTTTTCCTGCTTGTAAAAGTAAAAAAACGCGAGAACCCACCTATGCGGGTCGTGCGTTTTTGTAAAGCAGTAAATAAAAATCTTACATCGCTGTCTAGCCCCTCGGGACTAGGGCGTCGCCTTTATCTTAAGTTACACATCAAATTTTTCGACTAACTGTTGTAATTGTCGGCCCATTTCGCTTAATTTTTCGGCTGATTCCGTCACCGTGCTTAATGCTTTCAATTGATCATCCGCTGATGCCGCTACTTCTTCCGCCGATGATGCTGCTTGTTGAGCGATCGCCGAAATATTTTGCATTGCTTCAACGACTTGGTCTTTACTTTCATTCATCCGTTGCACTTCATCTGTA
>NZ_JAPSMC010000030.1 GCF_026847645.1 Anoxybacillus sp. J5B_2022
ATTCCCAAAGGCATTTGTCAATGGGATAGAGGGTGTGGGGTTACACCCAATCAGAGTACATGTAGCTTAATCTACATGGACTGATAAACAATTTTATTAAAATCTTTGTCGTTATTTTATGATTTTAATAAAATTGATAACCTGATCATTCAAAAAGAAATCGAAATTATGGTTCAGCATATTATTCGTGAACTTATTGTCGAATTTGGAAAATGTGAAACTGAAGCAAAAGAGCTTGTCAAAAAGTCAGGTGTTGTTAAGTCATTAATGGAAGACTCAATGGGTTTTCATGAATCTCCTTACCATTGGGCTTTAAGTATATTGACTGATGCAAATGATGTGGAAGCTTTAGAAAAATATTTAAGTCACTAATAAACCCCAGAGAACAAGCAATGCGCTCTCTGGGTTTTTGTTGGGATACATCACGCCCCTACGATATCTTCTGAATTTCGGTTAATTTCATCAATAATACTGATAATTTTACGTGCATCGTCTAAGTTGTCTTCAAACAAATCGACAATGCTTCCGACCGTTTTAAACGGCTCTTCTTGTAATACTTTCTTGTCCATCACGCCGTTTTTTATGAAGTAGTCCACAATATGTTTAACAAAGCGGCTTTGGTGAATGTTTAGCCGTTCGTTTGATAAAAATTCCGAAAATGCTTCGTTTGCTGCTTGGGGATCAAGTCCAACCGTTTTGCGCACAAGTTTCATAATTGGTGTATCTCCAAATTCTTTTTCGTAATCTTCTTTTGTCCCGAGTTCGTTCCAAAGAATATGTTCTAACGTGCGCAAATCTTGCACCGTTAACTTTTTGTTATGCCGCAGTTTGTAAATCGCTAGCTGGTCGCGATGTTCGTGAAGGTAATGCTCGACTTTTTTGCGATAATTTTTTAGGTCGTTTACTTCTAACATCGAGCCGTTTTCTTTCACTTCCAACACTTGATCTTTAAAATTCGTATAGTAAATTTTTCTTGTTTCTCGTTCAAGAAACTTGACTAAATCACGCAACGCTTCGCGAACAACTTCTAGTTCAAAAAGATCCGCTTCTTTCCAAAACTCTTCCGTCTGCACCTTTTCGATGATATATTTTTGTTCCACCACTTGAGGAATCGAACCGAGCTTAGATAACGCCTCTGCGGTACGAATTACGCTCCGAATCGGTTTTGTGGCGTTTTTCGTTTGCAGTTTTGCTAGTTCAATCGTATACATAAGTAAATCAAACCGCTTCGCAAACTCATCGTCGTTAAGCGGAACAATAAGCGGCGCGATATATTGTTGAAACTCATTTACATCCATCGCCGTCAACGAATCCCAATTCGTGCGATTTTTAAACTTATGCACATACTGAATGGATTGCCGTACGCGGAAGCTCTCTTCGTTTAATTTCTTCATTTGCGCAAGCACATCATCAATTAATTCGTTGCGATAAGCAATGTACTCTTCCTCTTGATAACGCAAATGCTGGAGCTCTTTAATCATTTCGACTTTGGCGTTAAATAAGCGCTCTGTTAGACTTTCTCCTATTTCTCCATCGATTCCTTTTGGGTTTTGGCGGAAAAACTCAAAGTTCCCACAATAATCGAAAATAAGAAAATGCGTTTTATCTTGACCGATTCCTAATAAATCTTTACATAAACGAGTGCCACGTCCAATCATTTGCCAAAACTTCGCTTTCGAGCGTACCTTTTTGAAAAAGACAAGATTGACGACTTCTGGAATATCAACACCTGTGTCAAGCATATCAACCGATACGGCAATTTGCGGTAATTTGTTTCGATCTGAAAAATCATCAATTAACGTTTGATAGTAGTTGACGCTATAATCAATGACGCGCGCAAAGCCGCCTTTATATTCAGGGAACAATTGATCAAAGCGCTCGACAATCCGTTCCGCATGACGATGATTTTTCGCAAAAATAATCGTTTTTCCGAGTTTGTCCCCACCTTCTACGCGAATTCCTTTTTCCATTAAATCTCTCAGTACCGTATCAATCGTATCGTCATTAAACAACCATTCATTTAACGCGGCACTGTCAATATCCTCGCCTACTTCATCGTCAAACGTTTCTTCATATCGTTCTTTTTCTTCATCGGATAAGTCATCGTAACGAATGCCTTCTTCGAGAAACTTTAGCGTTGTTTCAATCGTCCGATAATCGACTAAATAGCCGTCTTGAACGGCTTGATCTAACTCATAGGCATAGGTCGGCACGCCGTTTTCCAGATCAAACACTTCATACGTATTGCGGTCAATTTCATCTTTTGGTGTGGCGGTAAGCCCAAGCAATATCGCATCAAAATAGTCAAAAATTGCTCGGTACTTCTTATAAATACTGCGGTGGGATTCATCGACGATAATTAAATCAAAATGCCCGACTGTAAAGAGACGTTTGCCGTCTTTTCGCTTCGCTTCGTCAATCGCGTTCATCATTGTCGGGTACGTCGAAAACACCATCCGGCTTTCCTCTGGATTGTCTTTATTATCGAGCAAATTGCAAAGCGTCAAGTTCGGCAACAAATGGCTAAAACTATTTTTCGCTTGCGTTACAAGCGTTTTACGGTCAGCTAAAAACAAAATATTTTTTACCCAATTGTGGCGAGTGAGAACATCGACAATCGAAATCGCTGTCCGAGTTTTGCCGCTCCCCGTTGCCATGACAAGCAGCGCTTTGCGCCGTTTGTTCTCGAGCGCGTCACAGACGGCTAAAACTGCTTCTTTTTGGTAATAGCGATTCGTTATGTTGTCATTGATTTGCACATTTTTTAGCGGCTTCTTCATCGTCCGTCGATCAATAAGCAAGCTTAATTCTTCCTTATTGTAAAAGCCGGAAACTCTCCGCGCCGGATAGTTAAGGTCGTTCCAAATGTACGTTTCAAAACCGTTTGTGTAAAAAATGATTGGACGTTGACCGTGCATTTTTTCAATGCAGTCGGCGTACAGTTTTGCCTGTTGCTTTCCTTTGTTCGGATCAGCGGTTGTTCGCTTTGCTTCGATAACCGCAAGCGGCTTACCGTTATCGCCAAACAAGACGTAATCGACATAGCCGACTCCTTCCTGATTCGGCATGCCAACGACAGGATATTCCACAACAACGTCCTTTTTAAATTCCCAACCCGCTAACTTTAAATCTAAATCGATATATTTCTTTCTCGTTTCATATTCACTTAACTCGTCAACTTGGAAATCGTACTCTTTCGTATTTGCTTCCCTTTTAGCGGTGAGAAGAGCGCGGAGTTGTTCATTTTCTTTCATCATTTCTTCAAGACGCTTGTCTTTCGAGCTTAACCGCTCATATAAATCTTTTAGCTCCTCTGGGCGTTCACGCTTTTCCTCACCTATTTGCAGCAGCGATTCGTCAAAGTCTGTCGCGGTATATTCATCGGAATAACAATAGTCAATCCAAGAGACGAACTGATGAAGATGGTGAAGGGAAAGAATCGCTTCTTCTCTTGTAATCATCGCATTTGTATGAACCGCAACGTTTCCTAGCTTCACAATATAGCGCAACAGCGGCAACAACTCTTCATCAATAATGGACAAAAAGACGTTGTCATGAATCAAACTGGAAAGATTATCTTGATACGGAACTTTCAACGCACTGTCAAAGCTATACACCCACTTCACCGCAAGCTCCAGCGCCCGGCGCGTCAAAATCGCACACGTCGCTGGACTCACGACCAAACTTTTTTCCGCCTCTAAACACGCATTCGTAAAGCTCTCATAATGAGGTTTTCCTATTAAAAAATGAAAGTTGGATAACAACAAACACCCCTCCATTTACAAAACCAACATGAATTTCCTTCACATTTATTAATCGTTGAATAGTTCTCCCTTAAAGGCACGTTGCATGAGGGAATTGAAGTTTTTTTCTAGCTCTATCAAGCTTTTGTGAAGAATTGACTTCTGGGAATCAATTTTTTTTACTATTTCAGAAAATTTGTCTTGCAGATCTCTTGGTGGCAACGGAATTTCCATATTTCTTATATCCGTTAAAGACAAGAACTTTTGTGTTCCTCCACGTTTATTTTTATTGAGAATATAATCAAGATAATGTGAATCCAATAAATATTTTATATATATATTGATTACACAAGGATTGTTAAATTTTATTAATGCTACATTCTTTATCGCAAAATTTGGCTGTTCGTCGACGATAATTGGATTTCCGATTGTGCCAATCATCGGCATAATAATATCTCCTATATCAACTTTAGACCTCTTATTAATATTTATAAAGTCTTCTTCCGAGATGTAGTTTACGTTACTTAAATCTATTTTCCCATTTTTAATATTTTTAGAAGTTACTAAAGGATAACCGCTTGGAACATACTTAGGCGAATCGTGTGTTCCATCCCTTACATCTGCAATATCTTTAAGTAGTCGTCTCTCCCATGTTTTATTGGTAACAGGATCCCCAAACATCTCCAAAAACACACTTTGCGTTAACTGGTCTAACGCTTCAATTTGGGCTTTTCGTTTATCGATGAGTTCTTGGGATTTGTCTAATGCATTTACAATTTTATTTTGAGTACTATAATCAGGAATTTTAACTTCTATTTTCTCTAATGCAGACTTAGTTAGTTTACCTCTTGTTGTCCCTGTAATATGTTTACTTAGATCAGCATAGTTTAAATAGTAACATAAGTACTTAACATTAACGTTTTCTTTTGCTACTAACACATGAGCATGGTTATTTACCCAACACGGTTCATTCATGATGTAAGCACACTTTTCTCTAAATCCCCAACTTCCTCCGTCTTCTGCTATACATAGAATTTCTTGGTCGAAAATGAATTCATCAATATAGTCTAACACTCCATTTGCACCACAATATGGATATAAACCTTTCTTTTTTAGAGATTTTCTTTCTAACTCATTCAAGGGCTTTCTTTTATTATCTAAATTAATAGTTAAATCTTTTAGTTTAACCGTCTCAAATCCCATGTTACACACTACCCTCTAATCATTTCTTTCAACTCTTGTAATCCCTGCATAATCTCTTTTTCCAACGTTTCCACTCTTTCAAGTATCACACTCGGCGCTTCATACTCCATTTCTTCATACTCAATCTCTTTATATTTGTTAATCGAAAGGTCATAGTCGTTTTCACGAATTTCTTCCACCGGCACAAAGAACGACTGCTCTGTCCGTTTCCGGTCTTTTTCCGCTTCACGGTTATGGAATCGTTCAATGATGTCCGGAATGTCGTTGTCTTCAATCGGGGTGCGCTTGTCGTCCAACGAGTAGCCATCGGCTTTCATGTCGTAAAACCAGACGTGATCTGTTCCGCCGACGCCTGTTTTTGTGAAAATCATAATTGCCGTCGAAACTCCAGCGTACGGTTTAAACACGCCGCTTGGCATCGAAATAATTGCTTCAAGCTTATGGTTTTCGACGATTTCTTTCCGAATCGCTTTATGGGCAGTCGAGCTTCCGAACAGTACCCCATCTGGCACGATGCACGCGCAGCGCCCGCCCGTTTTTAAAATGCGTAAAAATAGCGCCAAAAACAATAGCTCTGTTTTTTTCGTTCTTGTAATTTTCAGTAGGTCGCTTGAAACAGCCTCATAATCTAACGAACCTTTAAATGGTGGATTGGCGAGGACGAGCGTATATTTCTCGTTATCTTTATTTTGTTCCGAAAGAGAATCGCGATATTCAATATTCGGATTTTCAATGCCATGAAGCATCATATTCATCGCACCGATTCGTAACATCGTACGATCCATATCAAAGCCATGGAACATATCGTTATGAAAATGTTCTTTTAATCCTTGCACCAAAAATAAATCCGCATGGTTTTTGCGCAAATATTCGCCCGCCGCCACTAAAAATCCTGCCGACCCAGCCGCTGGATCGACGATAATGTCTTCTGGAGTCGGTTTCATAAGTTTGACCATCATATCAATAATATGGCGTGGCGTACGGAATTGACCGTTTGTTCCCGCTGTTGCAATTTTTGACAGCAAATATTCGTATAAATCCCCTTTTGTATCGCGGTCTTTCATCGGAATGTTATCAATGCCATCGACGATTTTGGAAAGCATTTGTGGGGTTGGAATCATAAAAATCGCATCGCTCATATATTTGGCGTACGCCGAATCTTTATTGCCATGGAGACTTTTAATAAACGGGAACACTTCGTTCGAGACAATATCATACATTTGCGACGCTTCTAAATTTTTAAATTTGCTCCAGCGAAGATGCTGTTTATCTTCTGGAAACATTCGTTCAAAATCAATTCCTAATAAAACAGCTTCTTGTTCACGATACGTTTCTGCTTCATCAAGACCTTTAATAAACAACAAATATGTAAACTGTTCAATGACGGTTAGCGGGTTTGTAATTCCACCCGTCCAAAACGTTTCCCATATTTTATCGACTTTATTGCGCAATTCACCTGTAAGCATTGTATACCTCCTTTTTATTTCCAAATTTAATTATAACTTGTTCATGCGATGTGTAAAACAAAAAGCGATGACTTTTCATAAAAATCGACCGATATGAAAGTTTGATATACCGTTTTTCCGACATATTTTTAAAATCTCTTCTTCACATAAAGGAATTTAGTGGCTATTGTTGAAGAAATATACGAAAATAAGAAGTGGTAAAGGTGAGTTCAATGAAGGTATTTGTAGCTGGTCCTCGGGCAGTGTCAGTTTTGAATAAACAAGTAAAGGGGAGATTGTCCAATATTATAAACAACAATTTCACTGTTTTGGTCGGGGATGCAAATGGAGTCGATAAGCAAGTACAAAAGTTTTTACATTCGTTGAATTATCGAAATGTTAAAGTTTATGCAACAAATGGAAGAGCAAGAAATAATATCGGACAATGGGAAGTAGAAAAGGTGGAGGTTGAACCAAGCAAAAAAGGATTTGATTACTATGCAGCCAAAGATATAGAGATGGCAAAAAACGCAGACTACGGTTTTATGATTTGGAATGGGCAAAGTAGAGGAACATTGAATAACATCATCAATCTTGCCAAGTTAAACAAAAAAGTATTAGTATACTTTATCCCTGATAAACAATTTTACACAATTAAAGATGTGAACAACATTAAAATGATGATAAACACCGACAATACCCCTGTTTCGGCGAAATTTCATGAGTTCATGCACAATTCAGAGCAGTTAAAACTGTTTTAAATTTAATGTACGAAAAATAAAGGAGGGCTGTCATGAAATTATGGGAATATGTTGGGAAAAACGTACGAATTGTATATAAAGACGGAGATGTGTTAGAAGGTTTTGTTCTCGATTACTGCGACGGAGAGGATAGTGAGGATGGAATAGACAGTTTAGTGATTACAAACGAAGAAACAAAAGGAAAAGGCTATGTTTTTGGCGTACTGGAAACAGAAATAAAATCGATTACAGTCCTTAACGAAAAGCGAGGGAGAGACAAATGATTGTGGAAGACTTGGATGTTGTACGACTAAAAGACGGGACTGAGGCGACCATTTTGGAAGTGTTTCCGACTGAACCAAAATATTTTTGCCAACGCGCAGATGACTTTGATGATATGTTTTATGTCACAACCGATGAAATTGTTGAAATTACGTATAAATGTCGGAAAAACAATGCAATCATTTGAATTTCATGATCACAACTATACACTATTTTTAGCGGTAAAAACATAAAAAAGCACGTAACCATGTTCGGTTATGTGCTTTGCAATATTTTATACTTCTCCAAAACAATTTTTCTTAGTTCTTCCTCCCCAATGTAGCCATCGTCATCTTGCCTATGCAGTGGATTCGGTTCGTACCAACCACAAGCTTCAGAAATATCATCAAGTGCATCGACATACTGCTCATCAATGTTTCCCTCATAGATATGAAATAGATATATCGAAGGGAATTCATAGGAAAATTGTTCTGCTGATAATTCACCGTTGAAATATTTTTCAATGCAATGCAATAACTCATTCATTTTTCTTTACACCCTCCTCACCAACTTCGCCACGCTTTCGACATGCGCGGTGTGTGGGAAAAGGTCAAGTGGTTGGATGTATTCGACGCGATATTGTTTCGCAAGCGTGTCGATATCGCGGGCAAGGCTTGATGGGTTACAGGAAACGTACACGACCGTTTTTGGTTTGACTTGTAACATCGTTTTTAGTAAGGCGTTGTCGCAGCCTGTTCGCGGTGGGTCGACGACGATGACGTCCGGTTTCCATCCTTCTTTCACCCATTTTGGCAACAATACTTCTGCTTTTCCGACCACATATGTGACGTTCGTAAAGCCGTGTCGTTCGGCGTTTTTGCGCGCATCGTCAATCGCTTCCGGAATCGTGTCCATTCCGCGCACTTCCTTCGCATCGCGCGCAAGCCAAAGTCCGATCGTTCCAACACCGCAATACGCATCAACGACCCGCTCCTGTTTGGTCAGCGCCGCCGCTTTTTTCACTTCATCGTACAGTTTTACGGTTTGAATCGGGTTTAACTGGAAAAAGGCACGCGCCGATAGCTCAAATGACAACTTGCCAAGCACTTCTTGAATGTACGGTTCTCCTTCTAACAATATCGTTTCTTCGCCAAAAATGAGCGATGTTTTTTGTCCGTTTATGTTTTGCGCAATCGACTTCACCTCTGGCAAACGCCGCTTCACTTCCGCAACAAACAGCTCTTTGCGCGGAAGTTCTTTCGTGGCAGTAATAATGACAAGCTGCACATCGCCTGTATAAAACCCGACGCGCGCAACGATCGTCCGCACGACCCCTGTTTTCTTTCGCTCGTTGTAAATCGGGATGCGCAAATCTTGCAAAATCGTTTTAACGGCATTTGTGACGCGGTTTGTGGCGTTATGTTGGATGAAGCAGCGGTCAATGTCAATCAGTTCATGCGAGTTCATGCTGTAGAGCCCTGCAATGACGCGCCCTTTTCTCACCCCGACTTGAAACTGTCCTTTATTACGATAATGCCACGGATCGTCCATTCCAATCGTCGGACGGATGTCAAGCGCATCAATGTCTAAGCGACAATGGCGCTCGAGCGCTTGAATGACAATATCGCGCTTCGCTTCTAATTGCGCATTATAGTCGAGATGTTGCAGTTGACATCCGCCGCACCGTTCATATACCGGACAAAGGGGCTTCACACGATGAGGTGAACGTTTGCGAATGCGCACCATTTTCCCCTCGGCATACGTCGGGTACACATTCGTTGCCTGAACGACGATTTCTTCCCCCGGAAGCGCTCCTGGAACGAACACGACTTGCTTTTTAAAATAGCCGACTCCTTCTCCATTAATGCCTAATCGTTTAATCGTCAATGGAAATTGCTGTCCTTGTTGTAGCATTGCTTATCTCTCCTATTCAATACTTCGCCATAAATAGAGCGATGCATAGCTTAAATACGGCTCCCATCGCTTGCTTAACGCCTCCATTTGCGCCAGCGAAGGTTTCGTTTCTAATGAGAGCAGTTTTTGCACCGCTCGTTGTAACCCAATATCCGCTTTCGGAAATAAGTTCGGCCGTCCTAACCCAAATAATAAGAAATTTTGCACCGTCCACGGGCCGATGCCGCGAATCGCAAGCAGCGTTTCCATCACTTCTTCGTCCGTTGCGTCTGCTAGCTTCTCAAGATCTAGCTTCCCTTCGGCAATCAGCTGTGACGTATCAATGATATATTCTGCTTTTTTGCTGCTAAATTGCAATGCTTTCAGATCATCATACCGGAGTTTTGCCACATCCTCCGGGCGCGGATAAAACCATATTCCGTCGATTTCGCGTCCGAACGTTTTCACAAACCGTTCCGTCATTTGGTACGCGACTTTCATGTGCAGCTGTTGATGAATAATGCACTTTATTAAGCAAAAATATAAATCAAACTCTAAAACAAGCGGTGTTCCTTCATGTTGGCGAAAAATTTCGTGCAACTCCGTTTGTAAAAAATAGTTTTGAATCGGCGCAAGCGGCCTGTCCCAGTGAAAAATGCGCAAAAGGCGCGCCAATACCGCTTCTTTTCGTTCTGGATGCTGCGCTTCGACAAGAAAAACCGGCGACTGTTTCGTCCCGACACTGCGGACGAAAACAGCAACCGGAGTATCGTTTATATAAAGCGGCACGGTCAGCTGCTGTTTTTTGAAATCCACTACGGACAGCGGATCTTGCGCCAGCCGCTCTAGTACACGTGAAAAATCATACGGAGCTTCCACTTCGATTCGTTGTTGCCACATATCGACTCCTGCCTTTTTTCCCTTATTATAACGAAACAAAACCCTTCGAACAAAGTCAAAGGGTGAACAACAACGGGGAAAGCCCCACTTTTTCGATCATCACATCGTCTAGACGCTTAAATGTATACCCTTGTTTTCGCAAATCGTCAATCACTTTTGCAAGGGCATCGGCATTATCTTTTGAAACCGTATGAAGCAATATAACAGCGCCAGGATGAACTTGACTCATAATTTGATCATATGCATACTTCCAGCCTTTTTGCCGATCGATATGCCAATCGACGAAGGCAAGCGACCAAAAGACGTGATAGTAGCCAAGTTCACGGGCAATCGCCATCGTCCGTTCGCTAAAAATCCCTCTTGGCGGCCGAAGATACATCATCCCTTTTTGCCCGGTCAACTCCTCCGTTTTTTTTCGTACTGCCTCTAGCTCTGCCCGCAGCCGCTCATCGCTCACCGTTGTCAAATCCGGATGATGCCAAGAATGGTTGCCGACAATATGCCCTTCTTTGGCCATCCGCTTCACTAAATCAGGGGCCGTTTCTAAATAATGGCCAGTGACAAAAAAGGTAGCTGGAACATGTTTTTCTTTTAACACGTCTAAAATTTTTTCCGTATAGCCGTTTTCGTACCCGTTATCAAACGTTAAATAAATCGCCTTTTCCCGCGGATTCCCTAAATAAAACGCGTCGTATTTCGCAAGCAGTGCATCCCATTCCTTTCCGGCAGAAGGCGGTTCGTGGTTTTTGCTTTTGGAAAACCCCCAATGAATCGCTTCGTTCGACAGCGCATAAGCGGACGATGGCGCGAACGAAACGACAAGCAATAGCAACAAGAGCACATAACGGTTCACCGTAATCCTCCTTCCAAAAAGCTACTACCTATATCGTTTTCCTTTCTGACCGCTTTAACCGCGCCACTTTTTAACAAAAACCCCGCAAAGCCCATAGACTTTGCGGGGTTCAACAATTATTTAAATACCGGTTCTTTAAATTGCGCCAGTTTTTCAAGCGATGATTTTTCGACATCTTCGTGAAGGCTGTTGCCGTGAGAGTCCATCGTGACAACTGCCGTAAAGTTTTCGACGCGCAAATGCCACATCGCTTCCGGAATGCCAAACTCCAAGAAGTCGACGCCTTCGACCGATTTAATGCAGTCCGCATAATATTGCGCCGCCCCGCCGATCGCGTTTAAGTAGACGCCGCCGTGCTCTTTTAATGCCGCCAGTGTTTTCGCTCCCATGCCGCCTTTGCCGATGACCGCACGAATACCGAACTTTTTCATAATGTCGCCTTGATAAGGCTCCTCGCGAATACTTGTCGTCGGACCTGCCGCTTTGACATGCCATTTGCCGTTTTCGTCTTTTAACATGACCGGACCGCAGTGATAAATAATTTGCCCGTTCAAATCAACTGGTGCGTCATGATCCATTAAATGTTTATGAATCGCATCGCGGCCTGTATACATCGTACCGTTAATGCGGACGACATCACCGACTTTCAGCTGGCGAACTTGCTCTTCCGTTAGCGGTGCTTCGAGGACAATTTCGCGCCCTTCTGTCGGTATGGATTGCTTTTCTTCTGCTTTTTCTAGCTCTTTCGCAAAATCGACATCTTCACCTTCTTGATAGAACCATTCTTGAATTTCGCCTGTTTCTGGATCGATTTTCACCCCTAAACGGCGAAACGCCCAACAGTTATAGGCAACCGAAACAAAGAAGCTTGCTGGAATGCGGTGCATGACACCGATTTTACAGCCTAAAAGTGTCGTTTCGCCGCCAAACCCCATCGTACCGATGCCGAGTTTATTGGCGTTTTCCATAATGTAGTCTTCGAGCTGGCGAAGCTCTTCGTTTGGGTTCACATCATCGACCGAGCGGAACAACTGCTCTTTCGCCAATTCATAGCCAGCCGAGCGGTCGCCGCCAATGCCAACGCCGATAAAGCCAGCGCTGCATCCTTGTCCTTGCGCTTGATAGACCGCATGCAAAATACATTTGCGAATGCCGTCCAAATCGCGGCCAGCCCGTCCAAGTCCTTCCAATTCGCACGGCAAGCTGTATTGAATGTTTTTATTTTCACAGCCGCCACCTTTTAAAATTAAACGAACATCGATGTAATCGTTCTCCCATTGCTCGAACTTAATGACCGGCACGCCATCACCTAAGTTATCGCCACTGTTTTCGCCCGTTAACGAATCGACGGAGTTTGGACGAAGCTTTCCGTCCTTTGTCGCCTGAGCGATCGCTCGGCGAATCGCCTCTTTCATTTTGATTTGGTTGACGCCGACCGGAACTTTAATTTTAAATGTTGGAAGCCCGGTGTCTTGGCAAATTGGCGACACGTTTTCATCGGCCATTTGAATGTTTCCGGCAATCGTCGTTAATGCCATTGCTGCCCTTGTGCCTGCGTTCTCCCGCGCTTTCGCCCGCGCAATCGCCCGCCGCACATCTTTTGGCAATTTTGTCGATGTTTCGACAATGAGCTGGTACATGCTCTCTTGAAACTTTTCCATGATTAACGCCCCTTCCCCTTTGTCCATCATCGATATATTCTCCTTTATTATACTGCTTTTTGCCAAGCAATGAAAACGGATGATGTCCAAAAAAGAAAAAAGCCGGCCAAGCCAGCTTTTCACCACGTTTTCTTAAATTGCTCATACTTCATTTCAAGCGAATCGATCACCTCAATGAGGCGGTCAATGTCTTCGACGTCGGCCGACTCCGGATCGAGGGAATCAAGCATATGCAATAGCATATTTAAACGCTCTTTCAAATATTTTAGTTGTAAATCTTTTTCGTATACCGCGTTACCCAAGTTTTTTCTCTCCCTTCCTTTCCATCGTACCCGATTGTTGAAAAAATGACAATGGACTATAATGGACATGGTTAAATTTTAGACAGTGAAGGAGAATCGTATGACTCGTATCACACTTGAACCAATTACGCCATCGTTTGATCCGTGGGAAGCGTATTTAGACGTTCAACAATATGGAAAAATGCAGTTAACGAATATTGAGTTTACAACGACAACGCTATGCAATATGCGTTGTGAGCATTGCGCAGTCGGCTATACGTTGCAGACAAAAGACCCAGAAGCGTTGCCTTTAGAGCTCCTGATCCGCCGGCTGGACGAAATTCCGCATTTACGTTCGTTAAGCATTACGGGCGGAGAGCCGATGCTTTCATTAAAATCGGTCAATGAATACGTTGTACCGCTGCTGAAATACGCCCATGAGCGCGGGGTGCGCACGCAGCTGAACTCGAATTTGACGTTAGAATTAGAACGGTACGAAAAAATCATTCCGTATTTAGATGTACTTCACATTTCCCACAATTGGGGAACAATTGACGATTTCGTCGAAGGCGGGTTTGCGATGATGGAGAAAAAGCCGAGCCACCGTCAGTGCGAAGCGTATTTTGAGCGGATGGTGGAAAACGCAAAAGCACTCGCCAAAATGGGCGTCTTCGTCTCGGCAGAAACGATGATTAATAAACGAACGCTGCCTCATTTAGAAACGATTCATCGCCAAATCGTAGAAGAAATGTACTGTAAGCGGCATGAAGTGCATCCGATGTACACGAGCGATTTTGCGAGCGCGTTAGAAACGGTCAGTCTTGATGAGTTACGAGCAGCTATCCATCATTTGTTGGACGTTCGCGATGAAAACGTATGGATGTTGTTTGGAACGCTGCCGTTTTATCCGTGTAGCGATAACGAAGAAGATCTCGCTTTATTAAAACGGTTATACACAAGCAAAAACGTGACCGTCCGCAACGATCCAGACGGTCGTTCACGGTTAAACGTTAATATTTTCACAGGGGAAATTATCGTAACCGATTTTGGCGACGAGCCGTCGCTCGGCAACATTCAGCACGATACGTTACTAGAAGCGTACGAAAAATGGAGCCATTCGCCGCTTGCCAAACAGTTGAACTGCCATTGTCCTTCCGTTCAATGCCTCGGTCCGAACGTGCTCGTGAAAAATGTTTATTATAAAGACGTGGACTTCACCATTCGAAAAGCCCATATTAAAAAATAAACGTCAAGGAAATTTCCTTGACGTTTTATCTTGGCTGATCGCTAATCATATATGAAAACAACAGCCGGTCTTGCACTGGAATCCATGCCCCGACGCCTTGGGTCATCACATTTTTGACGACAATTTTCTTTTTGTTCCCTTTTAGTACGATGTACACTTCCCCGTACGTCACTTTTCCTTTTTCATTTACCGCCGGAGCATAGGCGTATAAATAGCCGAGTTTTTTCACCGGCACTTGATACGGCTGGTCTTTTTTCGTTCCAATACCGATCACCGTACTAAAAGATAGCGGCAAATTCGTTTTCTTCATCGCCGTTAACAACATCATTTTTTTAACGGCTTCTTCATTCGGCACCGGCGCAGTTAACCCACCGCGAATATGTTTTTGTAACTCTTGTTTGTAATACAATTTTTGTGGGGCATTGCCGCCACGGTTATCTAAAAAGTTCGTATTCACTTTTTGATATTCCCAATTCGTCGACGTTTCTAGCGATTGATAATTCAACGGCCATTGACCTAAATAAATCGTCGCGCGATAGCCGAGGGCGAACGGCGTGCTTGATACCGATGATTCGTTTAACAACCGGATCAACTCCGGATTTTCAATTTTGACGTTCGCTGACTCGATCAATTGTTTCGCAAACGGACTTGGCTGTAAATACGGCAAATCTTGTGTCGGGTTTGGATACGTATTTTCTTTCGAAATATCGACAGCAGAGTTCGGTATTGCTGCGGTAGCCAGCGCCGGCGAATAAGCGACCAACAGACTTATAACACAAGAAAGAATCCATTTTCGCATCGCATAAACTCCTTTCTGTTACTCCTTCCATCGTTATTTTTTTCAAAAAAAGGCCATTTATCCATCAATATAAGTTGAAATTTTGTTTTACATCCAGCTGATCACTCGCCACGTTATATCATATCAGCTTGTATTTAGATGAAAACCGAAACGAAAAATCGGAAATTCTTTATTGCAACTTATAAAGAAAAAATTTTATTATTTTTGTTTTAATATTTAAAATTTTCTAACGATGTAGTATACTAAATGCAAATGTGCTGTTTTTCCTCCTATTTTTATGTATAGGAAAAGGACTCTGCTGTCTGACAGAGTCCTCTTTTTTTACAACAAATAAAAACCGATGCCCATGATCGTATACGCCGCAAGTAGCGTCGCCCCTTCAAACCAGTTCGTATCCCCATCATTCGAAAGGACGATCATTAGCAATACCGATGTGGCCATCGCTACTAACTCAGGGAGCGAAAAGACAAGTGGCATGCTCGTCGGGAATAATAACGAAATAAGCACAAGCGTTGGCGCAACAAACATAGCGATTTGCAGCGTCGAGCCGATCGCAATTTCCACCGCAACGTTCATTTTATTTTTGTACGCCATGATGATTGCGGAAGCGTGCTCCGCCGCGTTGCCGACGATCGCTACGATAATGATTCCGATAAACAATTCGCTCCAGCCAAATGATTCAGCAACCGTTTCGAACGTATGAACAAGCTTTTCGGAAATGTAAGCAACGGCAAGCGTAGCAAGCGCTAAAATGGCAATTGCTTTTCCTTTTCCCCATTCCGGTTCTTCATGTTCTTCCATTTCGTCGGATTTATGCTGGTACACACCGCGATGCGTCACTAATTTAAAATAGAGCGCCGCCAAATACAGGATGATCATAATGACCGAAATACCGACACTAAGCGATAGTGTTTCCCCCTCTGACATATGCAAGGAAAATACTTCTGGAATGACAAAAGCCACTAAAATCGCAAACGTCAACAATCCGGCGTTATGACGGGCATCATATACGTTAAACTCTTGACGCTTGTACTTCAGTCCCCCGACAAAAAAGGACAGTCCTGCCACTAACAATAAGTTTCCTAATACAGAACCGGTCAGCGAGGCCAATACGACTCCTACGAGCCCCGCTTTTAAAGCAAATACAGAAATGATGAGCTCCACCGCGTTGCCAAACGTCGCATTTAACAAGCCACCAACACGTGGACCAGCGACAATCGCCAAACTTTCCGTCGCCCTTCCCATGTAGCTTGCTAATGCAATAATCGTGACACAGTAAATCGCAAACATCATGACGGAAGGCCAATGAAAAAAACCTCCGATCACTGATAGTGGCACACCGATGAAAACCATGAGCGTAAATAGTTTGTTCATTCTTTACACCTAACCTTTCTTGTCACTTGACAAGTTCAAACGTTTCCGTAATGCGGATACACCCTTCGACCGACCGGATCATCGAGCAGTTTTTTCTCGCTACTTCCAGCGATTTCGCGACTTTATCTTCAGCCAAATTCTCGCCTTTGATAATAAAATGAAGATGAATCGCTTCTACGCGGTTCGCTTCTTTTTCATTTCGGGTTACATCAGCACGAATTGTCATATCTTCTACATGAAGCCGCTTTTTTTCCAACACTTTTCGCAACACCCCGCCGCTGCAAACCGCAATTGAAGAAACAAGCAGCTGATAAGGACGAAAACCGTACGCCTCATCTCCCGCTACATGCAATTCCCCATATTCAAAATTCGTTTGAAATCCGACTTCTTTCATTTTAAATTCCATTTCTATCCACCTCTTTGTTAGTTCTTGTTTTTCCCTTTAAAACTATGTACGATGGTAATCGGTGTGATTTTCTAAATAATGAGGGATCGATCATGCGTCTTTGGATTTTAGTTAGTGTTGTAGCGATTTCGGGATTATCGCAAGGAATGTTGCTTCCTTTAATTTCTATATTATTAGAAAAGCACAGCGTTTCGTCTTCTGTCAATGGAGCGCATGCCACTGCCATGTACATCGGCGTGCTTCTCGTCTCTCCATTTATGGAAAAACCGTTGCGAAAATATGGATATCGACCCATCATTATATTAGGTGGTTTTATTGTACTATTATCGCTCGCTTTATTTCCACTATGGAATTCATTTTTATTTTGGTTCGTTTTACGTTTATTGGTCGGCATCGGGGATCATATGCTTCATTTCGCAGTGCAGACGTGGATTACTGACTTTTCCCCTCATCATCGGCGCGGCCGAAACTTATCGTTATACGGGTTGTTTTTCGGGATTGGTTTTTCGCTCGGGCCGATGTTGGCGTCGCTCGTTGAACGGAGTGAACAGCTGCCGTTTTTATTATCCTCCTTGTTGAGCTTATTAGGGTGGTTGGCCGTGTTTTTCATCCGAAACGAACATCCCGAAACAGCAGGAACCACCCATCATTCGGGTTCATCCCACCGCTTCATCGATACGTGGAAATATGCGTGGGCAGCGCTCTTGCTCCCGTTTACTTACGGATTTTTAGAAGCTTCCGTCCATGGGATTTTTCCAGTGTATGCGCTTCGTGAACATTTATCCGTTCAACAAGTCGCTACTCTGTTGCCTGCGTTTTCTATCGGCAGCATCCTCTTTCAGCTGCCGCTCGGCATGTTAAGCGACCGTTTTCAGCGAAAGGGTGTGCTTTCTACGGCACTATTGATCGGTACGATTAGTTTTATAAGTGCCTTATTTTTTCTTCATTCGTTTGTCGGTTTATTCATTTGCTTTTTTGTTGCAGGTATGTTTGTCGGTTCCCTTTTCTCGCTCGGGATTACATACATGGCGGATTTGCTTCCGAAACATCTGTTGCCAACCGGTAACTTGCTCTCCGGTATTTTTTATAGCATCGGCAGCATGTGCGGGCCGCTGTTTATCGGTACCATGATTCCATATGGGCACGGAAGTTTTTTTCTTGTCATTAGCTCCCTTCTTTTCCTCGTTTTCATCGCGTTGTTCTATAACAAACACGCAGAGGTCACAGAAAAGTGACCTCTTAAATTTTTTTGCCTATTTTTAAAAAAGATGTTGACCAATTTTCACATACTGTTATATAATACAAATAACAAATAAACATACTGTTTTAAAACAGAACGAAAGGGAGAAGAACGATGAGCAGAGCGGAACGAAAAAATATGATTGAGTTTATCGAGAAAGTAAAAGGAATCGCTAGAGAGCAGCTTATGTACATGACAGATGCAGAAATCGAACACATTTACAACCAAACATATTACCATTACGAAGAAATTGCAGAATAGAAGGCTGTCTATGGCGACAGCCTTTCTTTTTTAATGGTATCCATTTTGTCCGTTCGCACTGCTGCTTGTTTTATGCGTCGGTTTATGCTTTCCTTTTTGTTTTGTCCCGCCATCTTTTTTTGTTTTTTTCGTCATCTTCATTCCTCCTCCAACCGGCTACACCGATTAGCATGCCCCGTTTGCTTTCGTTTATCCGTTACCGCTCCCGCTTTCTTCCTTCGCGCCGACAAGCGAAAATCGCATTTAACTCTCCCCCAAGCACGATGATCATGCCCGATAAATAAAACCAGACAAGCAAAATGATAATTCCCCCTAGGCTTCCGTACATGGACGTATAACTAGCGAAAGTCCCTACATAATAAGAAAACGCAAGCGAAGTAACAATCCAGCCAACTGTCGCAAATATCGCGCCAACAAATACTTCTTTGCAGTGTAGTCGCTTATTCGGTGCAAAGTAGTATAAAGCGGTGAAAACGATGAACAAAATGAGCGAGCTGACCGACCAACGCAACGTGTTCCAGAGCGCAAAAAAAACGGATGAAACGCCTAGCACAGAGGATAAAAAAAGGCCGATCGCCTTGCCGAACACAGGAAGCAATAGCGCCACTACAATCACGATCATCATCCCAAACGTCAATAAAATCGACATTCCCCTTGCGACGATAAACGAACGACTTTCTTCGACATCATAGGCGCGGTTCAACGCGCGGACAATGGCGTCAATGCCGTTGGAAGCCGACCAAATCGCCCCGATAATTCCCAATGACAACAGTTTACCGTTTTGATGGTCCATAATATCTTGAATGTTCGCTTCAATGAGATCGATCGCTTCTTTCGGCGCGTACTGCCGGACGATGGTGAGCACATCTTCATGCGGAACCGGTAAATACGCCAGCAACGTCAATAAAAAAATTAAAAACGGAAAGAGGGAAAGAAGAAAAAAGTAGGCTAACTCCGCTGACAAGCGCGACACTTCATCTTCTTGAAAACGCCGAATTAGTTCGCGGATAAACGTGAGATTCACCATCACCCGATCCCCCTTTCATCTGATCGACTAGGACTTTGTGTCACGTTCCCATTCTTCCTTACAATCCTTTTTCTTTTTTGATTGTTTCGAGCAAATGACGACATCCCTTTTGAATTAATTCATATACTTCTTCAAAGTTGCCTGTGTAATACGGGTCCGGCACATCCGTAAGATCACTGTCCAGAACGAAATCAAGTAAACGGCCGATAAAGCCAACTTTATTATATCCCGCTAACCGACGTAAATTCCCGAGATTCTCCATATCCATCGCAATAATGTAATCAAATGTCCGTAAATCCTCTTCACTAATTTGTCTCGCGCGAATACCGCTAAAGTCGATCGCATGTTTCTGTAAAATTTCCTGCGTTCCACGATGCGGCGGTTTTCCGACGTGCCAATTTCCCGTTCCCGCTGAATCGATGACAAAATTCTCTTCCAATCCTTCTTTTTTCACTAAATCGCGAAAAATCGCCTCAGCCATTGGTGAACGGCAAATATTCCCTAAACAAACGAATAACACTTTCACCATTTCCAATTCCTCCTCTCGTTCTCCATTATAAACAAAATATAAATCGCCATGTATACTTTCCATATGGTACAATAGGCGATAATAAGGAGGCGGAAAGGAATGAACGATGTGGACTTATCGAAAAAATCTCTGGACAATATGGAATACATGATTGAAAAAATGAAAGAAAAGTTAAAAGTGTTGAATTTTGATGTG
Organism: Anoxybacillus sp. J5B_2022; assembly: GCF_026847645.1. GTDB lineage: Bacteria > Bacillota > Bacilli > Bacillales > Anoxybacillaceae > Anoxybacteroides. The sequence goes on from NZ_JAPSMC010000030.1 coordinate 20,058, forward strand.
ATGAAACCTTCCCATTTCGATGACGCGTTGTATGAAGAGCTAAAAGACATTTATGAAATGGTGATGAAAAAGCAATCTTTCAGCCCAAGTGAGATGCAAGCGATCGTCGAGGAATTAGGAAATTTGCGAAAAAAATAGGAAACAGCAAAAAGATGGTTGAACTATAAAGATGGTTAGACCATCTTTTTTATTTTGTCCTATCTTTTTCCGCCTTTTGCAGCGATCAATATAGTAGAAAAGCCTTTCACCGTTTCGCATCCAAAACATATGATATGATGAAATAATTTATGAAGGAAGGTGGACAAACATGGAATACGACATTACCCGCGACTATATTCAAATTGGCAACGCCCGCTCTGGCCAAAAATTGCAAGGCGTGAAATTTATCGTCAGCCATTCAACCGGAAATCCCGGCTCAACCGCTTATGCCAACCGCAACTATTTCCATACCCGCCAACCGTCAGCATCGGCTCATACGTTCATCGATGACAAATACATTCTCGAAATCATTCCGTTAGACGAAAAAGCTTGGCACGTTTTATACAATAAGCCAATGGACAACCAGCTGTTCGGCGTTGATGCAAACGATGCCGCCATCGGGGTAGAGCTTTGCTACGGGGGAACGATTGATTTTCACGAAGCATATAAACGATACGTGTGGTATCACGCGTACCTTTGCAAAACGTTCCGGCTTGACCCGAAACGGCAGATTGTGTCCCACCATACGCTTGACCCGGAACGAAGAAGCGACCCGCTCGATGTGTTTCGCCTTTATGGGGTGACGTGGGATAGTTTTATCCAAGATATCGTGGAAACGATGACCCCTGCTAGTCAACCGAATAAAACCAATCCCGCGAAACCAACACAAGTAAAAGGCACAACCGTCCGTTTACCACTCAAGCTCGGCGATAAAGGAACATTTGTGAAAGAAATTCAACAAGACCTTATCCGCGTCGGCTTTCCGCTCCCGAAATACGGCGCAGACGGCGCCTTCGGAGAAGAAACGGAAAATGCCGTCATGGCATTTCAAAAACAATACGGCTTGCACGTAGACGGCATCGTTGGCCAAGAAACGTTAGCAAAATTAACCGAAGTCGTCAACCAAAAACTGCGCCAAGAAGCATTTCCATTACCAAATAAAGTATTAAAAAAAGGCGACAAAGGCGAAGATGTCAAAATGGTACAGCGCGCCTTAAAACATCTCGGATTTGACCCGAAAGGAATCGATGGCGTATACGGGGAACAAACGGAAGACGCCGTGCGTCGTTTCCAATCGATGTACGCCGCGCTGCAAGACGACGGAATATACGGACCAAATACACGAAAGTTTATGCGCATGGAATTGGAACAAAAAAAATAACCCCTTCCTAAGGGGGCTTTTTTTTTAAAAAAAATAATTCCTATCGAAAAACTAGGATTGACTTTTGTGTGAATTATGTTAAAATTTTAGTCAATTACACACTTATCAAGAGCGTGGGAGAGAACTGGCTCGTTCACCTACTCACCACTTAACGCCTAACAGCTTTTGAAGTGGGAAAAAAATTCGTCTTTCACCTTTCCGAAATGGAAAGTTTTCTTATTACTCAACATTAAGGGGGGATTGCCTTGCTTACGTATCACACATGGGATGTAGCGAAGCCGTCATTTTCAAGCGACAACGACACAAAAGGGGCGTTAGACGTTCTGCAATGGGCATATGACCATTATCAAGACGATATTGTATATGCTTGCAGTTTTGGTATTGAGGGTATCGTGTTAATTGACTTGATTTCCAAAGTAAAACCGGATGCCGAAATTGTTTTTCTTGATACGAATCTTCATTTTCGCGAAACATATGAAACAATTGAAAAGATCAAACGAAAATACCCAGATCTTCGAATTATTATGAAAAAGCCACATCTGTCTCTAGAAGAACAAGCAGAGCAGTTTGGCGATGAATTATGGAAGCATCACCCGAATAAGTGCTGTGAACTGAGGAAAATTATCCCACTCCGCGAAGTGCTGACCGGTGTTACCGCTTGGATTTCTGGCCTGCGGCGCGAACAATCGCCGACGCGTCAACATGTGGAATATCTTAACAAGGACGAAAAATTTCAGTCGATTAAAATTTGCCCACTCATTCATTGGACATGGAAAGACGTTTGGAACTATGTGTACAAACACGAATTGCCATATAACGTGCTTCATGATCGCGGCTATCCGAGCATCGGCTGTGAACCGTGTACATCCCCTGCCCTTGATATGAACGATTTACGCTCAGGCAGATGGGCAGGGCGCGGAAAAATAGAATGCGGCCTGCATGAATCATAAGGAGGGAGAATGAATATGTTAACCGTTGCTTTTATCGTCTCCTTCTTTTTCGCGATGAACATCGGGGCAAGTGGCGCGGCTGCAGCGATGGGAGTCGCTTACGGATCCGGAGCGATCAAACAGAAATATGTTGCCCTTCTCCTTTGCGGTCTTGGTGTTTTTTTAGGGAGTCTTGGCGGCGGGGAAGTCGTCAAAACAATTGGCTCAGGCATTATCCCGTCTTCCGTATTAAGCGTTAAAATTGTCATTATCATTTTAACGGCGGCAGCGATTTCCTTATTTGCCGCAAACATCATGGGAATCCCGCTCTCAACGAGCGAAATCACCGTTGGTTCGGTCGTTGGTGTCGGCATCGCTTACCAAGCGCTTTATGTATCAAAACTATTATTTATCGTGTCCATTTGGGTCGTTGTTCCGATTATTGCTTTTACGTTGACCTTTTTCATCGGCAAATGGTTTTTAGCGCTAAAGCGCAAATACCCACAAGTGGAAAGAGGGAAATGGCAAAAAAGCTTTATGGCGCTATTGATTGTTGCAGGTTTTTTTGAAGCATTTTCGGCGGGCATGAACAACGTGGCGAACGCGGTCGGACCGCTTGTCGGTGCAGGGCTTATTTCCGTCACAAAAGGAACGATATTCGGTGGGGTGTTTGTTGCGCTCGGCGCGCTATTACTTGGCAGACGCGTGCTCGAAACAAACGGAAAAAAAATTACGCGCTTTTCCCCGTTCGAAGGATGCGCCATTTCCGGCACAGGGGCAATTCTCGTTATCATCTCTTCCGTTTTCGGGCTTCCCGTGCCGCTGACACAAATTACGACATCGGCCATTATCGGGATCGGCACTGCCAAAACAGGATTTTATATTTGGCAAAAGCGAATCGTCATTCAACTATTAAAAGTATGGTTTGTTTCACCGATTTTTTCGCTCGTTATTTCGTATAGTTTAGTAAAATTATTGCTTGATAGCGATTTATACACCGTCATCGCCATTTTTAGCGTCTGCTTGGCAACGATTGGGGTTATTAGTTTAAAAAAGACGATCTCCGAAGAAAAACGGGCGCTTCATGAAAACGGTGGCGGCATTTAACATTAATTCATAGTTATCCTATATGTTTTATTATACAAGGAGGAATACACAATGAGTGTAAGCATTCCACATGGAGGAACATTAATCAACCGTTGGAATCCAGATTATGCAGTTGATGCCATTGAAAAAGAAATTGAATTGAGCAACGCTGAACTAAGCGATCTTGAGTTGATTGGCATCGGCGGCTACAGCCCGCTGACCGGATTTTTAACAAAAAATGATTACGATTCTGTCGTCGAAACGATGCGCCTTGCTGATGGAACGGTATGGAGCATTCCGATCACGCTTGCCGTCAGTGAAGAAAAAGCAAACGAACTAGCTGTCGGCGAAACAGTAAAGCTTGTTTACGACGGCGATGTCTATGGCGTCATTGATATTCAAGACATTTACGTTCCAGATAAACAAAAAGAAGCGCTTCATGTATATAAAACCGATGATCACAACCACCCTGGCGTCAAAAAACTTTTCGAAAAACCGACCGTTTATGTCGGCGGACCAATTACTCTCGTGAAACGGACCGATAAAGGACGATTTGCGGCGTTTTATTTCGATCCAGCAGAAACGCGTAAACACTTTGCCGAGCTTGGCTGGAATACCGTTGTTGGCTTCCAGACGCGCAACCCAGTCCATCGCGCGCATGAGTACATTCAAAAATGTGCGCTTGAAATTGTCGACGGTTTATTTTTAAACCCGCTCGTCGGCGAAACGAAAGACGATGACATTCCAGCCGACATTCGCATGGAAAGCTATCAAGTATTGCTTGAAAACTACTATCCGCAAGACCGTGTCTTTCTAGGTGTGTTCCAAGCAGCGATGCGGTACGCTGGTCCACGGGAAGCCATTTTCCATGCGATGGTGCGCAAAAACTTCGGTTGCACACATTTCATTGTCGGTCGCGACCATGCGGGGGTTGGAAATTATTACGGCACATACGATGCGCAAAAAATCTTCTTAAACTTTACACAAGAAGAGCTTGGTATTACCCCACTCTTTTTCGAGCATAGCTTTTATTGCACAAAATGCGAAGGGATGGCTTCCACAAAAACGTGCCCGCATGACCGTGAATACCATGTCGTCTTATCAGGAACGAAAGTGCGAGAAATGTTGCGAAACGGCGAAGTGCCGCCAAGCACGTTCAGCCGTCCGGAAGTTGTGCAAGTGCTTATTAAAGGGCTGCAACAACGGGAAGCTGTTTCGACATCTACGAAGTAAAGGAGAGGAAGGACGTTGGCAAATATCGTTTGGCATCACACGGCCGTCACAAAAGAAGACCGGCGCGCGAAAAACGGCCATCATAGCGCTGTTTTATGGTTTACAGGGCTTTCCGGCTCCGGCAAATCGACGCTTGCAAACGCCGTATCGAAAAAGTTATTTGAACTTGGCGTACAAAACTACGTATTAGATGGCGATAACATTCGCCACGGCTTGAATAAAGATTTAGGCTTTTCCGCCGAAGACCGGACGGAAAATATCCGGCGCATCGGCGAAGTCGCAAAACTGTTTGTCGACAGCGGGCAATTTGTATTAACCGCCTTTATTTCTCCGTTTGCCCGTGACCGTCAACTCGTCCGGCAATTACTTGAACAAGACGAGTTTATCGAAATTTACGTGAAATGTCCACTTGAAGAATGTGAGAAACGCGATCCAAAAGGATTGTATAAAAAAGCACGAAACGGGGAAATTCGTGAATTTACCGGCATCGATTCTCCTTATGAAGAACCGACTTCGCCGGAACTGACAATTGAAACGCATCGATACTCGCTAGAAGAATGCATCGATCAAGTAATCACTTATTTGCGTGAACGACAGCTTATTAAGTAAGAAAAGCGGAGGCGACTGGTTAGCTATATGAAATGATGCGTGAAACGTTCCGTCCAGCCTAACGTTTGTACACTTTTTTGACAAGTTGATTGATTCACGCAACGAAACCAGTTAATATTGACCTATTCAGACGAAGGGTTGAGCAACCTGCGAATGGTGCAGGTTGCTTGCTCATTTGTCGGTGATACTACTAAGAAAGGGCTGAACGAAGATGGGCAAAGTGTATTTAGTCGGAGCTGGTCCTGGCGATCCGGAACTGATTACAGTAAAAGGGTTAACATGTATCCAAAAAGCGGATGTCATCTTGTACGACCGTCTCATTAATGAACGATTATTGTCATATGCCAAAAAGGGCGCAGAACTCATTTTTTGCGGCAAACTTCCGGGGTACCATACGATGCAGCAAGAAACGATTAACCACTTTCTCATCCATCATGCGAAAAAAGGGAAAGTCGTGGTAAGATTAAAAGGCGGGGATCCGTTCGTCTTCGGCAGAGGCGGTGAAGAAGCCGAGGCGCTTGCGAAACACGGCATCGATTTTGAGATCGTTCCCGGCATTACCGCTGGAATTGCGGCGGCCGCTTACGCCGGAATCCCTGTCACCCATCGTAACTTCAGCTCAAGCGTTGCATTTGTGACCGGCCATAAGCGAGACGGAAGCCAAGAGGAGATCAAATGGGAAAGTCTTGCCAAAGGAATTGACACAATTGCTATTTATATGGGAATTAGTAATCTCCCATATATTCGTGATCAATTAATCAAACATGGAAAAGCTCCTTCCACTCCCGTTGCTGTGATCCAGTGGGGCACATTATACGAGCAACGAACGGTGACCGCTACGCTCGAAACGATCGTCGAAGCAGTCCAACAGAAGCGAATCGAAAATCCAAGCATGATCATTATCGGGGAAGTCGTCACCTTGCGCGACAAAATTTACTGGTTTGAGCGGATGCTACAGCCATCTGTTGCAAACGAAGCGTTATAAGGAGGCTATTATGCAAGCTGTTTTATATGTTTGCCACGGAAGCCGCGTCGCGAAAGCTTGTGAAGAAGCAAACTCATTTATTGAGCGCTGTAAAATAAAAGTTCCTTGTCCCATTCAAGAAATTTGCTTTATTGAACATGCCGAACCGAATATCAAAGCAGGCATCGACCGCTGCGTACAAAAAGGGGCAACACATATCATCGTTCTCCCTGTTTTATTACTAGCGGCTGGACATGCGAAATTTGATATTCCAAACGCCATTCAAAAAGCAAAACAACGCTATCCGCATCTAAAGTTTGCGGTAAGCGACCCATTTGGCGTCAATGGCAAAATGATCGACATCCTCATGGAACGAATTACCGAACAAGCGATTCCAATTGATAATCGCTCGATGGTATTGCTCGTTGGCCGTGGTAGCAGCGATCCAGATACTAAGCGAGATATGGAAGCGATCGCAAAACGCCTGCAACAAAAAGCAAATATCCCTGCGGTCGATGTTTGCTTTCTCGCTGCCGCCCAACCATCGCTTGCAGACAGCTTACAAAAAGCAAGCGATTCTTCATATGAAACGATTTTCATCGTTCCTTATTTGCTGTTTACCGGTATATTAATGAAAAAAATCGAAGCCCAGCTTCGCGCTTTGCCTAAGTCCAAACATCAATGGATATTGTGCCGTTATTTAGGCTATCACCCGCTTCTTGAAGAGCTCGTGCAGGAAAAAGTGAATCAACAAATCGTTACACAAAAGGGCTGAAATAGATCAGCCCTTTTTGTTTAGAATAGGCAAACCTCCCCATATTGTTGTATGATTGGGTATAGGATAATATGAGGAGGATAGCTATGAGGCGGTTACATGTTGTTGTTCATGGTCGCGTTCAAGGTGTCGGCTTTCGCTACTATACGCAGGGCGAAGCGCTAAAGTGGGACTTAACCGGTTGGGTAAAAAATAAGGACGATGGGACGGTAGAATTGGAAGTACAAGGAACGGATGAACGGATCCAGATGTTTATAGATAAAATCGAGCAAGGCTCTCCGTTCGCTAGAGTGACCAAGATTGAAACAGAATACATAGCACCTCTCCCTAATGAGAAAACGTTTCGCATCATTTATTAGAAGAAGCGCCCGGATTCTTTATGAAAAAAACCGGGCTTTTTTTACGGTAGGAAATTTCTCTGAATCACTGTCTAGCTCCGGCTCGTAGCTGTTCGGGGTCAAATAACCTTCCCCTCGAGATGTCAAGCACCTCTGCGGGTGAAGGACATTTGCCCATCGCAACTGAACAGTCGCTTCCGCTTTTCTTATTCACGCTAGACGTGGGTGGTGTAGCGTATGTCGCAAATACGTTTCCGCAATGCAAAGGTTTGCATATTCATTTTTCCGGTTTGCTTCGCGGCTCATCGGATGGAATATATCCGTCGAAGCTTGCGGATATTCGCCGCACACATCCATTCCCACTACGTGTTTATAAACCAATAATTGTTGTAAACAACGAAGCAAAAACGAAAGGGTCATCGTTCCTTGCTCCCAGTTCGTAACGGCGTCGTTTCGACAAAGGACATCTTTGTCAATGCTAATATATACACGCTCAGTTGTTATATGTGATAAAAGAAGTTTCGGAGAATGTAACGTTGGAAAGATCGTGATGTTTTCAGCAAGATGAGGATGCGACCGTTGCAACGGTCCTACAATAATCACTTTTTCTAAAAACGGGATGTTCAAAGCGTAAGAAACCCACGAGCCGCAAGAAATCATCGTTTCTCCTCTAGCTCCAATATCGGTATGGTTGTCAAACAAAACAAGCGTAAACGGCTCGTTCATCTGTTTCATGAGCAAATAGGACACATAATGATAGTTTCCGCTGCCAATAAAGGTGAGTCCTGTGCAGTTACGGTACTGAATGCGCCGTTCTATTTCTTGCAATGAATGCTCTTCACAATACAAATTCGTATGCTTTATATCCGCTAAATCAATCCATTCATGCGGAACACGGAGAAGCCGTTGCTGCGAAACGTACGTGCCATCTATGTTTAAAAACGTTACACCGCTTCTTTGAAAACGCATCGTTCCTCACCTCTTTTTTTGTTTCGGTGCAAGTTTCCAAACAATGAAGCTACGTTTTCGCCTGTCCGTTTCTATTATACTAAAAAATTCGCCAAACGAAATATTTCCTTTTCCGTACCGTTTTCATGTACAATAAGGAAAAACGACGTTCGAGGGAGGGGTTTTCGTGCAACCGATTCGCGTGGAAGAAGTGCAGACGGCGCTGAACCGCTTTGCTAATCAAGATGTGTATTTGCATTTAGAAACGACAAACGGAGCGTATGCGTCGCACCATAATGAAAGATTTTTTTCGGCAGGGGCATACATTCGTAATGGTCGCATTCGTTTTAGCCGCGGGAAAATTGTCGGAAAAGGACCTTACCGCGTCGGGTTGAGGTTGGATTTTGGCTGGGTGTATGCAGAGGGCTTAACTGATTGGGAAGTGACCGATAAAGGACAATTGTTGTTGGCCGGACACGATTACGAAGGAAAGCTGGCTGTGGCGTTACAGTTAAGCTATGAGCCGTTTTAAGGAGGGAATCAATGTGGAAAGACATATATTAGTCGTTTTTCCTCATCCTGATGATGAAGCGTTCGGTGTTTCCGGAACATTAGCGTTACACGCGGAAAATGGTACACCAATCACATACGCTTGCCTCACGCTCGGGGAAATGGGACGAAACATGGGGAAACCGCCGTTTGCCAATCGGGAAACGCTGCCGCTCATCCGCAAAAAAGAACTGGAAGATGCGTGCAAAATCATTGGCATTAAAGATTTGCGTCTATTAGGCTTCCGTGACAAAACGATTGAATTTGAAGATGAGGAACTGCTTTCCGACCGCATCGGTGCGATCATCGCCGAAACAAATCCGTCGCTGATCATTACGTTTTATCCCGGCTACAGCGTTCATCCCGACCATGACGCGTGCGGGGCAGCCGTTATTCGCGCTGTCGAACGGCTTCCGAAAGAAAAACGCCCGACCGTGCATTGCGTCGCTTTCGCGAAAAACTGTGAACAAGAGCTCGGAAAACCGGACATTGTCCGCGATGTCAGCTCGGTCATTGACAAAAAAATGGCCGCAATCCAAGCGCACCGCTCCCAAACGGAAGGGCTGATGAAAGCCGCTTCCAAACGAGGCGGAGATGCGTTAGCATGGCTAAAAACTGAGCGGTTTTGGACGTATAAATGGAAGAAGGTTCTATAAACACTCGAATTCAATAAAAATGAAGCTACCTGCCTCCTGTAGAGTGCAGGAACAGGTAGCTCAAGTGTTTTTTCTTTGGTTTAAACAATTCGATGGAGATGTTTCAAGTGCTTACAACTATTTATTTTTTCTCATTTTTTCCACGGCATGTCCGCCAAACTCGTTGCGTAGAGCGGCTACCACTTTACCTCTGAATCTCCCGACGACTAAAGTCGCGGGGTTCTTGCGTACTAAAGAGCTTCTCGTACGCCTACACGTAGCACTCACCCTTGTTCCGCAAGACTTTCATGGGCAAACACCTTTATGGTGCTTTGCGCCCTGTGCGCCCGATTCAAGACGCTAGACTTTTCTTCTCTATCAAGTAGTATACCATCTTTGACTACGTCAAAGCAATCGGTTCATCCATGTCTAAAGACGGGCTGCACCCTGCATGGGCTTTCTCCGATTGTAGTTTGTAAAACGGTTTATGCTGTTCCCTCCCGTGCTTATGATTTGTTGTACAGACGCTAGTATAATCGGTATAACATATTTCTAAAAGTACGAACTTTATTATCATGTAGTGATAAAAATACAATATAGTATATAAAAATATACCTAATGTTATAATGAACAAAGAGATACGATGAATGGGACATATTCATAATGAACCTTTACCCATGAGGAAAAAACACTAACTATTATTTGTGGAAACGAAGTACTTAAATGTGTATAATGTTTGTTTGTAAGTATATGCACTTTTAGCACATAGTGATAAAATGTATACTATCGGTTATAATAGATACGGAGGTGAAAGAAATGGGACGTGTTTGTGGTAAGGTATATAACTGTGAAAAAGAATTGACGCTCGCTGTCATCGGGGGTAAATGGAAAATGCTTATTTTATGGCATCTAGGAAAAGGGGGGACGAAGCGATTTGGTGAACTGAAGGCTCTCATGCCAGGCATTACCCAAAGAATGCTTGTTAACCAATTGCGGGAGCTGGAAGAAGACCTCATTGTTCATCGCAAAGTCTATCCCGTTGTTCCGCCAAAAGTGGAATATTCACTGACCGAATATGGGAAAAGTCTAATGCCGATTCTCGATGCTATGTATGAATGGGGCAAAAACTACATGGAGACTGTTGTGAAAGACCAAGTAAAAATCCATGAGTCCGTCAAGTAAAAACTCTCTCTATATTAAATTAAAGGTTCAAAACAAACTTTCTTTTATTATTATGCGTTTTTATTGACGCGCAATTTGTAGAGATCCCTCCCTTCAAGATAGCGATTAACAAAAAAGCAACGAAAATGATAAGCAAATCAAACACTAAAAAACCAACGGGCAGATCGCTTCCCGTTGGTTTTTCCGCATGTACGTTGATCATTCATATAGTATACTTTTTCACACTATATTACGTAAAAGTATGTACTTGGTAAAGTTGATGATGTACTTTATAATAACATTATCACCTGTCATTCATAACATGAATAGAGCAAAATTTTTTCACTTATAATAACGGTATCACCTATCATAACATGAATAGGTATAATTTTTTATGTCAAGAAAGGAGGAGACTTTATGAAGCTAAGAGTCTCAGCGGTTCAATATCATCTCCATACTATCAATTCTTTTGAGGAATTTGCTAATCAAGTCGAGCATTATGTTAAAACAGCTCAAGAATTTGATGCAGATTTTGTTTTATTCCCAGAATTTTTTACAACTCAGCTCATGTCGATTGGCAATGAACAAGGACAGCCTTTGACGATTCAAGAGCTTCCTGATTTTACTGAACAATATCGGTCTTTATTTATAGATTTAGCCAAGAAAACAAAGATGCATATTATTGGAGGAACACATGTCATTCGTAAAGGCGACCGATTGTACAACGTTGCTCATTTGTTCTACCCAGACGGAAGAGTCGCAGAGCAGGCAAAGCTTCATATTACGCCTACGGAAGTAAAGGAATGGAACATGTCACCTGGCGATGGCCTACAAGTGTTCGAGACTGAAAAAGGAACGATTGCGATGTTGACCTGCTATGACATCGAATTTCCAGAGATCGTTCGCATGGCTAAAGCGAAAGGTGCGGATGTTATTTTCTGTCCTTCTTGCACCGATGATCGCCATGGATTCCATCGTGTCCGTTACACAAGCCATGCGAGAGCAATCGAAAATCAAGTCTATGTCGTTACCACTGGTACGGTTGGTTCCCTTCCTACGGTTGATTTTATGAGGGCGAATTTTGGGCAAGCGGCGGTGATTACACCGAACGATATTCCATTTCCTCCGCGCGGCATCTTAGTCGAAGGAGAAATCAATCATGATATGGTTGTAACCGCTGATCTTGATTTAGAATTATTATACCAAGTTCGTGAAAGAGGATCGGTTACTACATGGCGTGATCGCCGTACAGATCTCTATCCGGATTGGAAATAAGCTGCTCTACAAGGAGGGGGAAGAATGTATCGAAAAGAATTTTACGTCTTTGATCAAGACCGACCTGTTCCAGCAGTGATCCGAAATTATGAAGAAAAAGACTTTCCTGGCTTAATCCGCATCCAACAGGAAAGTTTCCCGCCACCATTCCCCTCTGAGTTATGGTGGAACACGGAACAATTGAAAAATCATGTTACGCTCTTTCCAGAGGGTGCCTTATGTGTGGAGGTTGATGGTGAAATTGCGGGATCAATGACAGGATTAATTGTTGACTTTGATCCTAGCCATCCGGAACATACATGGGAAGAGATCACAGATAATGGATATATTTGTAACCATAATCCAAATGGAAATACGCTTTATGTCGTTGATATTGGCGTGCGCCCTGCTTATCGTAAATTAGGATTAGGAAAATGGCTAATGTTATCCATGTATGAAGTCGTCGTTCAATTGGGATTAGAACGTCTGTTAGGCGGAGGAAGAATGCCCGGCTATCATAAAAAAGCTGATGAGATGACGGCAGAACAATACCTCGAAGCAGTCGTCAAAGGTGAATTAAAAGACCCTGTTATCACTTTCCTGCTTCGCTGCGGCCGTACCCCTGTTCAAGTGGTGGCGAACTATTTAGAGGATGAAGAGTCTTGTAACTACGCAGCGCTGATGGAATGGAAAAATCCTTTTTGTACAGCAAAATCTTAACAAGGAGAATGATGAACATGGAATATCGGAGAATTACGAGTATTGAGGACCCTTTGTTTAAAAAAATGCACGAATTGATGCAAGAGGTATTTCCTCCTGAAGAAGTATTAGCATTCGATCTTTGGAAAGAGCCTCTTGAAGATCCGGGAATTCGTGTGTGTGTTGCTGTTCACGAAGGGAATGTCGTAGGTGCGACAGAGTACCGCTATTATGAAGATTTAAATGTCGCAATGACAGACTTCACGATCATTGGCCAAGCAGGACTTGGCATCGGCCGATTTTTAGCGCAAAAGAGGCTAGAAGATTTGAACGCTTGGGCCGCAGCAAACGGAAAGCAGTTATTTGGCATGTTTGCGGAAATTTATGATCCTTATCGGGTGGAACATTATGAATTTGGCGGAATTAAACCGATGGATCCATATGTCCGCCGTGAAGTATTGTCTCATCTTGGTTATAAGCGTCTTGATTTCCCTTATGTTCATCCATCCTGGAACAATGATGGAGAGGCCGTAACCGGACTCGACCTTTGTTTCCTTCCAATGGATGATAACGTAAATGAACTTCCAGCGGAGCTTGTTGTGAAGTTTTTGAAACGTTATTATTCTGTCTTATCAAACAAACCAAAGGCTTGGTATGAAATGGTTGAAAATCTTGAAACAAAACATACGGTACCTCTTTTAAGCATTTAATGTACTGACGTCGTATCCATTTAATTTCAAAAGTCCGAATTCAAAAAACTAGGAATCCTTGATCAATTCAAATAGTGACAGTACACTTTGTTTGTTAAAATTCTTTCTATAGATATATCATAGTAGTGAAGGAGGTTGTTCATATGAGCAAAAAAGTATTAATTGTTACAGGAGATGCAGTGGAAGCTTTGGAGATTTATTATCCGTATTACCGTTTGTTAGAGGAAGGTTTTGATGTTACAATCGCTGCTCCGAAGAAAAAGAAACTGCATACAGTTGTCCACGATTTCGCTGATTGGGATACTTTTGTAGAAAAGCCAGGCTATCTCATTGATGCGCATGCATCGTTTGCAGAAATCGATCCGACACAGTACGATGCACTCGTTATTCCGGGAGGACGTGCGCCAGAATATATCCGCCTCGATGAAAACTTGCCAAAAATTGTACGCCATTTCTTTGAAGCGAACAAACCAGTTGCGGCGATTTGCCATGCTTCACTTGTATTAGAAACCATTCCTGATGTCGTGAAAGGACGCAGCATGACCGCATACATTGCCTGCAAGCCAGGTGTAGAAGCAATTGGCGCCAACTATGTATCTGAGCCAACTCATGTTGATAACAATTTCGTATCCGCTCATGCATGGCCAGATTTACCAGCGTTTATGCGTGAATTTATTAAGTTATTAAACAAATAAAATCGTTTGTTAAGGCGTTCTCCTATGGGGACGCCTTTTTGATTTAAACAACATGTTGCATTGATTGTTGATGATCTAGACACAAAATATTATCGAACAGTGCCAGGCACTGTTCGCCAATATCGATTCCCGCTTTGATCGCTGCTCTTCTGCTTTCCACCGCGCTGCATAAGTCCGGCATGTTGCCGGGATGAGCCGCTGTTTTCATGTATAAATGCCGCCGCTAATCCGGAATCATAACTTCAAAAACCGGATAACGGAGGAACAAGATGAAAAAACGGCTCGCTTTTTGCTTTTCGCAGGGCTCTTCTCCTTGCAGTCCATTCATGCTTTGGCCCGCGATGAGTGGATCGAAATAGCGAAAAAGTTTATACCACCCAACACTGTTCTTGCAGATCCCGAATCGATCGAGCTGTATGATTTTGATCAAGACGGGCGCAACCAAATCGTGGCGACATTCCAACTTCAAGCGGGCGAACCGCCTTCCCGCTCCAAATTCGGAGCGATTGCATTGAAAAAACAGAGGCAGGCTGGCAAAAAGTATGGAAGACCGAAATAGTAAATGACTCCGCCTTTCGTCATCATCACTAGGCGGCCCATATATATTGCACTACCATTTTTTATTGGCACCCGCTTCGTCACATAAACCAAGTGACAGATACTCATCCTATAAAACACCCCCAGCTGCATTTTACGCAGTTGGGGGATTCTATACAATATTATTTCATAAAAGACAAGTGCCCGCTCCTAATTTCTTGGTTTACCAATCCGATAATTTTAATAACTTATATACTTCCTTATCATGAAAGTCTGATTCAGAAATTTGTAATATATCTATAAGTCTCTGAATTCCCCCTATCCACATGCGATCGTCATCCTCAGCTGCTTTTATTAGCGAAGCCTCTATATGTGGAACTATCACACTTTTATCTATACTCTTCAATATCTCTATCGCTGTAGGGACACCAGGCCAATTCATATCTTGCATTAACTCTATTAAGCAGGGTATCGCCAGCCTATTTCGTGGGTATCCAATTTTATTTAAAACTTTAACCGCATTCTCCCAACAATGCTTCTCGGTATCTTGTATTAACAAAGGAGTGTATTCATCATCAATTGTTGTTAACTCCCTTATTGCAGATAGTTGAACTTCTTGGGGCATATTCCAACTCAAGTTTTTCATCAATCTTTTAACTTCACTAAGTTCCATTAAAATTCATCTCCTACTATTTAACTTTCACAGAAAGGGCCTGCAATAATTTTGTATATTCATGTGGTCTAGTATTAGCATTTTCCCTTGAGTTTATCCATCCCTGCATTTTCTTCATATTTACTGGTCTCACTGACACATGAGTTTTACCATCTTTTATTGCTACTAGTTTTCCTGTTGCATTAATGGCCTCAATAGTAGTTGCTGTATATGGTCCAGATAAAGGCTTTACTGTAGTATAGGATAGCCCACTAACATCTTTTGGTCTTGGAGTTAAATTAGTGCCGTTTCCACTTCCAGTACGATAAATAACTG
>NZ_JAPSMC010000031.1 GCF_026847645.1 Anoxybacillus sp. J5B_2022
TATGAATTTTGATTACCAAATTTTAATTCGTTTAGGATCATTCAAAAAATGGGTGTACAATTCTATTAAACACTTTTGGATAAGAATTTCTCCTTTATTGCTCTTATGGGTGTTTGCATCACTGTTTATGACGATTGGCTTTCCTTATTCATGGGATTGGAGTCAACTTAGCAACACAAAACATTTTACCAATACTATTTATGAGCTCGTAAAATTCTTTGAGACACCAATATCTGCATTCGCAGCTCAGTTGATTTTATTAATGTTAATATTTTCGTTGTTACATATAGTTTTCGCGACTGTATATGTATTAACGAAAAGCAAGTATTTCATGCTTTTCATTAGTTTAATGTTTTTTCTTGGAAACATTATGGGATTCAAGTTATTACCTAGGGAAGTTGCTTTTCTGTCACCGACAACTTTTTTTTCAATTGCCAAGGGAGTTAATACTTTCGGTTCCCCAATCTTAAGCTATGTTGTTATAATTGTATTTTTCATGTTTGGCATCTTATTTTTGCAAGTTTTGGATGTAAACAAAACAGCATATATTCAATCAATAAAGTCATACATACCGATTGTGATTTATTTTTTTCTGTGCATAGTAGGTATAAGCGCAACAGCTCAATCATTGACCAAATCTACTGATGTAACCATTTGGGATGTTTGGGCGATGTCTTTTATTGGTGTTAGTGCTGAACGTTTCTCGTATATTCCTTTTTTCTTTTATTTAATAGTATTCTTTGGATTCATTTATTTGGTTCAATTGCTTTTTCTAAGCAATGAGATTGAGCAACTAGGTCACTATAAAATTATTCGCTTTAGGAGTTTAAAAAAATGGTTTTGGAGTTGGATGCAGGAATTATTAATGGTAACCATTTTCTTTCTATTCATATTGATGGGGCTTTCTCTAGCGTTAGCTGTTTGTTTTGGAGCGAATACCGACTTTTATGTGACAGTACTTTCGAATCCGTTATATGAGGTTATCTATCACTTCTTTATCAATGGTTTCTTACAAATTGTTTTTTATATAATCTTGATTTTTATTGTTTCTTGGATAAGCAAGGAGTCGATATATGGTGTGCTTTTAGTGAGCTTGTTCATTATTCTAATGCTCCCAGGTGTTAATGTGGTAGGTATAATACCAGTGGGACTGAATGGTATTGTTTACTTAGCAGATTATTCACCGTATCACTTAACATTCATTCTAATTATAATGAACACCATTACATTTTTTGTAGTTAATTACCTGTTTAAACAAAGTTTAAAAATCTAAATAGGTGGGATGAAAGCATGTCTATTATTTCGTTAAAAAACGTAAGTAAAGCTTATAAGGGATTAACTCTTTTTGAAGGTGTTGACTTGAATGTAGAAAAAGGAAAAATATATGGCATTGTAGGACCGAATGGTTCTGGCAAATCCGTTTTATTCAAGATGATATGTGGATTTGTGTTCCCAGATGAAGGAACAATTATTGTTGATGGGGTAGAGATAGGAAAAAGTAAAAGATTCCCAGAAAATATCGGTATTATCATAGATCGTCCAGGTTATATTGCGAATAAAACCGGGTTTCAAAATTTAAAGGAACTAGCAATGATCAGAGGGAAAATCAGCGATGATAAGATTTTCGAAACAATGGAGATCGTTGGATTGCAACCGAAAGCCAAACAAAAGGTTAAGCATTACTCTTTAGGTATGAAGCAGAAATTAGCTATTGCTCAAGCAATTATGGAAGATCAACAAATACTTATACTAGATGAACCATTCAATGCTTTGGATGCAGAAAGCGTAGATAGGATTCGAAATCTATTACTATCTTTCAAGAATGAAGGGCGTACAATTTTACTTACAAGTCACAATCAGGAAGATATTAATATTCTTTGTGACCACGTGTTTCGCATCAATAAGCATAAACTAGAACATGTTGAACTGTTGTAAATTTGCAAATTATTTGTTTTGCATATCAGCTAATTATTTTAGATTGTCATATAATCACAAAAAATGGGAATGCGGGCTTTACATGGAATGGCGGACATGTTAGGCTGGGTGCCTTGTGAAACAAGGGCTCCTGTTCGCCCCTTTCGCTAGAAAACATATCCGCAGAGACTCCATGTCAAGCCACCAAAAGGTTTTTCTGTAAACAGAAGGGAGGAAATTTGCACAATACTCCAGATTTTTGCTGGATTAACGCGCAAAAAACCGTTTGAATTTGAAAAAATAGCTATTTTGGAAATAATATGCTAATTTACAGAACTGTAATAAAAGAAAAAATCAAAAAGGTGGTGTCCCATCAAGGGGCACTTTTTTTATTCAAATTTTCATTTGAATATATTGACATAAATTCAGACAGTTACATATACTATATTCAAACAAACATTTGAATATAGAAGGTGAGAAGATGGCAAAAGATATGTGTGAAGTTGTTTGTGTCGATGAAGAGAAAGTGCGTGCGCTAAAAGGGCAAATGGAAGACTTACAGGGAGTACAGCAGCTGTTTAAAGCGCTTGCGGACAGTACGCGGTTAAAGATTATTTATGCATTGACGTTAGAAGAAGAGTTGTGTGTGTGTGATGTCGCCAATATTATCGGGTCGACAGTGGCCACAGCTTCTCATCATTTGCGCTTTCTTCGCGATATCGGGCTGGCGAAACATCGGAAAGAAGGAAAGCTTGTGTTCTACTCGTTACAAGACGAGCATGTGCATCAGCTTGTATCGATAGCGCTCGTACACGCAAAGGAGTTGAAAAACGATGGAGAATAAACAAGTATATCGGCTTCAAGGGCTTTCTTGTGCGAATTGTGCCGCGCAATTCGAAAAAAATGTGAAAGCGATTGAAACGGTGGAAGAGGCGTATGTCAACTTCGGGGCGGCGAAATTAACGGTCGTTGGCACGGCGACGCTTGACCAATTAGAAAAAGCAGGGGCGTTTGATGGGATTCATGTCATTCCAGAACATGAGCGGAAGGAAGTACCGCACGTTCCCTTTTGGAAAAAACGGGCGAATGTTCTTGCGTTCATTTCCGCTGTTTTTCTTGTGATTGGCTACCTCATTTCGTTTGTTAAAGGCGAGCAGCACGGACTAGTGACTGTCATGTTCGCCTTGGCGATTGTCATCGGTGGGTATGATTTATTTCGAGCAGGGCTAGCGAATTTAGGACGTCTTCAGTTTGATATGAAAACGCTCATGACAATTGCCATCATTGGAGCTGCGCTTATCGGGGAATGGAAAGAAGGCGCCGTTGTGGTGTTTTTATTTGCGGTTAGCGAGGCTCTTGAGCGATACTCGATGGAGCGGGCACGCCGCTCGATTCGCCATTTAATGGATCTTGCACCGAAAAAAGCGCTTGTGCGACGAGGCAATCGAGAATATGAAGTGGATGTCGACAATTTGCAAGTCAATGATATCATCGTCGTTAAGCCAGGCCAAAAAATAGCAGCGGATGGGGTTGTCGTCAACGGCGCTTCTTCCGTTAACGAAGCCGCGATTACAGGGGAGTCGCTACCGGTGTATAAAACGGTCGGCGATGACGTGTATGCGGGAACATTGAATGAAGAAGGAGCGCTAGAAGTGCGTGTGACAAAGCGAGTGGGTGATTCAACGATTGTGAAAATTATTCATCTCGTCGAAGAAGCGCAAGCGGAACGGGCTCCATCGCAGCAGTTTGTCGACCGGTTCGCCCGCTATTATACGCCGGCAATTATGGCGATTGCAGCGCTTGTTTCCATTTTGCCACCATTATTGTTTTCAGAGGATTGGAAAACGTGGATTTATCGTGGGTTAGCGGTATTAGTAGTCGGTTGTCCGTGTGCTCTCGTCATTAGCACGCCGGTGGCCATTGTGACCGCCATCGGTCGAGCAGCACGGATTGGCGTGTTGATTAAAGGCGGCGTCTATTTAGAAACGTTAGGTCGGCTTCAAGCGATTGCTTTTGATAAAACAGGAACGTTGACGAAAGGAATGCCAGAAGTCACCGATATTCGTACATTTCACGGACGAAGCGAGGAGGAGCTGTTGCACCTTTCGGCATGCATGGAAAAATATTCGCAACATCCGCTCGCTGCGGCGATTGTACGAAAGGCGAAAGAGAAAGCATTGCCGCTTGACAATTTCGACGTTACCAACTTCCGCTCGATGACGGGAAAAGGGATCACCGCTACCGTCAACGGAGAAACCTATTATGTTGGCAGCCCTGCATTATTTTCCGACCATCTATTATCGCAAGACGTTCGTGACGTCATTCAAGCACTTCAACAAGAAGGAAAAACGGTTGTCGTTGTCGGGGATACGGAACAAGTTTTCGGTGTAATCGCCATTTCGGACCAAGTGCGCGAACAAGTGGCGTCTGTTGTCCAACAATTGCGCGCTGCCGGGGTAACGGACATCGTCATGGTTACGGGCGACAATCAAGCGACAGCGAACGCGATCGGGAAAGCGGCTGGCATCACCGAAGTCCGGGCGGAATTGCTTCCAGAAGATAAGCTCCATATCATCAAAGAAATGAAACAGCAATACGGGCGAATCGCTATGGCGGGCGATGGAGTGAACGATGCCCCCGCCTTGGCGGCTGCGGATGTTGGCATTGCGATGGGGAGAAACGGCACCGATGTTGCGCTAGAAACTGCGGATGTCGTGTTAATGGCGGATGATCTGCAACAGCTTCCGTATGCGATTCGACTGAGCCGTCGGACGTTACGAATCATTCAACAAAACATCGCCGTAGCTTTTCTATTAAAACTGCTTGCGCTCATTTTTATCGTTCCAGGTTGGCTCACATTATGGATGGCCATTTTCGCCGACATGGGCGCGACGTTAATCGTTTTATTTAATTCATTGCGACTAATGCGGGTTTGACGTCAACCCCCCTTGCGATAAAGGCAAGGGGGTTAATTTGTTTTCTTCCGAAACCAATGAACACACACTTCCACTCCCCACAATCCGATAACAAAAAAAAGGATACCCATTTCCATCGGTTCCATCACTTTGAACGGGTTAAAAATATCGATCACAGATCGATATATATCCATTCCTAATAACAAATTCATGATAATAGCGATGCCGACAAGCAAGATAGGAATGAGGAATGAAATAGCCATAAACTTCATAGATCTCTCCACTCCCGACAAACAAATTTTTTTTATCCTTTTTCTTTGTCTCCATTTTTATTCATGGGTATTTGTATAACCTGCAACATGATTGCTCATCCTAACAAATAGCAATAGTGAATGGGGGAGAAAAATGTGGTTTCAATGGAAGAAGCAACTAAAAAAGACGACTAAAAGAAACGAACAAAGCGGTCAGGAAAAAAATGGAATTAACAGAACAGTAGAAAGTGAATTGCAGCGAAATATCGAGACGGTCCGGAATACGACGGGAAACAGCGTCGATGTCGTCATTCGCCGGTTTTTGCTGGGAAAAGAAGAAGGGATTCCAGCAGCGCTCCTCTTTGTAAGCGGGATTGTCGATGAAGAGATGATTCATCAATTTTTGCTGGAATCCGTCGTTCAACTAACGGTCCCGTCTTCTTATTGTCGAGAGGAAGCATTGGTTTATATCGAACAGAAAATCGCGGCCGCTGGCAAGATGAAACGAATCAAACGGTGGAGCGAGCTATTTTTAGCACTGATGTCCGGAGAGGTTATTCTTTTGATTGATGGAGTTCCGGAAGCGTTAAGTGTGGAGGCAAAAGGTGGAGAACGCAGGGCGATTGAAGAACCGGTCACACAACTGTCGATCCGCGGACCACGGGAAGGATTTACGGAATCTTTGGCAACGAATGTCGCAATGGTTCGTCGTCGCATTCAAAATCCTCATCTATGGCTAGAAGCGATTACGATTGGTGAAGTGACACAAACAAATGTATCGATCATGTATATAAAAGGAATCGCTAGCGATGAAATTGTTGAGGAAGTTCGAAGACGTTTGCAGCGTATTCGTATTGATGGAATTCTTGAATCCGGCTATATCGAGCAACTAATTGAAGACCAGACGTTTACTACTTTCCCGACAGTCTATCATACAGAGCGACCAGATAGTGTAGCGGCAAATTTATTAGAAGGCCGCATCGCTATTTTTGTAGAAGGAACGCCGTTTGTGTTAATAGCGCCGACAGTATTTATCCAGTTTTTTCAAGTGGTCGAAGATTATTATGCCCGCTTCGATATTGCCACAGCGCTGCGATTTTTGCGAGTGTTAGTTTTTTTCATCTCCCTTGTAGCTCCGTCCGTTTATATTGCAGCGACAACATTTCATCAAGAAATGATTCCGACTCAACTCGTCATCGCTATTGCGGCTCAGCGCGAGTCTGTCCCATTCCCCGCTTTTGTGGAGGCGTTGATGATGGAAGTAACCTTTGAAATTTTGCGGGAAGCGGGGGTGCGGCTTCCGCGCGCAGTGGGCCAAGCCGTTTCTATCGTCGGTGCTCTTGTCATCGGCCAGGCAACAGTTGAGGCAGGCTTTGTTTCTTCTGCCATGGTTATTGTTGTATCCATTACGGCGATTGCTAGTTTTGCCACACCATCATTTGCCATTGCGATTTCGGCGCGTTTAATTCGTTTTTTACTTATGGTTTTAGCGGCGTTATTCGGATTTTACGGCATTTTGATCGGCATAGTTTTGATGACACTTCATTTATGTAGCCTCCGTTCGTTTGGAGTGCCGTATATGTCGCCGCTTGCACCGCTAATTCTAAGCAATATCCGTGATACGTTAGTACGATTTCCGATGTGGGCATTAACAGAGCGGCCGCGCTTAATCAATCAGACAAATATGGTGCGGCAAGGAAACGATCAGCGTCCAAAACCGCCTAATCAACCGGAGAAAGAAGGGGATAACCATTAAACGCAGGAGTCTTTTTCTTGTTGTGACGCTTGTTCATATGATGCTTCTTTCCGGCTGTTGGAGCAAAAAAGAATTAACGGATTTAGCTTTTGTTATTGCGGTAGGAGTAGATAAAAAAGACGGAAAATACGTGTTGACACTTCAAGTCGTCAATCCAGGAAATGTTGCCGGGGCTACGCAAAGGGGTGGGGGAAGCAGCGGTCTTCCAGTTACTTTGTACACTTCGACTGGCGATACGTTAGTAGAAGCGAGCCGCAAAGCTTCTAAAAAAATATCTAGGCTTACATACTATGCCCATACGAATCTTGTTGTCATTGGCGAAGAGTTAGCGAGGGACGGAATTACGGAGATATTTGATGCGATTGAGCGAAATCCGCAATTCCGAACGACGGCCAGTGTCATTGTAGCTCGTGGACGAACAGCAGAAGAACTGTTGTCCGTGCTTACGCCAATCGATAAAATTCCGGCTAATCAAATCATTAAGACATTGGAAATGACCGAAAAAGTATGGGGAGAAAATCTCAATGTCCATGCCGGAGAGGTAATTGAGAGCCTCTCTCTTGCTGGAAAAGAAGTAGTGATGAGCGGTTTTCGTTTAGACGGAAATAGAGAAACTGGGAAGAAGACAAAAAACGTTCAGTCGATTGATCCGTATGCTAGGCTTCGCGCAGAAGCATTAGCTGTTTTTAAAAAGGGAAAACTTGTAAGTTGGATGGGGGGAGAAGAGGCGCGCGGTGTTTTATGGATTCTCAATAAAATTCATCAAACAGCTCTTAATATCGGTTGGAAAGAAAAAAAAGAAGCCGTTTCATATAAGGTGGTGCGATCCAAAACGGAAGTGACGGCTAAGATGAGCAAAGGAAATCCGGTGATTTCTGTCGTGATTGAAGCGGAGGGTGATGTAGGGGAGACGCTCGCTCCCATCGATTTAACGAACCCGACGCAAATAGCAACACTTGAAAAAAAGATACGAAACGAAATACAAAAAGAAGTACAAAAAGCCATTCGGCACGCTCAACGAGAAAAAAGCGATATTTTTGGATTTGGAGAAATCATACATCGTACATATCCTAAGGAATGGAAACAGATGCAGCGAGTATGGGACGAACAATATTTTCCCCATCTTCCCATCAGCATAAAGGTAGATGCTTTTGTTCGCCGGACAGGATTGCGAAACAAACCATATTTTCAATGAAAAGGCGGTGAAACGAAATGGAACAAGCCCGATTAAGCGCTCGTCAATTATTTATGCTAGCCATTTTATTCGAGCATGGAAGCGCCATGGTTATTCCCCTCGGGGTCGACGCTAGGCAAGATGTATGGATTGCGATTTTATGTGGCATGGTTTTCGGGGGGATGTTGTTTCTTGTTTATTACCGTCTTTTTACATATTATCCTGCGGTTCCGCTTACTTCATATAGTCAGCAAATTGTAGGTCCATTTTTCGGGAAAGGGATTGCGCTTATATACGTCCTCTATTTTTTATATATTGCAGCCCGCGTGTTACGCGACTTTGGTGAGCTTTTGTTGACGTTTGCCTATCCCGAAACACCGTTATTCATTTTAAATGCTGTGATGATGATAACGGTTATGTATGCCACCTATAAAGGAATTGAAGTGTTAGCGCGAACAGGTGAATTATTTTTCTTTTCGCTTTATTTGACGGCGTTTTTAGGGTTGGCGCTTGTAATGATGGCAGGTTTAATAGATGTTCACCGGTTGCAGCCGGTTCTCGAGGAAGGATGGAAGCGAGTATTCAAAGTGGTGTTTACGCAAACGTTGTATGTTCCGTTTGGCGAAATGGTCGTATTTACGATGCTCTTTCCGTATATCCATCAACCTGAAAAAGCGAAAATAGTCGGTTGTCTCTCTATGTTTCTTAGCGGAATCAATTTGGCGGTCATGATGGCAACGAATATTGCGGTATTGGGAGCGGATACCGTTTCACGCTCCACTTTCCCTCTTTTAAATACCATCCAGGAAATTCGGGTGGCTAATTTTTTAGAGCGGTTGGATGTACTATTTATGATTGCATTAGTCGTTGGCGGTTTTTTCAAGATTAGCCTCTTTTTTTATGCTGGAGTGATCGGCACAGCCGATTTATTCCGAGTGAAAGAACATCAACGTCTTGTGTATCCGCTTGGCCTTTCTGTGTTGTTGCTGTCGATTGCTATTGCCAGCAATTTTTCGGAGCATATTAAAGAAGGATTAAATATTGTGACCGTATATATGCATGTTCCATTACAAATCGTACTTCCCTTGTTGCTGCTTATAGTGGCGGCTATTCGCCATCGGTCATCACGCTTCTTTTTTACAAAGCAGGAAAAAAGCAAGCGAGGCTAGAATATATAAATAGAGTATTTTGAAAAGGGGGAATATTTCATCTTTTTAACGATGGTTACGATCCAAATATTAATAATAAAAAGGGTTGAAAACAAGTGGAAGTAGAGTTGAAAGTGGTTGAAAAGCTGTCTAACGTTTATACGCAAGAAGGAGTTGTGATTACAAACGATGCTGGAATGATTATCGCTGTTAGCGAACGAATTTTAACGGCAACGGGCTATACACACGAACAAGTTGTCGGTCAGTCGTTCCGAGCTTTGCTCACCCATCCGTCGCTTACGTTGAATTATGAAGCAATATGGGCTCATGTTCAAACGTATAAAGGGTGGAAAGGGGAAATTCGGATGGTTTTACCGAATGGAACCTACCATCGGAAACAAGTCACGGTCGATTCGGTATGGTGTGAAAGGAAAAAGGGGATGTTATACGTTTGGCAGTTTGTGGACGTGCCGGAAGCAGAGTGCATCGTCGAGGCGGTTTATAAAGCGTCGACGGTAGCGATTATTAAGCTTGACGTCGAGATGAATGTCCGACATTGGAACGAAGCGGCGGAGCAACTATTTGGGTGGAAAAAAGAAGAAATCATCGATCAGCCGTTGTTTTCGTTATTACAATGTCATCCAAGTTATATGCTGAGCATGTTTCAACAAACGGCACAAGGCGATCCGCTACGGTTTGAATGTACCGCCAAGCGAAAAGACGGAACCGTAGTTCATATAGCATGTTCGGCGCTCGCGATTTCTTCCGGTGGAGCAATCACAGGATATATCGCTATGATCAGTGACATTACTAAAGTGAGGCAAAAAGAGTTAGAACATCGAAAGCAGCTAGAGCTGGCGAAAAAAATTCAACAAAGCGTGTTAACGCCTGTCATTCAACATGACACGATTACGATGGATGCCATTTACATTCCGTCGGAAGAATTATCGGGCGATCTTTATGCGTGTTATCAAATTGACGACCACCGCTTCGGAATGATGATCATTGATGTCATAGGCCACGGCCTTTCTTCCTCCCTGGTGAGTATGTCATTGCGCTCGTTGTTAAGAGGATTAATCCTCCGGGTGGTAGACCCCGTTTCTGTTGCATTGGAATTGGAAAAACATTTGCAAAATTTGTTTCCTGAAAGAGAACTAGACATGCATTATCTTTTTTCTATGATTTATTTAGTCGTTGATATGAAACAACAAAAAATTGAATATATCAACGCTGGACATCCGTTTGGGCTGATGCTGACAGATAACGGAGAAATGATTGAGTTAGATAAAGGCGGTCTTGCGATTGGAAGTCCGTTTTCTGTTCCGTTTGAAAAAGGGGTTGTTCATTTTAACAAACGAACGAGGTTGTTTTTGTACACCGATGGCATTTTAGACGAAATCGATTCATCCATTTTAACGAGCATTACGAAAATCCGTCATTTTTTAAAAAATTATCATAATTTACCAGATCAGCAGTTTTTGCGACTACTCGTTGACCACCATGTGCGTCAACCCCATCCCGCGGATGATATTTGCTTGCTTTCTATTACGATTCAAGGATGGTAGGTGCAAGGCAATGTACGAGATGGTGCTTCGCTGCCCAGCAAATGCAGAAGCGATCGAGTTTTGCGATCTATTCATCGATTCTCTCTCCTCTTTTTTCGCCGTTCTAGACCGACCAGCGCTCGTTTTATCTGTTCACGAAGCGATCATTAACTCGATCGAAGCAGTGCGAAAGCTATGCAGAGAACACGACGATAACACGCTTACTCTGTTTGTACGTGTTGGGAAAGAGGAAGTAACTATTTTCGTTTCCGATAGTGCCAATAGCCTTCCGGTGCAAGCGATCGAAAATAGGCGAACAAAACAGTTAGAAGATGTATTGTTGGAGGAATCAGGGCGCGGTCTTCTATTGATGAGAGAATTGATGGATGACATATGGGTCGAGCCGTTAGAAAACGGAACGTATGCACTCGGGATGAAAATGAGGAGATGAAACGATGAAGGGAAATATGCCAACGATTCGTATTGAAGCAACCTCCACAACTTTTTATGAAAAAATTTCACTGAAAGGAAAGTTAGTATATAGCACACAGCAAGCCGCCAAACAAACGCTCATTGAGATATTTAAGCGCGCGACGAAAGACGTTTATTTGTGGGATGTTAGCGAATTAACGTTTATGGATAGCACCGGTCTTTCCGTGTTTGTTTATCTACTTAAACAAGAAACGGACAAGCAAAAGACATTTATTTTTGTCGTTTCTGACAACGAAACGATCGAAAAGCTTTTCACGATCGCCAAATTCGATAAACTGTTTGTCTTTGTTAAAACAGAACGAGACGCCGTACGATGGTTATCAAGACAGCAGTATTTTGAGACAGTAAACGGTTAACCATTTTGTCATATCTTTTTGACAGTTTTTTGAAGGCTGCAATTTCCCTCTTTTTCCTTGTTGCTAAGACGACTATGATAAAAGGTGAGCAAGATGTTTCTTATAAATAATGGGAGGGAAAACGATGAAAGCAGCTGTTGTTAACGAATTCAAAGCACCACTCGAAGTAAAAGAGATCGAAAAACCATCCATTTCCTACGGTGAAGTGCTTGTGCGCATTAAAGCGTGCGGCGTATGCCACACCGATTTGCACGCAGCGCATGGCGATTGGCCTGTGAAACCGAAACTTCCGCTCATCCCGGGACATGAAGGCGTCGGAGTCGTGGAAGAAGTGGGGCCAGGCGTCACACATTTAAAAGTAGGGGACCGCGTAGGAATTCCTTGGCTTTACTCTGCTTGCGGCCATTGCGAATATTGTTTAAGTGGGCAAGAAACATTATGTGAAAACCAATTGAACGCTGGTTATTCGGTAGATGGGGGATATGCAGAGTATTGCCGCGCAGCTGCCGATTATGTCGTGAAAATTCCGGATAACTTATCGTTTGAAGAAGCTGCTCCGATTTTCTGTGCAGGCGTGACTACATATAAAGCGTTAAAAGTAACCGGTGCCAAACCAGGAGAGTGGGTGGCGATTTACGGAATTGGCGGCTTAGGTCACGTTGCAGTACAGTACGCAAAAGCGATGGGGCTTCACGTCGTTGCGGTCGATTTAGGCGATGGAAAACTCGAATTGGCGAAAGAACTCGGGGCTGATCTTGTTGTGAACCCGCTCAAAGAAGATGCCGCGCAATTTATGAAAGAGAAAGTCGGTGGCGTGCATGCAACCGTTGTAACTGCTGTATCTAAACCAGCGTTTGAATCGGCATATAAAGCGCTTCGCCGCGGCGGTGCGTGCGTGCTTGTCGGATTGCCACCAGAAGAAATGCCGATCCCGATCTTCGATACCGTCTTAAACGGTGTAAAAGTGATCGGATCGATCGTTGGTACGAGAAAAGATTTGCAAGAAGCGCTTCAATTTGCGGCAGAAGGAAAAGTAAAAACAATCATCGAAGTGCAACCGCTTGAAAAAATTAACGACGTGTTCGACCGCATGTTAAAAGGACAAATTAACGGTCGTGTTGTTTTAACGTTAGAAGAATAATAGATGACTAGGATGTCTCGTGCGACGGGGCATCCTTTTTATGTTTAAGCACAAAAATTGTAAAACACGCTCCCCCCGATGTAAAATGAAAGACATCAGGGAAGGGTGGGAAAAACAATGCGGTATGTGCTTGCCTATTTAAAACCGTATAGAAAATGGATGGGCTTGGCTTGGTGCTTTATGTTCATTGAGTTAGCTGTAGAGCTTTGGCAACCGCTGCTTATGGCAAAAATCATTGACGATGGTGTCATGAAAAATAATTTGCCGCTCATTTGGAAATGGGGAGCAGTGATGATCGCTATTTCACTGCTCGCATTTGCCGCTGGAATTGCCAACTCGTTTGTGGCGGCATATGTCGGGCAACAGTATGGATTCAGCTTACGAAAACATTTATTTGAAAAAATCCAGTCGTTTTCCTTATCTCATTTCGAGCAATTTTCAACCGCTTCCCTTATTACACGAATGACGAACGATGTAACCCAAATGCAAAATATGGTATTTATGAGTTTACGAATTATGTTGCGGGCACCGCTACTCATTATTTTTGGGGTGATAATGGCGCTTGTTGTGCAAGCGAAACTCGCGCTCATCCTCATGGTGCTCGTGCCACTGCTGCTTCTTTTTTTAATTTGGATGATGCAGAAGGCGGCAACGCTATTTTCCCGTGTCCAGCAAACGCTTGACCGCGTCAACAGTATCATGCGAGAAAATATCGCTAACATGCGACTTATTAAAGCGTTGGTCCGCAGTACATACGAACAACATCGATTCACACAAGAAAATGAGGCATTGATGGCACGAACGATGACGGTATCACGATTTCTGGAAACGATCACGCCTGTTTTACTATTTTTTATGAACGCAGCTATTGTTGTCATTTTGTTCATTGGACGAAGTGAAATCCAAACCGGTACGGTGAAGGCCGGAGAGGTCGTCGCTGTCATTAACTACACGACACGCATGACGGCGGCTTTATCGATTTTCACATTTGTGACGATGGCTTTCTCACGGGCGAGAGCCTCAGGACGGCGAATTGCGGAAATATTCGCAACAACGGTTGATGTGACGGACGAAGCGGGAGCGGGTGAAGCGGCCATCGAGCGAGGGGAGATTCAATTTGAGCATGTTTCGTTTCGCTATCCTGGAAGTGAATCGTTTGTCCTGCAAGACGTTTCGTTTTCCATTCGCGCCCAAGAAACGGTGGCAATTTTAGGAGAAACCGGAGCAGGAAAGTCGTCGTTATTACAGTTGATTCCGCGGCTATACGATGTCACGGAAGGAATGATTCAAATCGACGGAATCGATATTCGCCAGTGGAAGCAAGCACAACTGCGCGCAGCCATTGGTTTCGTTCCGCAAGATCTGTTGCTGTTTTCTGGAACGATCCGCGATAACATTTGCTTCGGAATGGATACCGTTCCGGAAGCGGAGATGGTCCGGGCCGCGAAAGATGCGCAAATTCACGATACGATTATGACCTTTCCGCAACAGTATGACACTGTTGTCGGGCAAAAAGGCGTCACTTTGTCAGGCGGGCAAAAACAGCGGGTGTCGATCGCCCGTGTGCTTATCCGTCAACCGAAAATTTTATTATTAGACGATAGTACAAGCGCGCTTGACGTCAAAACGGAAGCACGTCTTCTGCAAGCGTTAAAAGCGTACGCCTGCACAACACTTATCGTCACACAAAAAATATCGACAGCGATGGAAGCCGATATGATCCTTTTGTTAAAAGATGGGAATTTATTGGCGAAAGGGACGCATCAACAGCTACTAAACACAAATGGACTGTATCGCAAAATGGTGGAATCACAGCTTGGAAAGAAGGGGCTTAGCGATGTTAAAGCCGCGACATAGCAAAATGGTAGCGATATCAAAAGAAACGAAGCGAACCGCCAAAGAAAATATACAAACGTTGAAGCGGATATGGACGTTTCTTTCGGACCAGAAAGTCGGATTAGTATTTGTGATTGTATTAGTGATGGCTAGCTCTGGGCTCAGCCTTCTTGGTCCGTATCTCGTTGGGAAAGCGATCGATAGGTATATCGTCACAAAGCAAGCACACGGGTTTGCCGCTCTTGTTAGCGCGCTTTTATTGATTTACCTTGCGCTTTCACTGTCGCTTTTTCTCCAAAACTATTGGATGATTGGCATCGCACAAAAAACGGTGTATTCACTTCGTACACAGCTGTTTCAACACTTTCACCAATTACCGATTTCCTTTTTCACTCGCCGACAATCAGGGGAACTAATGAGCCGGCTGACGAACGATATTGACAATATGAGCCAAACGTTCAACAGCACCGTCATTCAAGTCGTCTCTAGTGCGCTTACCTTGATCGGCGCGATTGTGGTTATGCTTTCGTTAAGTCCGCTTTTGACAGCAGTGACCCTCCTCATTGTGCCGATGATGTTTGGCGGCATGAGATGGATTACGAATCAAACGCAAAAACGATTTCGCGAGCAACAACAAAATTTAGGCGAGTTGAATGGATTGATCGAAGAAGTGCTCTCCGGACAAAAAGTCGTGAAACTATTTTCGCAGGAGAGGGCAATGATTGATCGATTTTTGCAGAAAAACGAACAATTAAAACAATCGGGCTTTTGGGCGCAGACGTATTCGGGATTCATTCCAAAGCTGATGAACGTGTTAAACAACTTAAGTTTCTCCCTCATTGCCGGTGTCGGCGGAATTTTTGCGTTCAAAGGGATGGTTTCCATCGGTGTGATTGTTATTTTCACTGAATATGCTAGACAATTTACGCGTCCGTTAAACGATCTTGCCAACCAATGGAATACACTATTATCCGCTCTAGCGGGGGCTGAACGGGTATTTGATATATTAGATGAAAGAAAAGAAGAGGATGATGAACAAGAAGCGATTCATTTACCGACTATTCGTGGAGAAGTTGAATTTCAGGACGTTTCTTTTTCATATGATCAAAAGCAAGATGCAGTTCGCCATGTCAGTTTTTCGGTTGCGCGAGGGGAAACCGTCGCACTCGTCGGTCCGACAGGTGTGGGAAAAACGACGATCATTCAACTATTGACGCGATTTTATGATCCCGATCAAGGGCAGATTTTGATCGACGGCTATGATGTTCGCCAAATCAAACGGGCGAGTTTGCGCCGGCAGATGGCATTTGTTTTGCAGGACGTATTTTTATTTCAAGGAACGATTCGCGAAAACATTCGGTACGGCCGGCTAGATGCGACGGACGAAGAGGTGGTGGAAGCGGCAAAATGGGCAAATGCGCATTCGTTCATTATGAAACTACCGAACGGGTATGATACGGTGTTGCAACAAGATGGGGGCGGCATTAGTCAAGGTCAGAAACAATTGCTTGCTATTGCTAGAGCGATGATTGCCCGCCCGGCGATTTTAATTTTAGATGAAGCAACAAGCAACATTGATACAGTGACCGAACTGGCCATTCAAGAGGCGCTAGCGCGGCTAATGAACAATCGGACATGTTTTGTCATTGCCCATCGGTTAAACACGGTTCAACACGCAGACCGCATTCTCGTCCTCCGCGAAGGAACGGTTGTCGAACAAGGGACGCACGATTCATTATTAAAAGAAAATGGGTTTTATTATGAGTTGTACCATCGCCAGTTTACACAAGAAGTGATGTAAAGACTTGTACGAACAATCGCACAAGTCTTTTTTTATAATGGTAAGAAAGTATAAAATTTCGGGTCTGGGGAGCTGTCTAGCTTCAAGCGCCATCGGCTCGAGTCGCTCCGCCCCTTCTTTCGGCGGCGACACGCTGAATTCACTTCTTTGAAATATCCCACGCAAGCCCAAGCTTTGCTTGGGCTGAGCCTCCTCGATGGGGCTTGTGCGATCTTCGCCGATAGGCGGGCGCTTTGCGCTTTTCTTACTGCTCCATTCGTTTCAGAAATGAGCGACGCCAATCTTCCGACAAAGCCGGCTCAGCAATAATTTCGCTCATCGCTTCTTTATTCGTTTTTTCCACATAATAAATATGGTTGATATAGCGAATGGAGAAAGGTCGGGCGCTCCGCTCGATTAATGTGAACGAATCACCGCGCTGCACACTTCCTTCTTGTAATACGCGAAAATAAAAGCCGGTGTAGCCGGTTTCCTGTACTTTGAGCGGCAAATCGTTTAATCCGTGCCGTTTGGCCAGCTTAAAGCACGGTTGGCGCGGCTGCGATACTTGAATAACGGCTGTTCCCACTTCAAATATATCCCCGACACAAACGTCTTCTTCCAATAATCCAGAAAGAGTCGTATTTTCTCCAAATGACCCGGCCATAAACGGACGACCATAAAGCCGTTCCCAAGCGATAAAATGTTCGGAAGGATACGCGCAGATGGCTTTATCTAGCCCGCCGTGATGAATCAGATCAGCTTGTCCGTCGCCCAAAAAATTTGTTTTGGTGAGCCAAAGCGGAGTAGCAACGGGCTGTTTATAAATACCGGTCGTCACCTCCATTTCTTCCATTACCACTGTTTTTGGTTGGCCGACATTCAATGAAACAATATACGGTTTTTTCGACATGTTCATCCCCCCTTGAGTTTCCACTTTACCATGATTGTAGTCGGAAAACGTGCAAAAATCTACCATATTGTCTATAATGGAGGTGAGAATTTTGACAATGAAAGGGTGTTTGTGATGCCAGCAGTTGAATCAACGATGTTTCCATTAGGAAAACAAGCGCCATCTTTTGCGTTGATGAATGCCATCGACGGCAACATCGTCCGGTTGGAAGAAATAAAATCGGACGTTGCGACCGTGATTATGTTTATTTGTAATCATTGCCCGTTTGTGAAACATGTTCAGCACGAGCTTGTCCGCCTTGCTAACGATTATCAGCCAAAAGGGGTCACTTTTGTCGCGATCAATTCTAATGATGTAGAAAAATATCCAGACGATTCGCCGGAGAACATGAAAAAAGTAGCGGAACAATTAGGGTATCCGTTCCCGTATTTGTTTGATGAAACGCAAGAAGTAGCAAAGGCGTATCAAGCAGCGTGCACACCGGATTTTTACGTGTTTGACCGGGAATTAAAGTGCGTATACCGTGGGCAATTGGATGATTCGAGACCAGGCAACAATATTCCGGTTACCGGCGCATCCATCCGCGCGGCATTAGATGCGTTATTAAGCGGCAACCCTGTGCCGGAGTCGCAAAAACCGAGCATCGGTTGCAGTATCAAATGGAAAGAATAACGTGAGCTGACTTCATGCGTCAGCTCCTTTTTATTTTTCTGTTGCAGGTACATTCTTTTCACTGAATACGTATATATACAGTATGGATGCCCCCTTATGGATAAAAATACAAGGAGGAGTGTTGTGATGTCGTCATATGGCATGTATGAAAACTCGATGTCTGCTCGGCCAAACGATGAATTAAAGGCATTAATCGGGAGAACCGTCACCGTTTATCGTGGGGGACCTGAGTCAAAGACAGGGAAACTATTGGATGTTCAATCCGATTACCTTGCTCTCTTGAACGAAAACGAAGCTTCTATCGTTTATTATGTGTTGCACCACGTCCAAAGTATTAGCGAGAATGCCAAAGCCAATTCGATGCCGTCCTTCTCTGCCAATAATGCAGCAATAGAACCGGTACGAGCGAGCAGTTTTTATGAACTGTTAAACGGTCTCGTTTTCAATAACATTAAAGTCAATCAAGGTGGACCGGAGTCGAAACAAGGAGCGTTACTAGCGGTAAATGACGATCATATCGTCTTGTTTACGGAAGATGACGGTGTTGTCTTTTATCATCTTCATCATATTAAAAGCATTTATGTGCAAATGAAAAAGGAAGGAGCAGCAGAAACCACAGGGGAAGGAGCGGAAGTACCAAAGGAAGAAGCAAAAGTGGAAGAAATAACCGACGACCAGCCAACTGAAAAAACAGCTGACGGGTCGCCATACGATCAGGCTATTTTATCGTACGTGAACACACCTAACTTTTCCGCTTTATTTAATTATTTAACGCATACGTGGGTTTCGATTAACCGTGGAGGCCCAGAAGCAGTCGAAGGAATCCTTGTTTCAGGAGGAAGCGGCTATTATACTGTGGTTAATCGGGATGAAATTATTCGAATGAATCCGAATCACATTAAAAGTATAAGCTGTGGACCGAAAGGAGCGTTTCAAGCCGTGAATGACAAAGCGGCTAATGAACAGCAAAGTAGGCAGCCAACGAAAGAAGAACAGAAAGCGGAAGGAAAAGCAGACAAAGAAGCGAAAAAAGAAGAGGCGAAAGAGAAAGAAAGGAATCCGAAAATGTACGATGAAAAGACGAAAAAATCGAAGAAAAAGCTAAAATGAGAAAGAGAGCAATACCACATGCTCATACCACCAAAACAAACTTCATGTCCTTCATATCATAACGCTTTTAAATAATCTTAATACGACTACATACATGCAGGTGGTGGCATTGGTGAGCAAAAAGATATCGATTGAGGAGATGTGTGAGTTTTTCTGTCCGTACAATGCGTTTATTAAGTTTTTTTCAAAATCCCGCAGCTATTCGCTATTGACTTTTAGGAATTTATCGTGTAGTATGTAGTAAGTACCATTCAGTTCGTTATATCAAGGATCGTTGTAAGTCGCGCCTCATCGGAAGAGAAGGCCCTCTTAGCAAGCCTTCCTTACCGTGATGGCGCGATTTTTCTATTTAATGAGTAATGAAGGATGGTCAATTTTCAATTTGTTTTGGAGGAATTCAAATGAACACAGGTACAGTAAAATGGTTTAATGCAGAAAAAGGATTTGGATTTATTGAAATGGAAGGCGGCAACGACGTATTCGTTCATTTCACAGCGATCCAAGGCGACGGATTTAAAACGCTTGAAGAAGGCCAAAAAGTGACATTCGACATTATCGACGGAAACCGTGGTCCGCAAGCGGCGAACGTCCGAAAAGGATAAACGTGCAGTTACGAAAAGTGGTTCTGCTTTTGGCAGAACTACTTTTTTTATGAGTTAGAAAAACGGGATTCTCACTGGCGCAGCTTCGGAGCTGTAAGGATGGATGAGAGGTAGGGCTTCCATTGTTTTGCGTTTTTCGGTATGGTATAGGGGAGAGGGGGAAAAGAAATGTATCGTGTATTTGTTTATGGGACGTTGCTTGTCGGGGAAGCGAATCATCATATTGCCGCACCGTATTTGCAGCATGTGCAGCCTGGCAAAGTAAAGGGGCGGCTTTATGACGTCGGAGCGTATCCAGCGCTTGTGCTTGACGAAGAGGGAGAAGTAGTCGGCGAATGGTTGACAGTGACAGAAGAAGGAATAAGACGAATGGATGTGTTGGAAGATTATGAGGAAGGTGGCACCAATAACGAATATGAGCGGGTGTGGATCAAAGATTGCGAACAAGACATCGAAGGATATGTATACATCTACACTCCTGAAAAAGCGGCACACCTTCCGCTCATTGCATCGGGATCGTGGCGAGAACATCGCCGAACGAAGATGCGCTGAAAAAGTGTTTGGGATGGACCAGACACTTTTTTAGTTGACCACAAAAATTTCAAAAGTTCATTTGCAAAAACGGAACAAGTGGCATCGATTTTGACGATATCTCCCACCACAAACTGAAAGATTGTTTTTTTATTTATATAAAAGTATAAATATACAAACAAATTTATTAAGAAGCGAGGTTCCTTTCGCTTCCTTCCATTTTTCCTCTAACCACATATAACACGCGAGTTGAAAGCGTTTTATCGAAAAATTATAAAAATACAAAAAGATTGATAAAAAAGTATTGTCAAAACGAGAATGATTCAATATAATAAAAGCATGTTAGAAAATTAAACGTACGAATGTGAGGTTATGTAACATGTCAAAAGTTTTAGCTTCGCAAACGAGCGATCAAACAGCGGTTCTTGAGCAAATTAAAGAAACGATCAAACAAAAACATGTCGAGCTTTTGCATTTGCAATTTGTCGACATTGAAGGAATTTTAAAGCACGTAACGGTAACAGCGGAACAGCTCGATGATGTCGTCGAAGGAAAAATCATGTTCGATGGTTCTTCGATCAAAGGCTTTTCGCCAATTAACCGTTCTGACCTTTACCTTCTTCCAGACTTAAATACGTTTGCCGTATTGCCTTGGACAGTAGAAGAAGGGTATTCGGAAGCACGCTTTCTTTGCTCGGTCACGAATCCCGACGGCACGTTATTTGAAGGCGATCCGCGTAACGTATTGAAAAAAACAGTTGAACGTGCCGCACAAAAAGGGTATACGATTTCGGTCGGTCCAGAGCTAGAATTCTTCTTATTTAAAACGGACGAAAATGGAAATCCGACAACAGAGCCACAAGATAACGGCGGATATTTTGAACCGTCGCCAAAAGACCTTGGGGAACGCGTTCGGTTAGCCATTTACCGCGCGTTAAAAGCAATGGGCTTTACGATCGAAGCATCACACCATGAAGTAGCGGAAGGGCAACACGAAATTAACTTTAAATATGCCGATGCGTTAGGAGCAGCGGACAACGCAACGACGTATAAATGGGTGGTAAAAACGATCGCAAGCCAATACGGTCTTCACGCGACATTTATGCCGAAACCGGTATTTGGCATTAACGGTTCTGGCATGCACGTAAACATGTCGTTATTTAAAGATGGCGAAAATGCGTTCTTTGATCCAAGCGATGAAAACCAACTTTCGGAAACGGCATACCAATTTATCGCTGGCTTATTGAAAAACGTCAAAAGCTTTGCGGCGGTGACAAACCCATTAGTCAACTCGTACAAACGGCTTGTGCCAGGATATGAGGCACCATGCTATATCGCTTGGTCGGCATCAAACCGTTCGGCGTTGATTCGTATTCCAGCAAAACGTGGTGTAGCTACTCGCGTCGAACTTCGTTGCCCAGACCCATCCGCTAACCCATATTTAGCATATGCCATTATCGCTGCTGCAGGGCTTGATGGAGTCGAAAACGGGTTGCAAGCACCAGCGCCAATTGATGAAGATATTTTCCATATGTCCGAAGAGCGCCGGGCAGAGCTTGGCATTGAAAACCTTCCGGGCAGCCTAGGAAAAGCAATCGAAGAATTAGAGGCTGGCACGATTGGTCGCGACACGTTAGGCGAACACGTCTTTAATGAATATGTTGCAATGAAAAAAGCAGAATGGGACAGCTACCGCACCGCTGTACACGCTTGGGAAATTGAACAATACCAAGGAAAATTTTAAAAAACGGGCGCACCGCCCGTTTTTTTGTTTTCTATCAATCTAAAATTTGGTAAAATACTAGAAAACAACTTTACGATAGGGGAGTGTATAATGAGTAAACCGGTAGATTTAGGTTATGGCATTTCGTTGATTGACGTGTTTGATTTAAAGACGGCCCAGCGCACCGGTACATATGTACTTCATGAAAAAGAACTGACGATTATTGAAACGAGTGCTAGTCCATCGATTCCGTATTTGTTAAACGGATTGGAAGCATTAGGGCTAAATCCGGCGGACATTCAAAACATTATTGTCACCCATATTCATTTAGACCATGCCGGCGGGGCGGGATTACTCCTTGAAAAATGCCCGAACGCCCGCGTCATCGTCCATCCGAAAGGAAAGCGGCATTTAGCTGATCCTTCCCGGTTGATTCAAGGAGCAAAAGCGGTATATGGCGAAAAATTTGATGAACTGTTCGATCCGATTGTTTCGATTCCAGAAGACCGGCTCGTTACAATGGAAGACGGAGATACGTTAACACTTAGCAACGAGCGCACACTCACCTTTTTCGATACGCCAGGGCATGCGAACCATCATTTTTCTATTTACGATTCGAAAAGCAACGGCATATTTACAGGCGATACGATTGGTGTCTATTATCCACAACTACTTGCGTATGGGGTAGAATTATATCTTCCGTCTACCTCGCCAAGCCAATTTAACCCAGAAGCGATGCTTCATTCAGCGAAGCGGCTCGAGGAGTTGAATCCATCGCGGATTTACTTCGGTCATTTCGGCATGTCGGAACGCCCGCATGTTGTATTGGAACAGTTGCGTGGTTGGCTGCCGAAATTTGTGGAAGTAGGCGATCGGGTCATGGAGGAACAGCCGCTTCTCTCGTTCGAAGACAAAGCAAAAGCGGTAGCTAAAGGCTTTATCGAGCTCGTGCAATCGTATTTAGATGAACGTCAAGTGCCACGCAATTCCGATGTTTACCAAATCCTTCACCTCGATTTAAGCGTTTGTGCGATGGGAATGGTCGATTATTTCCAAAAGCAAGAAGCAAAATGAAAGCGGTTGCGGTCTGCGCCGCTTTTTTTCATGGCGTATGATTATGATTATAATGGAAACGTATTGTATCATAAAACTAGCAGCTGGTTTAAGAAAGGGTGATTGCGTGAAGATCAATAGTGTTAAAATCATCACCGTGTTGTCAATTCTCGCGAGCGGACTATGGATTTTGGGACTTGGAGTAATGGTCCAAGATCAGTTTTTTCATCAAGCAACGCCGCTTCCGCCGAAAGTAGCAACCGAGGCGAAAACAAACGACCGTACGCTTCATCTTGTGGCGCTTGGCGATTCGTTAACGCGCGGCACGGGCGATGAAACAGGGAAAGGCTATGTCGGTTATCTCGTCGACGAATTGCGAACAAAAACGAAGCAACCGCTCCAACTCACAAATTTAGCGATTAAAGGGCTGCGGTCTGCGGAACTTGTCCAACAACTCCGGCAACCTGAAGTCGAGCGCCAGCTAAAACAAGCGGACTTTGTGTTTATGACCATCGGCGGAAACGATTTGTTTCAAGGGGGAGAAGCGCTACGAAACCTTTCGTTTGCTCGCATCCAGCAGACGAAAGCAATGTATTTGCGCAATTTAGAAACGATTTTCCGAACAATTCGGGCGGTCAATCCGCATGCGGTTGTTTTTTATATTAGTCTTTACAACCCGTTTAAGCAGCTAAACAATGGGAAAACAACGTCGGAGATCGTGCGCCAGTGGAATTATGATTCAGCAGAAGTAGCGGCACGCTATCCTAATATCATTGCAGTGCCAACGTACGATTTATTCGAACTGCATGTAAATGAATACTTATACAGTGACCAATTTCATCCGAACAAAGAAGGGTACAAGCTCATCGGTGAACGAGTAGCCTCGCTCATTACGTTCACGAAAGGGGGAGAAAAATGACCGATACATTAGTCGTGCAAAATTTACGAAAAAGGATAGGGAAAAAAGAGATCATTAAAGGGTTGTCTTTCACTTTGCGCGAAGGGGAAGTGTTCGGCTTTTTAGGCCCTAACGGTGCAGGGAAAACAACAACGATTCGCATGCTAGTCGGATTAATTAAGCCGACAGCTGGCCGGATTTCGATTTGTGGCTATGACCTGCACCGCCAATTTTCGCAAGCCATTCGCCATATTGGCTGCATTGTTGAAAATCCAGAGCTGTATCCTTATTTGAGTGGATGGGAAAATCTTGAACATTTTGCGCGCATGCTTCCCGATCTGCCAAAAGAACGGCTCCACGAGGTTGTTACATTAGTAGGGCTGCAAAACCGCATTCACGACCGTGTCCGTACGTATTCGTTAGGAATGCGCCAGCGGCTTGGCATCGCCCAAGCGCTATTAGGCCATCCGAAAGTATTGATTTTAGACGAACCGACGAATGGCTTAGATCCGGTCGGCATTCGCGAAATGCGGGAATTTATTCGATTTTTAGCAGAGAAAGAAAAATTAAGCGTGCTCGTATCTTCCCATTTATTAAGCGAAATTCAGCTCATGTGCGACCGAGTGGCGATTATGTCGAAAGGGGAAATTATCCGGATTGATGATGTAGAACAGCTGTTAAAAGAACAAGCTCGCGTGTATTGGAAAGCAACACCGATTGAGCGGGCAAAAGTGATATTAGCGGAACAAACGGCAGTACTCGGCGAAAAAGACGGGATGATCGTCACATTTTACGAAGCCAATCAATTAGCCGCTTGGAACGAAAAACTTGTGCAAGCCGGCATCCACGTCAGCGAAATCCAGCCGAAACTACCAACGCTAGAAGATTTATTTATTGAGCTGACAGGAGGGGAAACGATTGATTAATCTCGTCTACAACGAAATGTTGAAAATTGTCCGCAAAAAGCGGCTTTTCATTATCGCAGCCATCATCGCCGTCCTTGTCGGGCTGTTTACCTATGCGCAATTCAAACACGTCCAAGAAGTGCAAAAGCGGCTCGGAACGAATGATTGGCGCACGCAGCTGCAGCAGCAAATCATCGATACGCAAAACCGGCTCAATTCGAGCGGCATTTCGGAAGAATGGCGCAAATTTTTACAAATTCGCCTCCAGCAACAACAATACTATTTAGATCACGACATTAATCCGTCCGCTCCGGGCGCTCCGACATTTATGAGGATGTTTGTGGAAAATTCGATTGAGTTGTTTGTTCCATTGATGGTGATGGTGGTGGTGGCGGATTTAGTATCGTCCGAAGCAAGCGGAGGAACGATGAAGTTGCTGCTGACGCGACCGGTGAAACGGTGGAAAATATTGCTTAGTAAATATATCGCGATGGTGTTATCGGTTTCATTTATTATGCTGTCGCTCGCCGTGCTTTCTTATTTGATTTCCGGTGCCGTATTTGGATATGGCGGCTGGAATTTGCCTTTATTAACAGGATTTGCGGTCCATGGTGAAGAATTAAATACGGCAAACGTTCATATGCTTCCGCAATGGAAATATTTGCTTATTGAACTTGGGCTCGCTTGGTTTGTAGCGCTCGTCGTTGGAACGTTGACGTTTATGTTGTCGGTTATCATGCGGAGTACGGCTGCTGTCATGGGAATTATGTTAGCCGCGCTTATTTCTGGAGCGATTTTATCGAATATGGTATCTTCTTGGGAGTCAGCGAAATATTTATTTATGGTCAATCTTCGCTTAACGGATTACATTAGCGGAACAGCACCACCAATTGCTGGAATGACGCTCGGGTTTTCGATGGCTGTTTTGGCTGTTTGGGGATTGGCGGCGCTTATTGTTTCGTTTTTCGTTTTCATGACTCGCGATGTGTACTAGAAAGGGAGATGGTATGAAACAATTATGGGAAAAATTGCGGAATCGAACCCCTTCCCCGATTGGGATGACGACATTTACAAAGTATGCCGTGCTTGTGCCCTTGGTAGAAAAAAACGGGGAAATGCATCTGTTATTTGAGGTTCGTTCCCTACAATTACGAAGACAGCCGGGCGAAATTTGTTTTCCTGGCGGAAAAATCGACGCAAGCGATGCAGACGCCCAAGCCGCTGCGATTCGGGAAACATGTGAAGAATTAGGAATACAAGAAACGGTAATTTCGGACGTGTTCCCTTTGGATTATCTCATTTCCCCGTTTGGCATGATCGTGTATCCGTTTGTGGCGCGTTTAGCTCATCCGGAGCAAATTCAGCCAAACGAAGAAGAAGTAGCGGCGACGTTTACCGTCCCGCTTACGTTTTTCCTGCAAACCGAACCGGACGTATATCACGTCCATTTTCAAGCGCAACCGGAGCCGAACTTTCCGTTTGCTAAAATTCCTGGTGGGAAAAACTACCGCTGGCGTCCGCGGCAAATCGATGAGTATTTTTATGAATACGAAAACAACGTCATTTGGGGCTTAACGGCAAAAATTGTGCATCATTTGGTCGAGATTATCCGCTCTGTCGACTAAATTCCCTCTTTTCTTTGAGAGGGAATTCTTTTCGCGGCAGTTCTGCGTATAAAATCCCTATAAGCACAAGCGCGGCACCGATGTACCCTTTCAGCGGCAACACCTCTCCTAAAAATAGATAACCAAATAGCGCCGCGAATACGGGCTCAAGCGAAAAAATAAGTCCAGCATGGGCGGCGGTTGTATATTTTTGCGCGACCGTTTGTACGACAAACCCAATCGCGCTGCACAAAATGCCTAACGCAAAAATAGCTATCCATGCACTCGGTGTCGGAGATGTCGGGGACTCGAACGAAAGCGAAACAACTAAGCTAATGAATCCGCAAGCACCGAGCTGTAAAATGCCAAGTGCGATAGAATCGGAATGCTTGGTCAATTGACCGGTGACAACAATATGCATCGCATAGCAGACAGCGGCTAATATACATAACACATCGCCTTGTTTTACCACGAAACCGCCTTTTATTGTTAAAAGGGCAATGCCGATCATGGCTAGGCATACGCCAATGACAACTTGCCGGGCAAGTTTTTGCTTTAAAAACAGCGCAGAAAAAAGAGGAACGAAAATGACCGTTAAGCTCACTAAAAAGCCCGCGTGGGAAGTCGTCGTCGATTGGACGCCAATCATGACGAACGCAAAAACGAGAAATAACAGCGTTCCTAATAAAAACGCATGCCGAATCGTTCGGCGGTCTACACGCCATAGCCGTTGATAAAAAACCGCTCCCGCTATGAAAAACGCAAGTAAAAATCGCAAAGCGATAAAATAAAACGGCGGAAGGGAAGAAAGCCCCATTTTCATAAATAAATACGACGCTCCCCAAAAAATCGTAACGATGGCGAGCATTCCGTTCGCTTTTGCTTGACTCATGCCAAAATCGTCCTTTCATTAGATTCGTTGTAAAATAGTATACATGGATGATTAAAATAAGAAAAATGAATGTTTATCATCTATTGTATGAAAAAAATTCATATAAAAGGGGAGAAGAAGATGTCGCTCACCAAACTCGAAGTGTTCGAGAAGGTAGTCGAAGTAGGCAGTGTATCGAAAGCGGCAGAAGCGCTCGGCTTGACACAATCAGCCGTTAGCCATGCGTTAGCAAGTTTAGAAGCAGAGTGGGGATTTTCGTTATTGCAACGAGATCGCTCTGGCGTACGATTAACAAGTAACGGGGCGCATATGTTGAAATACGTTCGCGAAGTATTGCATTGGCACGACCAACTAAAACAACAAGTTGCCGCGATTAACGGCTTAGAATGGGGGACGGTTCGCATTGGAACGTTTACGAGCGTATCTTCTCAATGGCTGCCACCGATGATTCAAACGTTTCGTGCGGCCCATCCTTCCATCCACATGAAATGGTTTGAAGGAGACTACGATGAGATTCATCATTGGATTGTAAATGGCATCGTAGATTTCGGTTTTTTATCGTTATCCGCTTCGAAAGCACTTGACACAATCCCGCTCAAAAAAGACCCAATCGTTTGCGTCGTGCCAACGAATCATCCGTTTTCCCATCAGCAAACGGTCACCCTTTCGCAAATTGAACGAGAAGCGTTTATTATGCCGAAATGGGGAAACGACCACGACGTGCGGCGCATCTTAAAAGAAAACCGCATTACACCGAACATTCAATACGAAATCGTCGAAGAGCAAGCGATTATGGCAATGGTCGAGTGCGGACTTGGCATTAGCATCTTGCCGAAAATGGCAATATATCGCCCACCGGAACACATTCGCTTAATTGAGATAGAAGGAGACCATTATCGGACAATCGGCATTGCGGCAACGTCGTTTTCGCATCTTTCTCCAGCAGCAAAAATGTTTATTCGTTGTCTTTTCGAATGGCTGAACGAGCAGGGGATGCTTGATTTTCCGATCGAACGCCGCTTTATGTTGACATGAAACCAAAAGGTTTCGTATAATAAAAAAGGAAACCATTTGGTTACGAAAGGAGAGACAGCACATGATGTTACCGAATATTTGCCAAACCGCTGTATTTCAAGCGCCGATTCAAAAAGTGTGGGAAGCAGTAGCGACGTCCGAAGGGCTAGCTGCATGGTTTATGCCGAACGATTTTCAACCAGTTGTCGGGCATTCATTTCATTTAAACGCCGGTCCATTTGGCATGTCGCCTTGCCAAGTTACGGAAGTCGACCCGCCGCACCGCCTTTCGTTTCGGTGGGGAAAAGATTGGACGATTACGTTTGAGCTGAAAGAAAAGGGAGAACAAACCGAATTTACGCTCATTCATTCCGGATGGGATAGCGAACAAGTCACGGAATTTGGCGAAGCCCATACGGTAGTGCGCGACCGGATGGATCAAGGATGGAAAAAACTCGTCCAGTCGTTAGGCGCTTACGTCGAGGGATAAAATGGCTGCTGTATCGCCAAAGCATGACGTGTTTCACGCCATCGCTGATCCTACACGGCGCAAGCTACTGCAATTATTAGCGGAAAAGGAATGGTCGGTGACTGCCATCAGTAACCAATTTCCGATTAGCCGGACAGCTGTTTCGAAACATTTGCGCATTTTAGCAGAAGCAGGGCTTGTCCAAGAGCAAAAAATCGGTCGCGAAACGCGGTATCGCCTTGATCCGAATCCGTTGCTCGAACTAAAACAATGGCTCGCCTTTTACGAGCGATTTTGGGAAAACAAACTGGCGATGCTTCAGCAGTATGTAGAAACAGACACGAACGAAAAAAATGAAGGAGAATGTTAAAATGGTTATCACAAACGAAGCGAAATATGCATTGGAAGAGATATTAAACGAATACGGGAAAGAAGGGATTCGTTTTTCGACAGCGGACGACAATTCGTCAGTAGCGTTGTCGCTTGACGCTCCAGAAGCAACGGATCGGATCGAAGTCATTAACGGCATTCAAGTGGCAATGGACGAGCAGGCGCTCGTTATGCTAGAAAACGTGACGCTTGACGTCGAAGAAACGGAAGAGGGGTTACAGCTCATTT
Organism: Anoxybacillus sp. J5B_2022; assembly: GCF_026847645.1. Classification (GTDB taxonomy): domain Bacteria; phylum Bacillota; class Bacilli; order Bacillales; family Anoxybacillaceae; genus Anoxybacteroides. Next base: position 29,312 of record NZ_JAPSMC010000031.1, read on the forward strand.
TAGTCGGGCTATAATCAAAGTCACAACCGATTGCTGTTGTGATGTAACATTTTCGATGGATATCGAAACACTTTTTCGCGAGTAGAAAGGAAGAAACACTTGGATTTCGTAAAAGGCATGCTTATTGGTTTGTCGGTTGCAGCTCCGGTCGGACCGATCGGGTTGTTGTGCATCAACAGGACGCTCGCGCACGGAAGATTGGCCGGATTTGCCTCTGGCTTAGGTGCCGCTACGGCTGATGCGCTTTACGGCTTAATCGCTAGGCTTGGTTTTACCGCCATCACGCACTTTCTCCTCGAGCAACAAATGTGGATTCGCTTAATCGGGGTGTGACGAGGCGCACTACAGCAGCGGCTATTTTATGATTTAATACCGGTGGAGGAAAAAACATGGCATATTACGTTTGGCTTGCCGTCAACAGTTTGCTTCTTATTAGTTCGCTTCTTGTTATTTGGGTGTTTCGCCCACATGACTCCACGACTGTACTAGCAGGAAAATGGTTCGCACAATTCGCCATCCTTGTGTTTTTTATTAACGTCAATATGTACTTTATTTTTCTTGTCATCCGCAAATCGAAAGTGCGGAGTGTGAAAGTCACGTTAAGCAAACTAGCAAGAAGCATGATGAAAGCACATATTCCATTCGCGTTAGCTGGTACGAGCATGATTTTATTTCACGGAGCCATTATGGCATGGAAGTTAGGAGCGACCATCGGGTTTATCCATCCGAAAATAGTCACTGGTTACGGGAGTGTCTGTTTACTAACTATCACACTACTTGCTGGATTTCTTCGCCATCGCAAAGCGTCTCGGTTTAGAAGAAAGTTTCATCTTATCAGCGCCATGCTGTTTGCGTGTTTGTTTCTCATCCATTTATTTTGGCCGATATAGGAGGAAAGAAACGTGGGGGTATTGTCTCTTTTAACGACATACAAGAACCGGCAAGTGATCATCAATACGTATGAAGACGATGAACTCGTGGCACGCGACGGCTTTTTCTTTGACACGATTGAACGGTCAGCGGTCGACTTAACTTTTTTCAAAGACGGAAAGCCGTGCTTTATTGTTTCTCTGCAACAATACCCGCATAGCCGCATCTTGCCCGATTTTTCCGGGTATTTTCAGCTATATAGCACTGAGCAAAACCAAAAAATAGAGCTTTATTTTCCCGTCACTTAACATGAAAAGCTGGCCTACTACGAACCAGCTTTAGTTTGTCTTGATATAAAGCCATGTGTCAAAGAGAAGAGAAACTAGAAGTGTCGCCACTGCCAGATGGAGTACTGCCCATGGAATCGAGATGCTTGTCACAATCGTCCATACGCCAATGGCGAGTTGAGTAGCAACGACTCCCCCTGCGAAAAATAGGCGCATCTTTACAGATGTTTCCCATTTTCTAGACAAAAAAGCAAGCACGATCACGTATCCACCAACCACTGCGGCTACTAGCCGATGAAGTGTTTGCCAAAGCTGTACGCGGTTGGTCGGAAACAACGTATCGCGGCAATCAAGCCAGCTACACGCCAAGCCGTAATGCTCGTGTTTCACATAAGCGCCGAGCGCAAACGTCAACGTAAGCAAAAAAAGAAGAAACATTAAGTGGAACATAGCGGGATATTTTTTTTCATTGTTGAATGACGTCCAGCGCCACGAAAAAAAATGCCAAATCCAAAGAATACAACAAAAAAAAGCAATCGCAATCACTAAATGGATCGACACAACAACCGCTGGAAGATCAAAAATAACGACAACTGCCCCTAGCAGCACTTGGACAATCATGAGCACGATCATCCAGAAAGCAACCGCGCGGATCGTGCGGTTAGATTGTTTGTACACGTAAACAAACAAAATGACTGTCATTCCTGCTAACACCGCACCAATGACACGATGCGCATACTCCACTAACGTCGCTCCTTGCAACACTGGAACGATTACTCCGTTACATAATGGCCAGTCCGGCCCACAGCCCATGCCAGATTCGGAAGAAGCGACATACCCTCCAAATACAATTAACAAATAAGCGATAACTAACGTAAGAAACGCGAAAACTTTTCCTCCCACAACATCTCCCTCTCGTCCATCCGTCACCTACATAATAACAGACAACGAAAGAGGGGGGGCTGTGGGCTATATCACATTTTTATCATTATTTTGAAAATAATGAATAATTACCAAAAGTTATAGGGCACGATAAATTCGTTTAATCGTTTCGATATGCAAAGCCTCGTGGTAAAAGCTAAACAATAGCGCTTCTCCGGCCGTATAAAGCGTAATGCCTGCGCGATTGGTAAATGGCGTCGGGAGCTTGTCATGCCAACGTCCAGGAATAAATTGCGCAATCCTTTTCTTTTGCTCCTTTAACACTTCCGCTATTTCCGCTAACGTCGGCGGTGTTCCTTGCCATTCTTCCGGCTTGGTACCAGGCGCAAAAAACGTTTCATACGCTGGCGGCAGGCTCATCTTCTCCCCAAGAATGCCAAATACGAGCCTTTCTTGAACAAATGCGATGTGGCCAAAATTCCAGCGAATATTGTTCGCAAAACCCGGTGGAACGATATCCGCAATCGCTTCCGGCATTTTTTCGATCGTTTTTTCCGTAATCCCGCGGACTGTTTCCATATGGCGTAAAATTAGCTCTTCCATGTAATATCCCTCCATTTTCTTGTGCTACTCCATCATTTCGTGACAGTGTAGCCGTTTTCCTTGCGAGAAAAAAATTTTTCTTTTTTTAGTTGCAAAATGCAAATAATAAGCTATAATAAAAGCAAGAGGTGAGAAAATGGAAAATGTTCGCGAACTATTCCACACGATGACGAAACGGCTTGGGTTGTTAGACCGCAACTGCTGCGCCGTTGGCGGGATTGAACTATCGCTTGTGCAAAGCCATATTTTATACGAAATCGACCGCATGAACGAGCCGTCGATGCAACAAGTGGCTGATGCAATAGCGATGGATATTACAACATTCAGCCGGCAAATTCAAACGCTTGTCAAAATGAACTTAGTGAAAAAAACACCGTATCCACAAGACCGCCGCGTCTATATTTTATCGTTAACGCCGGAAGGAAAATACGTCACAGCGAAAATTGACGCGGAAGTGAACGAATATTTAGGAGAAGTATTTTCGCATATGAGCGAGTTTGAGCGCGAAACCGTCCTTCACTCCATTCGCTTATTGAATGAATGTATGGCAAAATCAAGTGTTTGTTGCAAACCGCTGTTTTAAGGCAAGAGGAATCTTGCCTATTGCTTGAATAAATACTTGCATGATGCAAATAAAAGGGGAGAGCTTATTTGGAAACGATACAGTCATTTTTCTTTTTAGTATTGGAGCTGACGGCACTTTTTTTAGCGATTTCGTTTGTCATTAACTTTTTCGAAGGATACATTCCGTACGAGCGCATGCAACAGCTGTTGGCAGAACGCCATCCGTTTATCGGGGCAATGATTGCGGTACTATTTGCCTTTGTGACCCCATTTTGTTCGTGCTCAACCATTCCGATTGTTGTTTCATTGTTAAACAAAAACATCCGCTTCGGGCTGGTCATGATCTTTTTATTCGCTTCACCTGTACTAGACCCAACGATTTTAACGTTAATGACCGCGTTACTCGGTGTCAAAGTAGCAGCCGCCTATACGCTGTTGACGACGGTATTTTCAATTGTAATCGGCTTTACACTCGAATCACTCGGGTTTGAAAAGGCAGTCAAACGCGTGATCGTGAAAGGAAACGTTGCCATCGGCAAAAAACGGACGATGCAAGAAGCGTGGCAGGAGACACTTCATCTCATGAAAACGGTGTATCCATACTTATTCATCGGAGCTGGCATTGGCGCATTCATTCATGGCGTCATACCAACCGAATGGATTGCGACATATATGGGAGGTGATACGTGGTGGCTTGTTCCGCTTGCGGCAATTGTAGGCATTCCGCTTTACATTCGCCTAGCGACGATGATTCCGATTTCGCAAATGCTCGTTGCGAAAGGAATGGCGCTTGGGCCAGTCATGGCGCTTATGATTAGCTCCGCGGGCGCAAGTTTACCAGAAATTACGCTACTGCACAGCATTTTTCAAAAGAAACTCGTCTGGGCGTTCATCGCCTCGGTCATTTCGATGGCCACGTTATCCGGCTTTTTGTTTTACATCATCTAAATGGAGGAGATTCATATGTTCAAAAAATTATTTACACAAAAAGAAAAAGGTTGTTGCGATGTGCAAATTATCGAGGTTAAAGACGAGCCGTGCTGTGAGGAAAAAGAGGATTGCTGCGAAGAGGAAGAAGCGTGTTGTGAAGAGAAAGACGAATGTTGTAAAGAAGATAAACAAACAGGTTGCTAGCAGTAGAGCACTAGGGAAGCCTAGTGCTTTTTGTTTTACCACTATGCAATTGGCGACGTTACAATGATGGTGTGAAAATGTGTCTTGACACGTCATATTTTTGTTGTATAATCACGTGCAGAATAAACGCTGTCGTTCATATGGATGACAGGTCAAGAAGGGGAGCGGCATCGTGTCGCTCCTTTTGTTTTTATTGATGAAATGCCCCCTTCCTTGGCAGTGAGGGAGGGGGATTGCTTTTTATTTTTCTCGTATTGACGCACGTTTTCGACTAATTTCGACAGTTTCTACCATCTTTATTTTGGTACAATAAAATCATGTCGAAATAGGTTTTGTAACTAACAAATAAGGAGTTCCGATGTGACATGTCCAAAGGAATGATTGATAACAAACAACGTGGTTTAGTAGGGGATGTGCTCAAAAAGCATATGCAAAAAGGGAGCAAACTTTCTGTTGCGGCAGCTCATTTCACGTTATATGCTTTTGTAGAGTTAAAAAAGGAGCTTTCACAAATCGAAGAGTTTCGTTTCATTTTTACGGAACCAGCCTTCGTGAGAGGGGATCATTTAGCGAACGAAAAAATCGCAAAAAACGAAACATTGTTGTACGGTGTGGAAGAAGAGCAAACATATAAAGCAGAGCTAAACCAAGCATACATAGCAAAAGAGTTTGCGAAATGGTTGAAACAAAAAGCGAAAATAAAATCGGTTACTACGCGCAAAATCGAAGGCGGGCTATACCATGTCCAAAATAAAGACGGAACGCAAATTGGATTGGTCGGTGGCGCTCCTTTTTCGAGCCCAGGACTAGGCTACAGCAACTCATCCAACATGTATATTAACACGATTACGGATGATGAAAAGGAGAAGAACAAAATGTTTATTGTGTACAAATGTTAGAAAAATGATTCCTTTCTACGGCGTGTCGCTTATGAAAAACGAACCGCTTTTACGCGATGGCGAAGCGCTTGCCCTAAAAGGAAGCGTGGTGTTGGAGCTTGTTTAAAGGATAACGGCAGAAGTAAAATAGCTCCTGTCTTTTTGTATCGCTGATATAATGGAAGAAAAGGAAGTGAATGTATGATTTATCTCCATTTGGTCGTCTTGCCTCTCGTCTCAGGGCTATGGTTTCTCAATGTTGTGTTGTTGTTGAAAAAACTGCACCAAGGTCGAGACATTCATAATGAAACCGTGTTAGGTACGATGTTGACAATGATTTTTGTTTTTTTCCTTATGTATGCATGGCTTGGGGTGTCATGAATGCTTGACAATACCGGCGTAATAGATAAAAATCACACAAAGCGTTCAGTGGAACAGGCAGCCATCGCCCTAGGTGAAGATGTAGGAGTGAAAGCCCGCCTGAAGTTTTGTGAATAGAGTCGATCCATAGCGGGAGGGGCTATGGGTTTTTTGTTCTAACATAATTGCATTATTTTTCACACGACAATAATATATATTATGTAAACTATTTAGAACCTGAATCCGTGACAAAACATCTTTACAATGGATGCAAACCGTTGATACGATAAGGGAAAACGACGTTGACGACTCTTCATCAAGTAGGTGAATGTGATGAAAGATTTCCCGATTCG
>NZ_JAPSMC010000032.1 GCF_026847645.1 Anoxybacillus sp. J5B_2022
GACAACGGTTAGAGAGCGGTGAACCGGTCTCTAACTTTTTTTGTCCAGTTAATTTTGCGTTTTTATTAACGCCATTAAAATCCTCTCCCCCATAAAAAAGCACCGGCGGAAAAAGGTGCAAAAAAGAAAAGCGGCTAGCCTACGTGTAAAGGTTAGCCGCTTTCTTATTCTATCCTTTTGATTTCAATCCGCTTTTTTCGCTCCTCTGGAATTAACCGGTGAAGATGAATGATGAGCAATCCGTGATGGTAGGTGGCCTCAATTCGTTCTTCTTTAACAGTGAATGGCAGTGGGATCGTCCTTTCCCATGTTCCTTGAAAAATTCCTTCCTCTACTAGTTCAAATCCTTCAAATTGTAAATTAATGGTTGCTTTAATTTCCAATGTTTTATAATACGTATATAGCTCGACGTGTTCCAAGCTTTCTAATCCCGGTAAACAAACGACGATTAACAACTCGTTCTCTTTTTTATATATGTTGACACCAGAACTGCTAGTCGATTTTTGATTGTTTTGGAAAAAAGGTTGAAAATTCTCCCAAAAATCATGTTGAAAAAAATGTTCCCACTGTTTTGTCCAGTCAGGAAATGAGCCAAATGGGTTTGTTTTCATCTTCCTCCCCCTTCTTTCCAATTGGTATTGGCACGAAACAGCTACGCTATTTTATCATATGTGGAAAATGGCAATTGGTGAAATGCAGAAAATCCGAACATTATTTTTTATTTTTTATTAAATGTTCGATTCTATGTTGACATTTTAACAAAAACATTGATAAGATAGTGGTAACTTCATAGCATTCCCTCATATAATCTTGGGAATATGGCCCAAAAGTTTCTACCCAATAACCGTAAATTATTGGACTATGAGGGAAAGGATCGGAACGGCTTTTTTGCCTTTCTATGGCCGAGTTATGCCCAGAACGATGCTTTCCCTTGGGAGAGGAACGCTTGTTCTGGGTTTTTATTATGGTGAAATAATGAGGTGAAATGGATGCAGCCACTTGTTGGTGTCATTATGGGAAGTCAATCGGATTGGGATACGATGAAATATGCGTGCGATATATTGGAAGAGCTAGAAATACCATTTGAGAAAAAAGTGGTTTCCGCTCATCGGACGCCTGATTATATGTTTGAATATGCCGAAACAGCAGAAAAAAGAGGGATCAAAGTCATTATTGCCGGTGCGGGAGGAGCTGCGCACTTGCCGGGGATGGTGGCGGCGAAAACGACGCTTCCGGTGATAGGGGTTCCAGTGCAGTCTAAAGCGTTGAACGGATTGGATTCGCTTTTATCTATCGTGCAAATGCCGGGCGGTGTACCGGTGGCAACGGTAGCAATTGGGAAAGCTGGCGCTACGAATGCTGGGCTTTTAGCGGCTTCCATTCTTGGGACGTATGAACTGAAATATATGGAAGCGTTGAAAAAGCGAAGAGAGCGCATTCGTCAAGACGTATTAGAAAGCAGTGATGATCTTGAATAAACGAACAATCATTCCAGGGCAGACGATCGGCATTATCGGAGGCGGCCAACTCGGCAGAATGATGGCGATTTCGGCAAAAGAAATGGGATTTCGGGTGGCGGTGCTTGATCCTGTGCCTGACTCCCCTTGCGGCCAAGTAGCGGATACGGAAATTATAGGGGAATATAGCGATATTGAAGCGATCAAAACATTAGCGGGCGTCAGCGATGTCATTACGTACGAGTTTGAAAACATTGATGCTTCTGCGCTTGACTGGTTAGTCCAACACGCATATGTTCCGCAAGGCAGCCGGCTGTTAGCTATTACGCAAGATCGGGCGGCTGAAAAAAAGGCGATTACAGACGCGGGACTCCCTGTCGCGCCTTATTTAGAGATCCGTTCGGCTGAACAATTACAGGCAGGGGTTGAGCAGCTTGGAATTCCGTGTGTGTTGAAAACGTGCCGCGGCGGATACGACGGGAAAGGACAAGCGGTCATTCGTTGCCAAGAAGACATAGAGAAAGCGTCCCTGCTATTGCAAGCCGGTGCTTGTGTATTAGAAAGTTGGCTTTCCTTTGAAAAAGAAATTTCTGTGATTGTCGTAAGAAACGGATTAGGTGAGATGAGTGTTTTCCCGGCGGGGGAAAATATTCATGTGGACAATATTTTACATCAAACGATTGTTCCGGCTCGCACGTCGGTAGCGGCGAAAGAAAAAGCAGTTTCCTACGCTAAAACGTTGGCGCAGCACTTTGAACTCGTCGGCACGTTGGCGGTCGAAATGTTTTTAACAAAAGAAGGAGATATTTATATTAACGAACTTGCCCCTAGACCGCACAACTCCGGTCATTATACAATTAATGCTTGTGCAACGTCTCAATTTCAGCAACACGTTCGTGCCATCTGCAATTGGCCGTTAGGAAGCACGAAATTGTTGACGCCGGCAGTAATGGTCAATATTTTAGGCGAGCATGTGCAGTCGGTCATTGACAACATTCCGAAATTCCAAAACGTGCATCTTCATTTATACGGCAAAAAAGAGGCGAAGAAAAAGCGGAAAATGGGCCATGTCACGGTGCTTGCTGAAACGGTGGAGGAAGCATTGCAAGCGATTGACGCCTTGCACATTTGGAACGAAAAAGAAGGAGGATCACAATGATTGAACGGTACACTAGACCGGAAATGGGAGCAATTTGGACGGAAGAAAATCGCTTCAAAGCGTGGCTAGAAGTGGAGATTTTAGCGTGTGAGGCGTGGGCGGAACTCGGTGTCATCCCAAAAGAAGATGTCGAGAAAATCCGGCAACATGCTTCGTTTGACATTCAACGAATTAAAGAAATAGAAGAAGAAACGCGTCACGATGTGGTTGCATTTACTCGCGCCGTTTCGGAAACGCTCGGCGAAGAGCGAAAATGGGTGCATTACGGTTTAACATCGACGGATGTCGTCGATACGGCGTTGTCGTATTTATTAAAACAAGCAAATGAAATTTTATTACGCGATCTCGAACACTTTATCCAAGTATTAAAGGAAAAGGCACAAGAGCATAAATACACGGTGATGATGGGGCGTACGCACGGCGTTCACGCGGAACCGACGACGTTTGGCTTGAAACTGGCGCTTTGGTACGCGGAAATGCAACGAAACTTAGAGCGCTTCAAGCAAGCAGCGGAAACGGTGCGTGTCGGGAAAATTTCCGGTGCAGTCGGAACGTATGCAAACATTGATCCGTTTGTCGAAAAATACGTATGCGAAAAACTTGGATTAGAGCCGGCGCCGATTTCGACGCAAACGCTACAACGTGACCGCCATGCTCATTATATGGCGACATTGGCGCTTATTGCGACTTCCATTGAGAAATTTGCGGTAGAAATTCGTGGGCTACAAAAAAGTGAAACGCGAGAAGTCGAGGAGTTTTTCGCTAAAGGCCAAAAAGGTTCATCAGCGATGCCGCATAAACGCAATCCGATCGGCTCTGAAAATATGACAGGAATGGCACGGGTGATCCGCGGATATATGTTGACGGCATATGAAAACGTGCCACTATGGCATGAGCGGGATATTTCCCATTCGTCAGCGGAACGCATTATTTTGCCGGATGCGACGATTGCATTAAATTACATGTTAAATCGTTTTGCGAACATCGTGAAAAACTTGACGGTATTCCCAGAAAACATGAAACGGAATATGGATCGCACGCTCGGCCTAATTTATTCGCAACGCGTGTTGCTTGCGCTCATCGACACCGGAATGACGCGCGAAGAAGCGTATGATTTAGTGCAACCGAAAGCGATGGAAGCGTGGGAAACGCAAGTTCCGTTCCGCTCGTTAATTGAAGCAGACGAAGCGATTACGAGCCGCCTAACAAAAGAACAAATCGATGATTGCTTTGATTATCATTACCACTTGAAACATGTCGATACGATTTTTGAACGGTTAGGGTTGTAAAAAGGCATAGGTAAGGGCTTCCTTACCTATGTTACAAAAGGAAAATTTCTAATATTCTGTCTGGGAGGCCTTTCGTATGGTCAAAAAATTAGAACTGCTTTATGAAGGAAAAGCGAAAAAAGTGTATAAAACGGATGACGACAATGTGCTTTGGATTGAATATAAAGATAGCGCTACGGCGTTTAACGGAGAAAAAAAGGCGACCATCGCTGGAAAAGGCCGTTTAAACAATGAGATTACAAGCTTATTATTTTCTAAACTCCATAGCGCCAGCATTGATAATCATTTTATTCGAAAAATATCTGAAACAGAACAGCTTGTAAAAAAAGTAACGATTATTCCTCTTGAAGTTGTTGTCCGCAACTATGTCGCTGGAAGTCTTGCGAAGCGGCTTGGCATCGCCGAAGGGACGAGCCTGGAAAAACCGTTGATTGAGTTTTATTACAAAAATGATGAACTTGGCGACCCTCTTTTGTTGGAAGACCACATTGCCATTTTAAAGCTTGCTACTTCAGAACAAATTGCTGTTTTGAAGGCGTATGCTTTAAAGGTCAATGAGATCCTCACCCAACATTTTCAAAACTGTCATGTCCGCTTGATTGATTTTAAGCTTGAGTTTGGTTTCGACGCAGAAGGAACCATTGTATTAGCGGATGAAATTTCCCCAGATACGTGCCGGTTATGGGATATGGAAACGAATGAAAAATTCGATAAAGATGTATTCCGCCGAGATTTAGGAAGTTTAACCGACGCATACGAAATTATTTTACAGAGATTGGGAGGCTAAATCATATGTATAAAGTAAAAGTATATGTCACGTTGCGAGAAAATGTATTAGATCCGCAAGGAACAGCGGTGAAAGGAGCGCTGCACAGCTTATCTTACCATGAAGTGCAGGACGTTCGAATCGGCAAGTTTATGGAACTTGTTATCGAAAAAAACGATCGGGACGTTGAAGAGCTCGTTCGCGAAATGTGCGAAAAGCTATTAGCGAATACAGTCATCGAAGACTACCGCTACGACATCGAGGAGGTAGTCGTCCAGTGAAATTTGCGGTCATTGTTTTCCCAGGTTCTAACTGCGATGTCGATATGTATCATGCGATTAAAGATGAGTTAGGGGAAGAGGTCGAATACGTATGGCATACGGCTGACACCCTTGATGAATTTGATGCGATTTTGTTGCCGGGTGGTTTTTCGTACGGTGACTATCTTCGTTCCGGAGCGATTGCTCGATTTTCGAATGTGATGAAAGCGATCCAAAAAGCGGCGGAAGAAGGGAAGCCGATTCTTGGCGTGTGCAACGGGTTTCAAATTTTATTGGAGGCAGCGCTGTTGCCAGGGGCGATGCGCCGCAATAACAGCTTGAAGTTTATTTGCCGCCCTGTTACGTTGCGGGTAGAAAATAATGAAACAATGTTTACATCGCTATATGAGCCAGGAGAAGTGATTACGATTCCGATCGCTCATGGGGAAGGCAATTATTATTGCGACGAGGAAACGCTGACCAAGCTGATCGAAAACCGGCAAATCATTTTCCGCTACCACGACGAAAATCCGAACGGAAGTTTAGAAAATATTGCGGGCATTATGAATGAAAACGGAAACGTGCTTGGAATGATGCCGCATCCAGAGCGGGCGGTCGATGCGCTGCTCGGCAGTGCGGACGGACTCAAATTGTTCCAATCAATCGTGAAATACTGGAGGGTGAAACATGTCGTTACTTCTTGAGCCAAGTCCAACAACGATTAAGGAAGAAAAGCTATATCGCGAAATGGGATTGACGGATGAAGAATTTGCGATGGTAGAACGCATTCTCGGCCGCTTACCAAACTATACAGAAACGGGCATTTTTTCAGTCATGTGGTCAGAGCATTGTAGCTATAAAAATTCCAAGCCGGTGCTGAAAAAATTTCCGACAGACGGGAAGCAAGTGTTACAAGGTCCGGGAGAAGGAGCGGGCATTGTCGATATCGGCGACGGATTAGCGGTTGCGTTTAAAATCGAAAGCCATAACCATCCTTCTGCCATCGAGCCGTATCAAGGGGCAGCGACAGGAGTCGGCGGCATTATTCGCGACGTCTTTTCGATGGGAGCGCGCCCGATTGCGCTTTTGAATTCACTCCGTTTTGGCGAGTTGACATCTCCAAGGGTGAAATATTTATTTGAACATGTTGTTGCCGGCATTGCCGGATACGGAAACTGTGTAGGCATTCCAACGGTTGGCGGCGAGGTGCAATTTGATGCGGCATATGAAGGGAATCCACTTGTCAACGCGATGTGTGTCGGCTTAATCCGCCATGAAGACATTCAGCGCGGGGTAGCGTCAGGCGTCGGCAATACGGTGATGTATGTTGGGGCAAAAACAGGCCGCGACGGAATCCACGGAGCGACGTTTGCTTCGGAAGAATTGACGGAAGCGTCGGAAGCGAAGCGTCCAGCGGTGCAAGTCGGGGATCCGTTTATGGAAAAGCTATTGCTCGAAGCGTGTCTAGAAGTCGTTCAATCGGATGCGTTAGTCGGCATTCAAGACATGGGAGCAGCCGGTCTCACAAGCTCTTCAGCCGAAATGGCGAGCAAGGCGGGCGTCGGCATCGAAATGAATTTAGATCTCGTCCCGCAGCGTGAAGCAGGCATGACACCGTATGAAATGATGCTTTCCGAGTCGCAAGAACGCATGCTACTTGTCGTGAAAAAAGGCCGTGAACAAGAAATTATAGATTTGTTTGCTAAATACGGGCTGGAGGCAAAGGCAATCGGCCAAGTAACGGATGACAAAATGCTTCGCCTCTATTTCCATGGGGAAGTGGTCGCTGAAATCCCGGTCGACGCATTAGCGAAAGATGCGCCCGTTTATCATAAACCGTCAGCAGAACCGGCTTATTACCGTGAGTTTCAACAGATCGATTACGTGCCGCATGTCGAAAATTATGAAGAAACGTTGCTTGCATTACTGGCACAGCCAACGATTGCAAGCAAGGAATGGGTATATGACCAATACGATTATATGGTGCGTACCAATACGGTCGTCGCGCCAGGCTCGGATGCAGCGGTTGTCCGCATTCGCGGAACAAAAAAGGCGTTAGCGATGACAACAGACTGCAACTCCCGCTATGTGTATTTAGATCCGGAAACAGGCGGAAAAATTACGGTGGCCGAAGCAGCGCGAAACGTCGTTTGTTCGGGAGCCAAGCCGCTCGCGATTACCGATTGCTTAAACTTCGGTTCTCCAGAAAAACCAGAAATTTTTTGGCAGCTGGAAAAAGCGGTCGATGGCATGAGTGCGGCGTGCCGTGCGCTTTCTGCCCCTGTTATTAGCGGCAACGTATCACTTTATAATGAAACGAACGGGGAAGCGATTTATCCGACACCGATTGTTGGTATGGTCGGATTAGTAGAAGACTTGGATCATATAACAACCCAAGCGTTCAAACAGGCTGGCGATATCATTTATGTCATTGGAGAGGCGAAGCCAGAGTTTGGTGGAAGTGAGTTGCAAAAATGGTTAGAAGGCCGTATTTTTGGCAAAGCACCAAGCATTGATTTAGAAGTGGAAGCAGAGCGCCAAGAAGCGCTTCTTGCGGCGATCCAAGCAGGACTCGTTGCTTCGGCACATGATGTAGCCGAAGGAGGGCTTTCTGTGGCATTAGCGGAGTGTGTGATAGCTGCGGCTGGCTTAGGAGCGAAAGTAACGGTTAGCGGTGATATCGTCGCTGAATTGTTTAGCGAAACGCAATCTCGCTTTATCGTTTCCATAAAAAAAGAACATCAAGCGGTATTTGAGCAACTCATCGAGGCAAAACCGATTGGTGAAGTAACGGCAGACGGAACACTCCGCATCGAAAATGAACATGGTGAAGCAATCGTGAATCTTTCGGTTGAACAAATGAGAAGCGTATGGAAAGGAGCTATTCCATGCTTGCTGAAATCAAAGGCTTAAACGAAGAATGCGGGATTTTTGGCATTTGGGGTCATGATGAAGCAGCGCAAGTGACATATTACGGCTTGCATAGTTTGCAGCATCGCGGCCAAGAAGGCGCCGGAATTGTTGTAGCCAATGGCGAGACAATAAAGGGGCATAAAGGTCTTGGACTGGTGACGGAAGTGTTTAGCAACGGGGAACTTCAGCAATTGAGGGGAACAGCTGCGATCGGTCATGTACGCTATGCGACGGCAGGAGGAGGGGGCTACGAAAACGTTCAGCCCCTCTTGTTCCGTTCGCAAAATGGAAGCATTGCGTTGGCGCATAACGGCAATTTAGTCAATGCTGCTGAGTTAAAACTTCGTCTTGAACAGCAAGGCAGTATTTTTCAAACGACATCTGATACAGAAGTGTTTGCGCATTTAATCCGCCGCAGTATGGCCCCTACGTTAAAAGAACAAATTAAAGTGGCTCTTACTTATTTGGAAGGAGCCTTTGCCTTTCTTTTATTGACGGAAACAGAGTTGTATATTGCCTTAGATCCACAAGGGTTTCGACCGCTTTCGATCGGCCGTCTTGGCTCGGCGTATGTCGTCGCATCGGAAACGTGTGCGTTCGATGTCGTAGGCGCCACGTACGAGCGGGAAGTGGAACCAGGGGAACTGATTATCATCAACAAAGAAGGGGTTCATTCGGAACGCTATGCCGAAAAAAGACCTCGTTCCATTTGCAGTATGGAATACATTTATTTTGCGCGGCCGGATAGCAATGTTGATGGCATTAACATTCATACAGCCCGCAAAAATTTAGGGAAACAGCTCGCTTTTGAAGCGCCGGTTGAAGCGGATGTCGTTACCGGCGTGCCGGATTCTAGCATCTCGGTTGCGATTGGTTATGCGGAAGTGACGGGAATACCGTATGAGCTTGGTTTAATTAAAAACCGTTATGTTGGGCGAACGTTTATCCAGCCGTCGCAATCGCTACGGGAACAGGGGGTTAAAATGAAGCTATCACCAGTGCGTGGTGTTGTGGCAGGAAAGCGGGTTGTCATGGTTGATGATTCCATTGTTCGTGGCACGACAAGCAAACGAATCGTGAACATGCTTCGCGAAGCAGGAGCGAAAGAAGTGCACGTGCGCATTAGTTCGCCGCCGATTACACACCCATGCTTTTACGGCATCGATACGCCGACAAAAGAAGAGTTAGTGGCGGCTACTCATTCGATTGAAGAAATTCGGCAAATGATCGGGGCGGATTCGCTTGCCTTTTTAAGCGAAGAAGGATTGCTGGAAGCGATCGGTCGTCCGAAAGATTCGAAATGGCATGGGCAATGTATGGCTTGTTTCACCGGAATGTATCCGACAAAGACGTATCACGAATAACATAGAAAACGTCCATGAGCGAGTTTTTTCCACCTAGGGATGGAAATTATTGCTCACGGCTCGAAGATTTTCACAGAAAAGGGGGAAGCTTTAGGTGGCGGACGCATATAAACGAGCGGGAGTAGACATTGAGGCCGGTTACAAAGCTGTTTCCTTAATGAAAAAACATGTCCAAAAAACGGCTCGCCCAGAAGTACTCGGCGGACTCGGCAGCTTTGGCGGCATGTTCGATTTATCGAAACTAGGATATAACGAACCGGTATTAGTATCAGGGACAGACGGGGTCGGCACAAAGCTGATGCTCGCTTTTATGATGGATAAGCACGATACGATTGGCATCGATTGCGTGGCGATGTGCGTCAATGATATTGTAGTTCAAGGGGCGGAACCGCTCTTTTTCCTCGATTATATCGCTTGCGGAAAAGCGGTTCCGGAAAAAATTGAACAAATCGTGAAAGGAATCGCCGACGGCTGTGTGCAGGCGGGCTGTGCGCTAATCGGTGGGGAAACAGCAGAAATGCCGGGCATGTATCGTGAAGAAGAATATGATGTGGCTGGCTTTGCAGTCGGCATTGCCGAGAAATCGAAATTAATTACAGGAGAAACGATTCAAGCAGGCGATGCGTTAATCGGACTTGCCTCGAATGGCATTCACAGCAACGGTTACTCGCTTGTCCGGAAAATTGTATTGGAAGAGGCGAAGTTCGATTTGCATGAAACATATGGCTTGCCACTTCCTTTAGGCGACGAGCTGCTTAAACCGACGCGCATTTATGTGAAACCGGTGCTTTCAGTGCTGAAAGAGTTTACGATTAAAGGGATGGCGCACATTACTGGCGGCGGGTTTGTTGAAAATATTCCACGCATGCTGCCGGATGGGTCATGTGCAGAAATTGATTACGGTTCTTGGCCGATTCCGCCGATTTTTGACTTTCTACAAGAAAAAGGAAATCTTGTGCGGAAAGAGATGTTTAATATTTTCAATATGGGAATCGGGTTAGTGATGGCGGTAGATAGTGAAATCATTCATCCGCTGCTCGAACGCCTTGAGCAGCTCGGCGAAAAAGCGTATTTAATCGGTCGCGTCAAGAAAGGTGAAGGCGTTGTGTTTGCCGGAGGGAAAATGGAATGAAGCTTGCAATATTTGCCTCTGGGAGCGGAACTAATTTTCAAGCGATTGTCGATGCGGTCAAACGTGGAGAACTAGCGGCGGAAGTAGCGTTATTAGTATGTGACCGCCCCGAAGCAAAAGTAGTCGAACGGGCGAAAAAAGAAGGTATTCCCACTTTCGTTTTTCGTCCGAAAGAGTATGCGACAAAAGCGGATTTTGAACAGGACATTTTAGCGCAACTCACGAAGCACGGCATTGCATTTATTGCATTGGCTGGCTACATGCGCTTAATCGGTCCGACACTCCTTTCCGCTTACGAAGGACGAATCGTGAATATTCATCCATCGTTGTTGCCGGCGTTTCCTGGAAAAGATGCGATTGGACAAGCGTACCGCTACGGTGTAAAAATAACAGGTGTGACAGTTCACTACGTCGATGAAGGAATGGATACGGGACCGATTATTGCGCAACGAGCGGTTTCCATCGAGGAAGGGGAGTCGCTGGAACAGGTGGAACGAAAAATCCATGCCATCGAACATGAACTATATCCATCCGTCTTAAAAACATTGCTTGAAAGGGTCGAAACATATGAACGTTAAACGTGCATTACTGAGCGTTTCCAATAAAGAAGGAATTGTTTCATTGGCGAAGCAATTAGTAGAGTTAGGGGTCGAGATTATTTCGACGGGCGGAACGAAAAAAGCGCTAGAGCAAGAAGGAATTCCGGTCATCAGCATCTCCGATGTGACCGGATTTCCGGAAATTTTAGACGGGCGCGTCAAAACGCTTCACCCGATGATTCACGGCGGCTTGTTGGCCATCCGTGACGATGAACATCACCTCGAACAGCTAAAGAAACACGGAATTCAGCCGATCGATTTAGTAGTTGTCAATTTATATCCGTTCCAGCAAACGATTGCTAAGCAGGATGTGACGTTTGCGGAAGCGATTGAAAACATTGATATCGGCGGTCCGACGATGCTCCGCGCGGCGGCGAAAAATCATCAAGATGTGACGGTCGTCGTCGACCCAGCCGACTATGAAACGGTGCTGCAAGAGCTAAAAGAAAATGGTGCGGTGTCGAAAGCGACGAAATTAAAACTAGCAGCGAAAGTATTTCGCCATACCGCGGCGTACGATGCAATGATTGCGGAATACTTAACAAAACAAGCAGGCGAGTCGTATCCGGAAACGTTGACAGTGACGTTTACGAAGAAACAAGATTTACGCTATGGAGAAAATCCGCATCAAAGCGCGGCATTTTACCAAAAGCCATTAGGATCGTCGTTCTCAATTGCGGCCGCACAACAACTACACGGAAAAGAACTGTCGTACAATAACATTAACGATGCGAACGCTGCTTTGCAAATCGTGAAAGAATTTGAGGACGCAGCGGCCGTGGCGGTAAAACATATGAATCCGTGCGGAGTTGGTGTCGGTGACACGATTTTCGAAGCGTTCACAAGAGCGTACGAAGCGGATCCGACATCGATTTTTGGCGGCATTGTTGCCCTTAATCGCGAAGTGGACCGCGACACGGCGCTCAAGATGCACGAAATTTTCTTAGAAATTATTATCGCTCCGTCGTTCAGTGAAGAAGCGTTAGCGATTTTAACGCAGAAGAAAAACATTCGGTTACTCACCGTCGATTTTGCGGCAGAGCAAAAGAACGAGCCGATGTTCGTATCGGTGAAAGGTGGTTTGCTCGTGCAAGAGGAAGACCGGTATACGCTTGACGACGCGGAGTTGAAAGTAGTGACGAAACGCGAGCCGGCGGAAAAAGAATGGGAAGATTTAAAACTCGCTTGGAAAGTCGTCAAACACGTAAAATCGAACGCGATCGTGCTTGCGAAAGATGGCATGACGATCGGCATCGGAGCAGGTCAAATGAATCGCGTTGGCGCCGCAAAAATTGCGATCGAGCAGGCAGGTGAAAAAGCGCAAGGGGCGGCTTTAGCGTCTGACGCCTTTTTCCCGATGAATGATACGGTCGAAGCGGCGGCAAAAGCAGGAATTACGGCGATTATTCAACCGGGCGGATCGATTCGTGATGAAGATTCGATTCAAAAGGCCGATGAATACGGGATCGCGATGGTCTTTACCGGTGTGCGTCATTTTAAACATTAAGGGGGGAACGACATGAAGGTGCTTATTATTGGCCGTGGTGGACGAGAACATGCGATCGCTTGGAAAGTGGCGCAAAGTCCGCTTGTTACTAAGTTATATGCAGCGCCGGGGAATCCTGGGATTGCGGAAATTGCTGAGCTTGTTTCAATCGAGGAGCACGATACGGAAGCGCTTGTGCAGTTTGCGAAAAATGAGGAGATTGAGTTGACCATTGTTGGACCGGAAGCTCCGCTTTTACAAGGGGTTGTCGATCGTTTCCAAGCAGAAGGATTGCGTATTTTTGGCCCGCGGAAAGAAGCGGCGCTTATTGAAGGCAGCAAAGCATTTGCAAAACAACTGATGAAAAAGTACGGCATACCGACGGCGGAGTATGAATCGTTTACTTCCTATGAAGAAGCGAAGGCGTATGTCGAGCAAAAAGGAGCACCGATCGTCATTAAAGCGGACGGGCTAGCCGCAGGAAAAGGTGTTGTTGTCGCGATGACGGTCCAAGAAGCGCTAGCCGCTTTGCATGAAATGATGGTCGAGAAAAAATTTGGGCAAGCAAGCGAACAAGTGGTGATTGAACAATTTTTAGAAGGAGAAGAATTTTCGCTCATGGCGTTTGTGCATGGTAAAAAAGCGTATCCGATGGCAATTGCCCAAGATCATAAGCGGGCATTTGACAACGATGAAGGTCCGAATACAGGAGGAATGGGCGCCTATTCTCCCGTTCCGCAAATCGCCGACGAAGTTGTGCAACAAGCGGTCGAACAAATTGTTCATCCTGTTGCGAAAGCGCTCGTGGCGGAAGGGTGTCCTTTTACTGGCGTTTTATATGCAGGGCTTATCGCCACTGCCGACGGACCAAAAGTCATCGAATTTAACGCGCGTTTTGGGGATCCGGAAGCGCAAGTCGTCTTGCCTCGTCTAGAAACCGATCTCGTTTCTTTCCTGCTAGATTTACTTTCTGGAAAGGACGTTTCGTTAACGTGGACGGAAGAAGCGGTACTTGGCGTCGTTTTAGCAGCAAAAGGGTATCCGGAAGCGTATGAAAAAGGTGCGGAAATCGCTGGATTAGAGACATTAAAAGAAAGCACGCTTGTGTTCCATGCCGGTACAAAACAAGAGAACGGAACATTGCGTATAAACGGCGGGCGCGTGCTATTGGTTGCGGCGAAAGGAGCCACATTGGAAGAAGCGCAACGCGAAGTGTATAAAGAAATCGCCAACGTGCGCTGCGACCAGCTCTTTTATCGGCGCGACATCGGCCATAAAGCTATCGCACGCGCTTTTTCCGAACATAGACAAAAGTAATGGCGACAATGCCGCCAATCAACATAGCTAGCACAAACGACATATCGGTCATATATTCAAGCACCATACGATTCTCTCCTTGTTATATCGAGTAAGAGGGTGTCCCAAAAGTAACGGGGCACCTTTTCTTATCACTATATATACGCACGAAACACTTTCGTAAAACTATATATTGTATCTTCCTTGAAGAAAGGCGACCTTTTGAGACAGCCTCTTTTTAATTTAGGATAAAAGAGCGAGCTTTTCCTACGTCGGATTAGCTATCGCTTCTTCTTGCTTTTCTTCTGCCTGCTGGTATTTTTCGAATATGGCGGTTAACGGGCAAAAACGGGTAATTCCTTCCGCTACTTTCATGGCTGCTAGCATCGCTACCATAAGGTATGAATCACGCCACGGGCGTTTTACCATTTTCGCTGTCGCCCAAGCAAGCAATGTCAGGCCGCACGTAATCCGAATCAAGGCATTTCCGATTCCAATATTCACCTTCATCTTCTTTCCCTCCTCATTTTTTGTTTGTGAAAATGACTTTAATGCGGTAAAATGGTTACATGGTACAATTTAGGAAAAAAAGGAACGGGGATGGACATGGCTGAACAACGATATCGCTGGAAAAGTGAGCAGCTTCGCGAACAACTAGCGATTATTGATGGAAAACGATCGCCGACGAAGTTGCTGACGAACGCTACGTATTTGCACGCTTATTTGCGCCAATGGAAAACCGGGAACATTTGGATTTATCAAGACCGCATCGTTTACGTCGGTGAGCGGCTGCCGAGCAATCTTGAACAATGTGAAGTGATCGATTGCAGCGGCTATTATTTAGTCCCGGGCTATATTGAGCCACATGCGCATCCATTTCAGTTATATAATCCCCAGACGTTTGCGGAATATGCAGCGAAGTGGGGAACGACGACGATCATCAATGATAATTTAGTACTAGCTTTGCAATCGCCTAAAAAGAAAGCGTTTTCTTTTTTACGCGATGTCGAAGCGTTTCCAGTGACGATGTATTGGTGGTGCCGCTTTGATGGACAAACAGAGCTTGAAAAAGAGGAAGAGCGGTTTTCTTATGCGACCATTAAAGAATGGTTAAAACAAAAGTCCGTCGTGCAAGGGGGCGAATTGACAGGATGGCCAAGACTTCTCGCAGGTGATGATGTGATGCTTCATTGGATTCAAGAAGCAAAGCAAATGAAAAAGCAAATTGAAGGCCATTTTCCTGGCGCGTCAGAGAAAACGCTTACAAAAATGATGCTTATCGGCGCGGACTGCGACCATGAGGCGATGACGGGAAAAGAAGTATACAACCGGCTGTTGCACGGATACACCGTGTCGCTCCGCTATTCATCGATTTGCCCGGACTTACCGGTTTTGCTTGAAGAAATGAAAGCGCTAGGCATCGAGCAATACGACCGTCTTATTTTTACAACCGATGGATCGCCGCCGTCGTTTTACGAGCAAGGCTTAATCGATCAAATGATTCGAATCGCCATGGAAAAAGGGGTGCCGATCATTGATGCCTACCAGATGGCAACCGTTAATGTCGCCCGCCATTACCAGATGGAGCATTTGCACGGCTCCATTACGACAGGGCGAATCGCGCATATCAATTTTTTACGGGCGCCAGATGATCCAACGCCAGTTAGCGTGCTGGCGAAAGGGCAATGGGTGAAGCGGGACGGCGTATGTGAACAACGGTTCCCGGCGCTCGACTGGGAAGCTTACGGCATGGCACCGCTGCGCTTGACGTGGCAACTCTCGCCTGATGATTTGCAATTTTCGATGCCGTTAGGAATGTATATGGAAAACTCGGTCATTATGCGTCCGTACTCCATTTCCATCGATACGTCGCACGATGAACTGTCGACCAACCATGATGAAAGCTTTTTAATGCTTATCGACCGCAATGGAAAATGGCGCGTCAATACGGTTGTTAAAGGGTTTGCTACTCATGTAAAAGGATTGGCTAGTTCGTATTCCAATACAGGCGATTTGTTGTTAGTTGGCAAGAGCAAACACGATATGTTGTTAGCATTTCAGCGCATGAACGAAATTGGCGGAGGAATTGTGCTTGCGGAAAACAGGAAAATCATTCACGAAATTCCGCTGCCGCTTGGCGGAATGATGTCGATGAAACATGTAGAGGCGCTTATTGCGGAAGAAAAACGATTGAAAGAACTGTTGAAAGAAAGAGGCTATTCCTTTGTTGATCCGATTTATTCGCTTTTGTTTTTCCAATCAACCCATTTGCCGTATATTCGGATTACGCAAAAAGGAATTTATGATGTGATGAACAAAACGATACTCTTTCCGTCGATAATGCGTTAAAATATAAAAGAAAAAGGTTGTGTTTGCATTGAAGCGGTTCGTTATTGCGATAAGTGGTGCGTGCCTTTTATTTAGCGGCTGTGCGAAAAAAGAACAAACGAGAAACACTCCTCCGATCGGTGAGGCGCCTAAACAAGTGGAAGAGAGCACGCCGCAACCATCCTTTGTGTTTCCGTTGACGGGGATGCCTGCGGAAACAAAACCGGATCATCGCGCAGTGGCGGTAATGATTAACAACCATCCGAAAGCGAGGCCGCAATCGGGGTTGCCGAAAGCGGATATTGTGTATGAAGTATTAGCCGAAGGGGATTTGACGCGTTTTTTAGCGATTTTTCAAAGCGAATTTCCGGAGAAGGTCGGTCCGGTTCGCAGCGCTCGCGATTACTACATTGAATTAAGTAAAGGGTTCAATGCTTTGTACATTTGCCACGGCTGGAGTCCAGAGGCGAAAAAGATGCTAGAGTCCGGAGCGGCTGATTATTTGAACGGATTATTTTATGATGGGACGCTGTTTAAACGCGCTTCGTTCCGCAAAGCGCCCCACAATTCGTATATTACGTTTTCGAACATTGAAAAAGGGGCAACAGAAAAAGGATATGCGCTGCAAGAAGAGATCGAGCCGTTGCCGTTTTTCGCAAACGAGTCAGTCGGCAAGCCAGCTGAGCAGGTGGAGATTGCGTATTCTCGCCAAGCATATGCCCACGTTCAATATAAGTACATTCCAGAGAAAAAGGGGTATTTCCGTTATAGCGCAGGCGAGCAGACGGTCGATTATGATACGCATGAGCCTGTGTTGGTACAAAACGTCTTCGTCGTCGCAGCGAAGCATACGATTGCGGACAGCTACGGTCGCCGCGATATCGATTTAACGTCGGGCGGGAACGGCTATTTGTTTCAGAATGGAACGGTGCGGCCTGTCGAATGGAAAAATGTCAACGGCCGTCTGTTGCCGTATGAAAACGGGGTACCGGTCGGATTTGTACCGGGAAAAACGTGGATTAATATCGTGCCACAGCTGGATATTGTGCAATATCATTAATGGAGGGTTGAAAACAGAATGCAAATTGATAAACTGAGAGGCAGAGAAGTCGATCAATTATTTAAGGCGATTCTTTCACTTCGTGATTTAGAAGAATGTTACCGTTTTTTTGATGATTTATGTACGGTCAACGAAATTCAGTCGCTTGCCCAACGTCTAGAAGTAGCGCGTATGCTTCGCGAAGGGTATACGTACCATAAAATTGAAACGGAAACAGGTGCGAGCACGGCGACGATTTCACGCGTTAAACGTTGTTTAAATTACGGAAACGATGCATACGAGATGGCGCTTGAGCGCATTAAAGAACAAGCGAACGATTCGAAAGAGACGAATCACGTATAGCAAGGAGCATTCTTAGCGAGTGCTCCTTTTCGTTTGGCTGAAAGGAAGAGAGATTTGTTATAATGAAAAGATGGATAGAAATGATGGAGGGTTTCGTATGTACGATGTTCGAAAATGGCGTCATGTGTTTAAACTAGATCCGAATAAAGAGATTAGCGATGAAGCGTTGGAGCTTATTTGCGAATCGGGGACGGACGCTATCATCGTTGGCGGAACGGATGGAGTGACGCTCGAAAACGTGCTGGAGTTAATGGCGCGAATTCGTCGCTTTTCCGTTCCGTGCGTATTGGAAATATCGAATGTGGAGGCGGTTACGCCAGGGTTTGATTTTTATTTTATTCCGATGGTGTTAAATAGCCGGCAGACGAAATGGCTGATTGAGCTGCATCACGAAGCGATGAAACAATTTGGTGAGCTCATGAATTGGGATGAAATCATGATGGAAGGGTATTGCATTTTAAATCCGGAATGCAAAGCCGCAGTGTTGACGGAGGCGAACGCTTCTCTTTCCGATGAAGATGTCGTTGCCTATGCCCGCATCGCCGAAAACATGTACAATCTGCCGATTTTTTATTTAGAGTATAGCGGAATGTACGGAAACGTACAAACGGTGCAACGCGTGAAACGTGTGTTGCGCGATACGCAGCTCTTTTACGGCGGTGGCATCGAAACGGCCGAGCAGGCGAAAGAAATGGCGCAATATGCGGATACGATCGTCGTCGGCAATGCGGTGTACGATGATTTACGACAAGCGCTCGAAACAGTGAAAGCCGTGAAGGAGAGCGTTGTCTGACTGGAAGAAATGTAGTAAAATAGAACAAATGTTTGTATGGTGGTGATCCATTTGAGTTTTTTATCAAATAAACTTCTTGCTAATTTAAATCGCGAGCAGCAGGAAGCGGTGCGAACGACAGAAGGACCGCTTTTGATTATGGCGGGAGCGGGAAGTGGGAAGACGCGTGTGTTAACGCACCGCATTGCGTATTTAATGGCAGAAAAGCATGTGGCGCCGTGGAATATTTTAGCGATTACGTTTACGAATAAAGCGGCTCGTGAGATGAAAGAACGTGTGCAAGCGCTCGTAGGTGGTGCAGCGGAAGATATTTGGATTTCAACGTTTCATTCGATGTGTGTACGCATTTTACGCCGCGATGTGGACCGCATTGGCATTAACCGTAATTTTTCGATTTTAGATACGACCGATCAGCTATCGGTCATCAAACATATTTTAAGCGAGAAAAACATCGATCCGAAAAAATTTGACCCACGCGCTATTTTAGGCACGATCAGCAGCGCAAAAAATGAGTTGCTTTCCCCAGAGCAATTTGCCAAAAAAGCGGGAAGCTATTACGAGAAAATTGCGAGCGACGTTTACACGGAGTATCAACAGCGGCTACTTCGTAACCATTCGCTTGATTTTGACGATTTAATTATGACGACGATTCATTTATTCGAACGCGTACCAGAAGTGCTCGAGTATTACCAATATAAATTTCAATACATTCACATCGATGAATATCAAGATACGAACAAAGCGCAATATCGACTAGTGAAGATGTTGGCGGAAAAGTTGCAAAACATTTGTGTCGTTGGCGATTCTGATCAGTCGATTTATCGTTGGCGTGGCGCAGATATTCAAAACATTTTATCATTCGAAAACGATTATCCGAACGCGAAAGTCATTTTGCTTGAGCAAAACTATCGTTCGACGAAACGGATTTTGCAAGCGGCGAACGAAGTGATCGAAAACAATTACAATCGCAAACCGAAAAAACTATGGACGGAAAATCCGGAAGGGCAAAAAATTGTTTATTATGATGCGATGAGCGAAACGGACGAAGCGCAGTTTGTCGTCGGGAAAATAAAAGAGTACGTCGAATCTGGTAAACGCCGCTATTCTGACTTTGCGGTGTTGTACCGGATGAACGCACAGTCGCGGATTGTGGAGGAAATGTTGCTGAAAGCGAACATTCCGTACAAAATCGTCGGCGGGTTGAAGTTCTATGACCGAAAAGAAATTAAAGATATTTTGGCGTATTTGCGCCTGATTGCCAATCCGAATGATGATATTAGCTTTATCCGAATTATTAACGTGCCGAAACGAGGAATTGGCGCTTCATCGCTCGAGAAAGTTTCCCACTATGCTACAGCGAATGGACTTTCCTTGTTCCAAGCGCTTGGCGAGCTTGAAGAAATCGGACTAAGCGCGCGAATTGCTGCGCCGCTAAACGAATTTCGTCGTCAAATCGAACATTGGGGGCAAATGCAAGAATTTTTATCTGTCACTGAACTCGTCGAAGAAGTATTAGAAAAATCGGGCTACCGCGACATGTTGCGTGCGGAGAAAACGCTGGAAGCGCAAAGCCGCCTCGAAAACATTGACGAGTTTTTATCGGTAACGAAGCATTTTGAAAATGTGAATGAAGACAAATCGCTCATCGCTTTTTTAACGGACTTGGCGTTAGTGTCCGACATCGACCAACTGAATGCGCCGGAGGAAAAAGGAAGCGAGGCTGTCGTGTTGATGACACTTCATTCAGCGAAAGGATTAGAGTTTCCAGTTGTCTTTTTAATCGGCATGGAAGAAGGGATTTTCCCGCATAGCCGCTCGCTTGACAATGAAGAAGAAATGGAAGAAGAACGCCGTCTCGCGTATGTCGGTATTACACGTGCAGAAGAAGAACTGTTTCTAACGAGCGCTCAAATGCGGACGTTGTTTGGTAGAACAGCGATGAACCCACTATCTCGCTTTGTTGTCGAAATTCCTGATGAACTCGTCGAACAAGTGCATAAAAAAGCATGGACACCAAAAGTGGCGACCGCACGAACGGCTACAGCCATAGCGAAAGAGTGGAAAGTAGGCGACAAAGTGGAACATAAAAAATGGGGAGTTGGCACGATTGTCAGTGTACGTGGGGAAGGTGATGACCTCGAGCTGGATGTTGCCTTCCAACGCCCGACCGGCATTAAACGTCTATTAGCCCAATTTGCCCCGATTACAAAAGTGTGAGGTGGAATAACAAATGGCGATGGAACGTATAGAGGAACTGCGCCGCCTGTTAAATCAATATAACTACGAATATTACGTGCTCGATCGTCCATCTGTATCGGATGCGGAATATGACCGGTTGATGCAAGAACTAATTGCGCTAGAGGAACAGTATCCCGAATTCAAAACGAAAGACTCCCCTTCCCAGCGCGTCGGCGGACAAGCGTTAGATGCGTTTCAAAAAGTCGAGCATCGCGTGCCGATGTTAAGCCTTGCGAACGCGTTTAACGAAGGGGATTTGCGCGATTTTGACCGCCGCGTTCGCCAAGAAGTAGGCGACGTCGCGTACGTTTGCGAACTGAAAATTGACGGACTGGCCGTATCGGTGCGGTATGAAGATGGTTTTTTTGTCCAAGGAGCGACACGCGGCGACGGCGTAACCGGAGAAGACATTACAGAAAATTTAAAAACGATTCGTTCCCTTCCGCTAAAGCTCGAACAGCCGGTAACGTTAGAAGCCCGCGGCGAAGCGTACATGCCGAAACGGTCATTCGAACGGTTAAATGAGGAGCGTCAAGCGCGCGGCGAAGAGCTGTTTGCGAATCCGCGCAACGCTGCAGCCGGGTCTTTGCGGCAACTGGATCCGAAAGTGGCGGCTTCTCGTCATTTAGATATGTTTGTGTACGGACTAGTGAATGCGGAGGAGCTTGGGATTCGTTCACATAGCGAAGCGCTTGACTACTTGCAGCAACTCGGTTTTAAAACGAATCCGGAACGCCGTCGCTGTGAAACGATCGACGAAGTAGTCGAATTTGTAAACAGCTGGCATGAGAAACGGCCACAACTTCCTTATGAAATTGACGGCATTGTCATTAAAGTCGATTCGTTCAGACAGCAAGAACAGCTTGGCGCGACGGCGAAAAGCCCGCGCTGGGCGATCGCTTATAAATTTCCGGCCGAAGAAGTCGTCACCAAACTGATCGATATTGAATTAAGTGTTGGGCGTACAGGGGTGGTGACACCGACGGCGATTTTAGAGCCGGTGCGCGTCGCCGGAACAATTGTCCAGCGTGCGTCGCTTCATAACGAAGACTTGATCCGCGCGAAAGGCGTTATGATTGGCGATTTTGTCGTTATTAAAAAAGCGGGCGATATTATTCCAGAAGTCGTGAACGCCTTACCGGAACGCCGCACAGGAAGCGAAGTGCCGTTTGTGATGCCGACGCATTGCCCAGAATGTCGCAGCGAACTCGTTCGGTTAGATGGGGAAGTCGCCTTGCGCTGCCTAAATCCGAAATGCCCGGCGCAAATTCGTGAAGGGTTGATTCATTTCGTGTCGCGCCAAGCGATGAATATTGATGGCCTTGGGGAAAAAGTGGTTGCACAGCTGTTTCAAGCAGGGCTTGTTCATGATGTCGCAGATTTATATACGTTAACGAAAGAACAGTTGCTGAAGCTAGAACGAATGGGTGAAAAATCAGCAGCGAACTTGCTTCAGGCGATTGAAGCATCGAAACAAAACTCGTTAGAGCGCCTTTTATTTGGGCTTGGTATTCGCCATGTTGGCGCGAAAGCAGCGAAAATACTGGCGGAACATTTTGAAACGATGGATCGCCTGCAAGCGGCGACAAAAGAAGAATTGACAGCGATTCATGAAATTGGTGAAAAAATGGCGGATTCGCTCGTCACCTATTTTGCGAAACAAGAAGTGAAAGAGCTGTTAAACGAGCTGCGTTCGTATGGAGTCAACATGACATATAAAGGGCAAAAAGCGAGCATTGCAGCAAGCACTTCCTACTTGGCTGGAAAAACGATCGTATTAACGGGAAAGCTAGAAACATTATCGCGCAACGAGGCAAAAGAAAAAATTGAACAGCTTGGCGGTAGCGTCACGAACAGCGTCAGCAAAAACACCGATTTAGTCATTGCCGGTGCTGATGCAGGGTCGAAATTGACAAAAGCGAAGCAACTCAACATTGAAATTTGGGACGAAGTGCGTTTTCTTCAAGAAATCGAGCGGCAGGTGTCAACAACATGAAAAAACTAACGATATTAACGACAGTGCTCACCCTTTTCCTGTCGGCGTGTGTGCCAAAATTTAGCGAGCAAGAAGTCGTGCAAGAAAAAAACAACAAACAACAAAAATCGGTCATTCCAAAATATAATATTTCGGATTCGTATTACCGAATGATTTTGCCATTTACGCCGTCAGAAGCACGTGGGCTAGTGGTTGAAAACTTGAATACGCGCTTAGATGTCGACGAATTTGAAACGGGGTTAATGCGCATCGCACAACAACGGTTTTCGCCGAAAGATTATTTATTTCAAGAGGGCCAGTATTTAGATAAAAAAACGATTAAAAAATGGCTCATGCGCAAAATGACAAAAGCGCAGCTAAAAGAAGAAGGAATGACCGAAGCGGATAATATCGGGCTCAACCCGCTGTTAAGCGAACAAGGTACGAACGAGGAGAAAAATACGAAAAGCCCGATTTATTTGGCCAATATTTTAGAGCATGACTATTTAAGCAAAAATGGCAACGGGAAAGTACAATTAGGTGGGGTTGTTCTCGGCCTTGCCCTCAATTCGGTTCATTATTACCAAACGGAGCAAGGATATCCCCGTGAAGTCGAAATAAGCGACGATGAAATCGAGCGGGAAGGGAAACGTATTGCTGCGGAAGTACTATCCCGCGTCCGTCATATAAAAGGATTGAAAAATGTGCCGATTACGATCGCTTTGTTTAAGCAGCAACCGAGAACATCAATGATCCCTGGACATTTTTTCGCGATGACCAATGTCGATCAAGAAAGCGACACGATTGATCAATGGAAAAAAATTAACGAAGAATATGCGCTCTTTCCGTCCGATGATGCCGAAAAAAACCATCGGGACGATTTAATGAAATTTTTAAACTTTAAGTCCGATGTCGAAGACTTTTTCCCGAACTATACAGGGGTCATTGGCAAGGCATTTTATGTCGATGATCAACTGCAACAGCTGACGATTACGATTCCGATGCAATTTTACGGCAAGGCGGAAGTGATCGCGTTTACGCAATATGTCACAGGGTTAGTGATGGAGAAGTTTCCTGACTATGTCAACGTGAACGTCTATATTTCTTCGGTGGGTGGACCAGAAAGCATTATCGTGCGTCCAGCGAAAGCCGATCAGCCGTTTGTTCATATTTATCAATGATGGCTCCCGATTGAATAAGTGTTGCATGTTCGTTAGAATGGTAAATGTGGGTTGTAAACGTTTTTCATTTTCGTAAAGGGGGTTCACAAATGGTACAACCTTATAAACATGAACCATTTACCGATTTTACAGTAGAAGCGAACAAAAAAGCGTTTGAGGAAGGATTACAAACGGTACAAGCATATCTTGGCCAAGAGTATCCGCTTGTCATTGGCGGAGAACGAATCATGACAGAAGATAAAATTGTTTCGATCAACCCAGCGAATAAAACAGAAGTTGTTGGTCGCGTAGCGAAAGCAAATAAAGACTTAGCGGAAAAAGCGATGCAAGCAGCCGATGCGGCATTCAAATGGTGGAGCAAAACGAAGCCAGAAATGCGTGCGGACATTTTATTCCGCGCCGCTGCCATTGTGCGCCGCCGCAAACATGAGTTTTCTGCGTTGCTTGTAAAAGAAGCAGGTAAGCCATGGAAAGAAGCAGATGCCGATACAGCGGAAGCGATTGACTTTATGGAATATTATGCACGGCAAATGTTGAAATTAAAAGATGGAATCCCAGTCGAAAGCCGCCCGGGAGAAACGAACCGTTTCTTCTACATTCCGCTTGGTGTGGGCGTCGTCATCTCGCCATGGAACTTCCCGTTTGCGATCATGGCTGGAACGACGGTTGCTGCGCTTGTGACAGGAAATACCGTTCTTTTAAAACCAGCGAGCGCAACGCCAGTTATTGCGTATAAATTTGTCGAAGTGTTAGAAGAAGCAGGTCTTCCAGCAGGCGTATTAAACTACATTCCAGGAAGTGGTGCGGAAGTAGGCGATTATTTAGTCGACCATCCGCGCACGCGTTTCATTAGCTTCACAGGCTCGCGCGATGTCGGTATTCGCATTTATGAGCGTGCCGCAAAAGTGCATCCAGGGCAACTTTGGCTCAAGCGCGTCATTGCGGAAATGGGTGGAAAAGACACAATCGTTGTCGACAAAGAAGCGGATTTAGAATTAGCCGCACAATCGATCGTCGCATCGGCATTTGGTTTCTCTGGGCAAAAATGTTCTGCATGCTCGCGTGTCGTTGCGCTTGAAGAAGTATACGACCAAGTATTAAACCGTGTCGTCGAGTTAACGAAGCAATTAAAAGTCGGCAACCCAGAAGAACAAAGCACATTTATGGGACCTGTTATCGACCAATCCGCATACAACAAAATTATGGAATATATCGAAATTGGTAAGCAAGAAGGTAAGCTCATGACAGGCGGCGAAGGGGACGACTCGAAAGGCTTCTTCATTCAGCCAACGGTGTTTGCGGATGTCGATCCGAAAGCGCGCATTATGCAAGAAGAAATTTTCGGCCCAGTTGTTGCGTTTACGAAAGCAAAAGACTTCGATCATGCGCTTGACATTGCAAACAACACAGAATACGGCTTAACAGGCGCCGTCATTTCGAACAACCGCTTTAACTTAGAAAAAGCGCGTGAGGAGTTCCATGTTGGTAACCTTTACTTTAACCGCGGCTGCACAGGAGCGATCGTCGGCTACCATCCGTTCGGCGGCTTTAACATGTCTGGAACAGACTCCAAAGCAGGCGGACCAGACTACTTACTTCTTCATATGCAAGCAAAAACCGTATCAGAAATGTTTTAATGGAACACCCCGCCTAGCATAAAAGGCGGGGTGTTTTTCACATCAAAACAACCGATTTCTCATTTTGAAAAGTTCTCGCTCAGTCATCGTTGTTTTATGAACGGTGAAATCGACGTCAAGTTGGAGGTTGTTAAGACGTTCGTTGAATTGTTCGTAGTGGGAATCGACTTTTTCGCTGAGCATGCGGATTTCTTGCTTCATCGCAGTTATTTCACCGTGCATGCGATGGACGTCCATCGTTAATGATTCGAGTTTAGCGTCTGTTTCCTCTTGGCGATGGAGTAGAGCATTGACTAGGTCGTAAAGCTCTTTTTGTCCATTTTTTAATGCTTCCTGTTCTTCGCGAATAAGTTTTAGCTCTTCTCGGAAGGTCTTCTGTTCTTCTCGAATGGCTTTTTGTTCTTCTCGAATGGCTTTTTGTTCTTCTCGAATGGCTTTTTGTTCTTCTCGAATGGCTTTTTGTTCTTCTCGAATGGCTTTTTGTTCTTCGCGAATGTCCTGCAATTCTTTTTGGATGTCTGTGACGACGTGTAAAATTTTCTCCAACAATTGCTCGCTCATCTTCTCACCTCCTTTGCACACAACCATATTATAACATCGTTCGACAAAAAAGAGGGATAAAAAAATCCCTCTATGCCTCCACATCAATAAATTGAAACGATGAGACGTCAAATAAGCCTTGGTCGGTTAATTTGAGTTCTGGAATGACTGGCAACGCTAAAAAGGCGAGTGTAATAAATGGGTTAAATTCGTTCGATGCCCCAATGGTCATTAAAGCGTCGTGAATCGTTTGTAGCCGCTCTAATACTTCTTCATAACTTTTAGCTGTCATCAGCCCACCGATTTCAAGTGGCAAGTCTGCCAAAACGCGTCCGTTTTCGACAACGACAAGTCCGCCGTTTATGTTTTTTATTTGTTCAATCGCAACGATGATATCGTCATCGTTCGTTCCGGTAGCGGTGATGTTATGCGAGTCATGGGCAATCGATGAGGCAATCGCTCCTTTTTTCAATTGAAAGCCGTTGACGATGCCAACGCCGACACCGAGACCGCGATGACGTTCGACGACAACAAGTTTCAACAAATCTCGTTCAACGGACGGTTGAAAGACGTCATTTTCGACCTCTACTTGTGTGACGAGTCGTTTTGTATGCAAATGGTTCGGGATAATTTGAATCACATTTGCCGTATTCCCACGTGTAAACGGAATTTGTAAATCCGCATGTGTCACGTTTTTAGCATAAACAGAATGTGTGATCGTTTTTTCAATATGTGCTGCTTTGTCTACTGAAAATCGTGCTTTTCCGTTTTCGGCAACGAGTATGCCATTTTTATAGACGTGCGTAATCGAGAATGACTGTAAATCTTCCACAAACAAAAAGTCGGCATCGTACCCAGGGGCGATGGCGCCTTTCGTGTAAAGGCGATAACATTCTGCTGCATTTAACGTCGCCATTTGAATCGCTGTAATCGGCTCCATGCCTGCTTGAATCGCTAGGCGAATATGATGATCAATACTTCCTTCGGTGACAAGCTCGTCAATATGTTTATCGTCTGTGCAAAATAAAAAGCGGCGGGCGTTATACGTATTGACAGCCGGAAGTAGCTTGTTCAAATCTTTTGCGACCGACCCTTCGCGAATAAGGACGTACATCCCACGGCGAATGCGTTCAAGCGCTTCTGAAACGGTAACACATTCATGATCGGTATGAACCATTGCGCTCCGATATACGTTTATCGCCGTTTCATTAAGACCAGCCAAATGACCATCGATCAGCTTGCCGGCTTGTAATGTGATCGTTAGTTTATCGAGCATTTGTTGTTGTCCGTGCAAAAGCGCTGGATAGTCCATCACTTCCGCAAGTCCGAGCACGCGCGGATGAGAAAGGAACGGTGCTAAATGCTCAGCATGCAATGTTGCACCAGCATGTTCAAAAGCGGTCGCCGGCACGCACGATGGCAACATGACATATACATCGAGCGGAATGTGCTCAGAATCATTAAGCATGAACTCGATTCCTTCCGTTCCAGCAACGTTTGCAATTTCGTGCGGATCGGTAATGACTGTCGTTACGCCATGCGGAACGACGACGCGGGAAAATTCACTCGGTGTGACCATCGATGATTCGATATGAACGTGTCCATCAATAAGCCCAGGGCATACGTATTTTCCTTGTGCGTCAATGATCGTATGACCGTCATATGCACCGATACCGACGATTTTTCCATCTGCAATCGCGATATCCGCCTGTATGATTTCATGCGTAAATACGTTAACAATTTTTCCATTTTTGACGACAACATCGGCTAGTTGCCGTTTGGAAGCTACCGCAAGCTGTTTCATCGTTTGCTCCTCCTCTTTTTCCACTCGATACGAGGAGTATCCCTCGTAGTCAAACGATTTACGGTCGTTTGGTAGAAACTTTCGAACCATATTCCCGAAATTATACGAGTTGTTAGTGAACGAAATTTTTTTCATTGTATGCTTACAGGAGCGTTTCGTCAAACATTTTTCAACTCGTTCATGGCAAATGTTGCTTCATTCAACGAAAGTTTGGTATCATCATAGTATTGCAAAGGTCGACAATATCGGAGGTGAGAGGAATGTCAAGAATTTCAATCGAGCAAGTGAAACACGTGGCGCATTTAGCGCGATTAGCGATCACGGAAGAAGAGGCAGAAATGTTCACGAAACAACTAGATGCAATTATTACATTCGCAGAGCAGCTCAATGAACTCGACACTGAAAACGTGCCGCCGACTTCACATGTATTAAACATGAAAAATGTCATGCGCGACGATGTGCCAACAGCGGGGCTTCCGCTAGAAGACGTCTTGAAAAACGCACCAGACCAACAAGACGGTCAGTTCCGCGTACCAGCGATTTTAGAATAAGGGGGGAAAACTATGGCACTGTTTGATTATAAACTATCGGAATTACACGGGATGTTACATAAAAAGGAAATCTCCGTATCCGATTTAGTGGACGAATCATTTAAACGGATCGCGGAAGTAGACGAAAAAGTACAAGCGTTTTTAACGTTAAACGAAGAGCAAGCGCGCGCGAAAGCGAAAGAATTAGATGAAAAGTTAGCGACTGAAACCGAATTCGGCTTGTTGTTTGGCATGCCGATCGGCATTAAAGATAACATTGTGACAAAAGGGCTGCGCACGACATGCGCAAGCAAAATTCTTTATAACTTTGACCCGATTTATGACGCGACGGTAATGGAGCGGCTGCATGAAGCGGACGCGATTACGATTGGGAAGTTGAACATGGATGAGTTTGCGATGGGGTCTTCGACAGAAAACTCTGGATTTCAACTAACGCGCAATCCGTGGGATTTAGAGCGTGTACCGGGCGGCTCTAGCGGCGGTTCAGCGGCGGCGGTGGCGGCAGGCGAAGTGCCGTTTGCGCTCGGGTCAGACACGGGCGGCTCGATTCGTCAACCAGCTGCGTTTTGCGGTGTCGTTGGCTTAAAACCGACGTATGGCCGTGTATCGCGCTATGGGCTTGTCGCATTTGCCTCCTCGCTTGACCAAATTGGGCCGATTACGCGTACCGTTGAAGATAACGCCTACTTACTACAAGCCATTTCTGGCTTAGATCCGATGGATTCGACATCGGCAAACGTCGACGTTCCGGATTATGTGTCCGCATTAACAGGCGACATTCAAGGATTGAAAATCGCTGTGCCAAAAGAATATTTAGGTGAAGGTGTATCGGAAGAAGTGCGCCAATCGGTGCTTGATGCCCTAAAAGTATTAGAAAGCTTAGGCGCAACGTGGGAAGAAGTATCGCTTCCTCATTCGAAATACGCGCTTGCGACGTATTATTTATTAGCGTCTTCAGAAGCATCTGCGAACCTTGCCCGCTTTGACGGTGTTCGCTATGGCTATCGGACAGATAATGCGAAAAACTTGATTGACATGTATAAACAAACGCGCAGCGAAGGGTTCGGTAACGAAGTGAAACGCCGCATTATGCTTGGAACGTTTGCGTTAAGCTCTGGCTACTATGATGCATATTACAAAAAAGCACAAAAAGTGCGGACGCTCATTAAACGTGACTTTGAAAATGTTTTTGAAAAATATGACGTCATTATCGGGCCGACAACACCAACGCCAGCGTTTAAAATTGGTGAAAAAACGAGCGATCCATTAACGATGTACGCAAACGACATTTTAACGATCCCAGTAAACCTTGCCGGTGTTCCAGGTATTTCGATTCCATGCGGATTTGTCGACGGGCTTCCGGTTGGTTTGCAAATTATCGGCAAACATTTCGATGAAAGCACGATTTACCGTGTAGCTCATGCGTTCGAGCAAGCGACAAACTATCATAAACAAAAACCGACATTGTAAGGGGGGAGATCACGATGAATTTTGAAATCGTCATCGGACTTGAAGTCCACGTTGAGCTGAAAACAAAATCGAAAATTTTCTCAAGCAGCCCAAACGCATTCGGAGCGCCCCCAAACACACAAACGAGCGTCATTGACTTAGGGTATCCAGGCGTTCTTCCGGTGTTGAACAAACAAGCGGTCGAATTTGCGATGAAAGCAGCAATGGCGTTAAACTGCGAAATCGCCACAGAAACGAAATTTGACCGAAAAAATTATTTTTATCCGGACAACCCGAAAGCGTACCAAATCTCACAATACGACCAACCAATCGGCCAAAACGGTTGGATTGAAATTGAAGTGAACGGCAAAAAGAAAAAAATCGGCATTACGCGTATTCATTTAGAAGAAGATGCCGGAAAACTGACGCATACAGGCGATGGCTATTCGTTAGTCGATTTCAACCGTCAAGGCACGCCGCTCATTGAAATTGTATCGGAACCGGACATTCGCTCACCAGAAGAAGCGTATGCGTATTTAGAAAAATTAAAGTCGATCATTCAATATACAGGCGTATCGGATTGCAAAATGGAAGAAGGCTCGCTTCGTTGTGACGCAAACATTTCCCTTCGCCCAATCGGTTCAGACAAGTTCGGCACGAAAACAGAATTGAAAAACTTAAACTCGTTTAACTTCGTTCGTCAAGGACTTGAGTACGAAGCGAAACGCCAAGAGAAAATTTTACTTTCTGGCGGTGTGATCCAGCAAGAAACACGCCGTTTTGATGAAGCGACAAAAACAACGATTTTAATGCGCACAAAAGAAGGTTCGGAAGACTATCGTTACTTCCCGGAACCAGATTTAGTGATGCTCTATATCGATGAGGAATGGAAAGAACGCGTTCGCGCTTCTATCCCAGAGCTTCCAGACGCGCGGCAAAAACGATACGTAGAAGAACTCGGCTTGCCGGAGTATGATGCGAAAGTGTTAACACTCACAAAAGAAATGGCGGATTTCTTTGAAGCAACGGTTGCAAATGGAGCGGATCCGAAGCTTGCATCGAACTGGCTGATGGTTGAAGTATCTGCTTATTTAAACGCAGAACAAAAAGAATTGCACGACATTGCTTTAACACCAGAAAGTCTTGCAGGCATGATTAAACTTATTCAAAACGGTACAATTTCGTCAAAAATTGCGAAGAAAATCTTTAAAGAACTTGTGGAAAAAGGCGGCGATCCAGAGCAAATCGTCAAACAACAAGGGCTTGTGCAAATTTCTGACGAAGCAACGTTGCGCAAAATTGTGTTAGAAGTGCTCGACGCGAATCCGCAATCGGTCGAAGACTTCAAAAACGGAAAAGACCGCGCGATCGGCTTCTTAGTCGGCCAAATTATGAAAGCGACAAAAGGACAAGCCAACCCACCGCTTGTGAATAAGCTGTTAGTAGAGGAAATTGGAAAACGATAATGAAACAATAGGAGGCCTGCCCACCGGCAGGCTCTGTTTTCAATAAAAATTTTTGCACTATTAAAAAAATAAAATTGACAAACGTTGTGATCGAATGATAGATTTTTTATAAGAAAAAACCAATTGATTTAGTAGGATATGAAATCTCGAAGGGGCAAAGAGGGGAGAGGAAACGATGAGCAATGAACAAACCTTCCGCCCGGAGAAGCTCGCCATCCACGCCGGGCAAAAACCGGATGCGTAAACGGGCGCGCGGGTGGTGCCGATTTACCAAACAAGTTCATATGTGTTCCGCGACAGCGAGCATGCGGCCAATTTGTTTGGTTTGAAAGAGGAAGGTTTTATTTATACGCGCATTATGAACCCAACGAACGATGTGCCTGAAAAACGGATCGCGGCGCTTGAAGGCGGGATCGGGGCGCTTGCGCTCTCATCGGGACAGGCGGCGGTGTTTTATTCGATCATCAACATCGCCTCGGCGGGCGATGAAATCGTCTCGTCCTCGTCCATTTACGGCGGCACGTACAACTTGTTCGCCCATACGCTGCGCAAGTTTGGCATTACGGTGAAGTTTGTCGATCCGTCCGATCCGGAAAACTTTGAGCGGGCGATCACCGACAAAACGAAAGCCTTGTTTGCGGAAACGATCGGCAACCCGAAAAACGATGTGCTCGACATCGAAGCGGTCGCCGACATCGCCCATCGCCACGCCATTCCGCTCATTGTCGACAACACGGTGGCCAGTCCATACTTATTGCGGCCGATTGAATTCGGCGCCGATATCGTCGTCCACTCAGCGACGAAGTTCATCGGCGGGCACGGCAATTCGATCGGCGGTGTGATTGTGGACAGCGGCAAGTTTGACTGGAAAGGGAGCGGCAAGTTTCCGGAGTTCACCGAACCTGATCCGAGTTATCATGGTTTGGTGTATGTGGACGCCGTCGGCGAAGCGGCGTACATCACGAAAGCGCGCATCCAGCTCTTGCGCGACTTAGGGGCAGCGCTGTCGCCGTTTAATGCGTTTTTGCTTTTGCAAGGATTAGAGACGCTTCACTTGCGGATGCAGCGTCATAGCGAAAATGCGCTCGCTGTTGCTAAGTTTTTGGAAGAGGAAGAAGCCGTCGAATCCGTCAGCTATCCAGGGCTTCCAAGCCATCCGTCACATGAACTCGCGAAAAAGTATTTGCCAAACGGGCAAGGTGCGATCGTTACGTTTGAAATCAAAGGTGGCGTCGAAGCCGGGAAAAAATTGATCGACTCGGTGAAGCTGTTCTCGCATTTGGCCAACATCGGTGATTCGAAATCGCTCATCATCCACCCAGCCAGCACGACGCACGAGCAGCTGACCCCGGAAGAACAGCTGTCCGCCGGCGTCACCCCAGGCCTTGTGCGTCTGTCTGTCGGCACCGAAGCGATCGACGATATTTTGGACGACTTGCGCCAAGCCATTCGCCAAAGCCAGACGGTGGGGGTGAAGTAGAAGTAGCGAAGCGGATATAGGAAACATTTAGAAAATATAAAGAGTGTCCTAAGCGAAAAAACAGGGCGCTCTTTTTTGATTTGCGGAGCAAACCGTTCTTCTCCTTCCCATTGTTCACGGCTTTCACTTTTGCGCAATTCCGGCACGCAAAGCAGCATCCTGAGAGCTGGCTGGCAACGATCGTGCGGAGGCCAGCGAATACACGACGGGCAGCGGGCATCACCCCCGCTTCCTTGATAGAAACCGCATCGCCTTGGCCCGAGATCTTTCTTACGCGTATGATAGCATTTAAGTTGCATATAGTGATGCTAGTTGAACGCAGCGTTCCACTAGCATCACGGGTCAATGATTTTGTATAAGCATGGATAAAATCTTCTGTTCGAAATTTTTGGCTCTTCACCACAAGTTGTACTTGAGATTTTAAGATAGGTATGCATAGAGAAAATAGAGGGTACAAAAAATGCGAATTTTCCTGTATGGTAAAGGTGACCAAGCCAACCCATTGGAGGAAAATTCGCATGTACGCTCAGTTTATCAAAGAACTCATCGATTTACCAGATGTTTTGATTCAAAAGGTGCGAAAAGAAGAAGAACGTTGGATTTTCGAACTTTCTCCCACCGAACAATGCCCGTTATGTCCTGTCTGCTTGAAGCGTACGATCAAAATGACAGGCAAAAAGAAGCAATGGATGCATGGGTATGCTCAACGGATCGGCATCTTTTGGGTGGAACTCCCTGTGGAGCGTAGACGTTGTGGCACGTGTGGCATGACATTCAGCACTTCTTATCCCGGAATTTCCCCTCGAAGTGTAGCGACGGATGCGTTTCAGCAATGGGCAGCGCAATGTTGCATCGGAACCTCCATTCAGGCGGTGGCTCGAATGCTCCAGCTTCCTTACACGACCGTTGAACGTTGGTTTTATACCCATGCCCCTTCCTTCCTATCGAATGACATCCAACCAAAGGCAGTTTGTGTCGATGAGTTTGCGTTTCGAAAAGGACATGACTACGGAGTGGCGGTCATGGATGCCGAAACGGGAGAAGTGTATGCCATTGAAGCAGGAAAGAACGAGGAAGCCATTGGACGTGCGTTGGCTCATGTGTCTGATTCTGTTCAGTATGTCGTGAGCGATTTGGCTCCAGCGATGAAAAAAGCCATTCAAGGGATGTGTCCGGAAGCGAAGCATGTGGTCGATGATTTTCATGTGATTCAGTTGTTTACAGAAGCGTTGGATCGATGCCGCAAATCCTTAGGAAAAGAGGGCAAGAAACATGGGCATGTTCGGTATGTTTGCCGCTTCTTGACCCAGTGCCCCGAGAAACTCACCGAGGAGGAACGCCAAACGGTGCAGAAGTGGCAGAACGCTTGGATTCATCGATACTTGTTTTGTCCTTGTTCCGCTGTTCGTGCCATCGCAAAAGCACTTGTC
Source organism: Anoxybacillus sp. J5B_2022 (assembly GCF_026847645.1). Classification (GTDB taxonomy): domain Bacteria; phylum Bacillota; class Bacilli; order Bacillales; family Anoxybacillaceae; genus Anoxybacteroides. The sequence continues at coordinate 33,996 of NZ_JAPSMC010000032.1, forward strand.
AAACGAACAGATGAAATCATTTCATGCATATTGTCTCCTTATTCGAATGGGAAGATGGAGGGAACGAATAACAAGATCAAGCTGATGAAACGTCGGGGATACGGATACCGAAATATCCAGCGTTTTGCACTGCGGGTTCGGCTAGAAACAGCTAACATACTTTCATGACAGGTGCAAGTACATCTTTTGGTGATGAACCAAATATATACCGGCACATTAGAAAAACCTTAGAATTTCAATCTATTCTAAATGTGAAAAAGGAGTTTTTCAGCTTGCTCATTAACTGCTTGGTGAAAAAAGATGGAATCTAT
>NZ_JAPSMC010000033.1 GCF_026847645.1 Anoxybacillus sp. J5B_2022
CAGATCATTATCGTCTTTTGGTTAATAGCTGTAGCAATTTCTTTTTTTCTCAATTTGTTAGGACTCATGCACATTATACCGCTGTTCATTACGATGCCGCTTTTGTTCGGCTCGATTTTATGCACGCTTTGGACGTTGAACAACCGAAACCGCTTTAAAGGCTTTCAACAAAAACGAATGTGACAAAAACGAATGTGGTAACCCCACATTCGTTTTTGTGTTAGGATAATAGCTGTTCCATCTCTTCTAATTTTTGTGCGAACACTTCACACGCTTCTTGAATCGGCTGTGCCGTTGTCATATCGACTCCCGCTTTTTTCAACACTTCAATTGGATAGTCGGAGCTGCCGGCTTTTAAAAACTCGATGTAACGGTTCACCGCTGGCTCGCCTTCCTCTAAAATTTGTTTGCTTAACGCCGTTGCGGCGCTAAATCCCGTCGCATACTGATAGACGTAATAGTTGTAATAGAAGTGCGGAATGCGCGCCCATTCTAAGCCGATTTCTTCGTCTACGACGATGTCGTTGCCGAAATATTTTTTATTCAACCCATAATACATAGAGGTAAGCGATTCTGCTGTTAATGCCTCGCCTTCTTGCGCTTTTTGGTGAATCATATGCTCAAACTCAGCAAACATCGTCTGGCGGAACACAGTGCCACGAAATCCTTCTAAATAATGGTTCAATAAATAGAGCCGCTTTTTCTCATCGTCGATCGTTTTTAATAAATAGTCGTTTAGCAAAGCTTCGTTGCACGTCGAGGCGACTTCCGCAACGAAAATCGAGTAGCTGCCGTACGGATATGGCTGTGTTTTTCGCGTATAGTAGCTATGAACCGAATGGCCAAATTCATGCGCCAACGTAAATAAATTGTTCACATTGTCTTGCCAGTTCATTAAAATGTACGGATTCGTGCCGTAGGCTCCCGAAGAATACGCACCACTTCGTTTTCCGACGTTTTCCCGAACATCGACCCAGCGATTTTCTAACCCTTCTTTCACGATACGCAAATATTCGTCGCCAAGCGGTGCAAGCCCTTTTAATAAATAGTCTTTCGCTTCTTCGTACGTTACTTCCATTTTGACATTTTTCACAAGCGGCGCATATAAATCATACATATGCAGCTCATCCACGCCGAGCACTTTTTTGCGCAAACGAACGTAACGATGCAATAAATGCAAGTTTTTGTTGATCGTATCAACGAGGTTGTCATAGACGCTTTCTGGAATGTTGTTATTGCTTAACGCTGCGTGGCGTGCCGATTGATAGCGACGAACGCGCGCAAAAAAGTTATCTTTTTTCACCGCTCCGCTTAACGTGCTCGCAAACGTGTTTTTATATTTCCCGTACGTTTCATATACCGCTTTAAAAGCGTCATGGCGTACGCGGCGATCTTCGCTTTCAAGGAAACGAATGTAACGCCCGTGGGTCACTTCGACTTCATCGCCATTTTCATCAATAATTGTCGGGAATTTTAAATCCGCGTTATTGAGCATTCCGAACGTATTGCTCGAAGCGGCCATTACTTCCGCTGCTTGAGCCAACAGCGCTTCTTCTTGTGCCGATAGTACATGCGGGCGCTGACGGTTAATTTCGTCTAACGCGTGTTCGTAAAGTTTTAATTCTTCTTTTTCTGAAAGGAAGGACTTTACCTTCGCTTCGTCAATCGCCAAAATTTCCGGCACGATAAACGCCATCGCACTCGATGCTTCACTATACAGTCCGGTAATGCGGTCGTTCAATCCTTGATAAAATGAATTCGTCGTATCTTGGTCATAGCGCATATGCGCATATGTATATAATTTTTCAATTCGCATCGAAAGTTCATCTTGATACTGAAGCGCCTCGTAAAGAACATCCGCTGATTCCCCTAGTCGCCCTTGGTAGTCAGACAGTTTTGGAATCATGCTTTTTACTTGTTGAAATTCTTGTTCCCACGCTTCATCCGTCGGGAAAATATCTTCCAATCGCCACGTTTCTTCGATTGGAATTTCGCTACGCTTTGGCAACGATTTGACCGTTTTCTTTTCCGTCATCCATAATCCTCCTTCAAACATTATACTGTAGTAGTATTCGCTCTTTTTCCTTATTTTCCTCTCCCATTATAGGATTTTCTTTTCGCTTGCTCAAGCAGTCGGCGATCTTCAAGCAGTGCTTCCTCAATCGTGCGCGGAAACGTCCACCCTTTCGTGCGACGCACCGCTTTCTGATGGACCCATTGCAAATAGCCGAGCTGTACGAGCCATTCGATATATTCATAAACCGCTCTCGTATAAGGATATGCTTGGGCGAGCGGAAGATGTCGCACCGCAATTTTTTGTTCTGCAATTTTTTCTTTCAGCCATGCGTAAAGCGAAGGAAGCGAGTAAACTTGATCGTCGTTTTGTAAAAATAATAAGATATACGTTTGCCAAATGAACGCCGGAGTTTCAAACAAGTAGCCATGAGCAACCGGCCAACCAGCCTCACAAGGAAAGAGTGCCGGTGGATGATGTGAGTAAAAATCAGCACAAATCGATCGATTCGTTGGAGTGGGATACATCGTAAACGTTAACCGCCATTTTTTCTTTTGTGCTAGCCATTCATGCCAGAATGGCGCAGGCAATGGCACGTTGGGCGGTTGAAGCAAATCACGGAAACACATTCTCTCTAGTTTTTCGACGACCGGGACGGAAAAAGTATAGTATGAGGAAAACGGAATGAGATGCACAAGGCGAGTAAGTCGTTTCGTTTGCGGACAATAATAAAAAATGATCGGTTGTCGCTGTGAGGAAGAAACGTGCTGGGCAAACAGCCATTGAAAGCGCGGGAGTTTAAATCGATACGCTGTAAGCCGGTGTAAATGGTGCGCTCCTAATATCCAAATCGGACGGATTCCTTCTGATTTATATTGGGCGTTACGCTTCAAAAATAGCGCTTCGCTCAATGTGGAACATTGGTATTCAATGGCGTACAACCGCTCCGTTGCCAAAGCAAGATCAGGGCGCTGCTGAATTGAATGAAAATACGGCTCGAGCTGGACGTCTAGCGCTTGGTTTTCCAGCCACTGAAACAAATCAATTTTTCCGGAAACATGATATGGTGATTCGGCTTCATGTTCAAACGGACACGCCCCCTCTTTTTTATGAGCGAAATGCGGCATCCTTCGTGTGCCAAGTTTTAAAATCACTTCGTTTTGGCACGCTGGACAAAAAAATGATTCGTTTTTTCGCAATTCCGCCAACTGTTCTTTCGTCCATCGATCGATGAGCGAAAGCAATTGACCGTTTTTTAATAACGCGACAAGCAAAAAACCACTTCCTTTCATGATGATTAATGATACCATTCGCGCCCGCTCGCTCGAAATCCTTCTAAAAAAATAAAACGCCCGGACTGAATTCGGGCGTTTTTACAATAGCGGCGATAATAGCCGACAGACCGACTCAACAACGCGAATCGGAAATGAGCGTTTTTTAAACGTATCGTAGTCAATTTGTTGAGAATCTTCGATGTCTTGTAAAAAATCTGCCACCAACTTTTTTGTGCTTTCCGTATGGTATAAAAAAGCGTTTACTTCAAAATTCAAATGGAAGCTGCGCATATCCATGTTCGCTGTGCCGATCGAGGCAAGCTCCCCATCGACAATAATTATTTTGCTATGTAAAAAGCCTTTATCGTATTCGTAAATATTGACCCCCGCTTCCAACAACTCTGGAAAATACGAGCGGGACGCGTAAAACACGATTTTTTTATCCGGCCGCTTCGGTGCTAAAATGCGCACATCGATGCCGCTTAATGCCGCTACTTTTAAAGCGGTTAAAATATCTTCATCCGGTATAAAATACGGAGAAGCGATCCAAATCGACTGTTTAGCTGATGTAATCATCGCAAAAAACAAATGCTTAATCACTTCCCATTCTTGATCCGGCCCGCCAGCGATTAGCTGCACGCCTCCTCTCTCGCTATTGAACATGAGCGTTGGCGACAAATAGTTTAACGTCAACACCGTTTCTCCCGTCATGTAATACCAGTCTTGCAAAAAGATGAGCTGCAACGTGCGAACCGCCTCGCCGCGAATCCATAAATGCGTATCGCGCCAAAATCCGAAATATTCGTTTTTGCCTAAATATTCATCCCCGATGTTCAGTCCACCGACAAACCCGATCGTTCCATCAATGACAATGATTTTACGATGATTGCGGAAATTAATTTTATTGTTTAAAAACGGCAAATGAACAGGAGAGAACGGAACCATTTCCACTCCGGCGTCGCGAAGCTCTTGAACGTATGCCTTCGACAGCTTCCAGCTGCCAACGGCATCGTAAAGAAAGCGGACGTGCACACCTTTTTTTGCTTTTGCGATTAAAATGTCCTTTAACCGTTGACCGACATCGTCATGCCGAACGATATAATATTCTAAATGAATATGATGCGTCGCTTTTTCCAATTCGGCAAAAATCGCCGAAAACGTTTCCTCCCCGTTCGTCAACACTTTCGTTTCCGTCGCCAACGACACCGGGCTTTTTCCGAGGCGATGCGCTAAACGCAACAGCGGTTGCTGATGCTCCTTTAGCTCGCTCATTTGCCGAATCGAAAATTCCCGCTGACCTTCAAATTTTAAAAACATTTGCTCATCAAGCATCGCTTTCTTTTTGAATAGCCGCTGTTTACGGTAGTTGCGGCCAAACATAATATAAAAGAAAAAGCCAACGAGCGGAAAGCTCCCGAGCACAACAAGCCATGTTAACGTTTGCGCAGGTCTTCTATTTTCCAATGAAATGACAAATGCAATAAAAATAACAGAACATGTGATTAAAAGGCTGAGAAATCCAAGAAGCCAGCCTTCCCAATAATTTTTTGTAAAAAACAAAAAAATACCTAGTAATAGTAAAAAAATGAGAACTTGCAACGTATTTCGCAATGGCATTCACCCTACCCTTAATCATCCAAAAGCGTAAAGCAACTATCGTGCACGAAAAAACCGATTTCAACAGCTGAAATCGGTCTTTACTTTAACGGAAAATGGTTCGCCAGCGTAGCTAACGCGTTTTCACGGATAATTTCTTTTCCGTATTCTTCTAATCGATAAATCGTAATCGGCGAATCGTTTCCGTACTCAAACAACAGGCATAGCCAGTTATCTACTTCTGCTTCCGTATATTCTTCGTCAAATTCGACATACAAATAATAGCGGCCTTCCCATTGGAATAGGCGGTTTTTAATATGCGTAAAATCCGCGCGATGTGCTAAAGCAATCAAATCTTCAATATCTTTGAAAGAAATCGTAAAGTGTAGGACACCTTTGTCATCCTCATCTGGCACCAGCTCTTGGTCTCGTTCAATATGAAAATGTTGGTCGAGAAGCTCTTCAATTCTTTCATCGACAGGGAATTCACGCAATCTTTCTTCTGGAAGCGGAAGTTCTAGTTTGCTTCCGTCTTTCGAAATTTGCGCTTTTGTCACGAGCACTTCGAGCCCTTTATCAAGCGCTTGCACTTGAATCCAAAGCGGCCCTTCTAGCGAAAAATCGCCTTCGTTATGGACTTCATCCATCATCTCCCAAAACAATTCTTCACTCCGTTCGCGGTTGTACCAAATTTCTTCTCGGTCAAACCCGCGCTCCTCTATATCAACGTACGAAATGTAAAACTTCACCGTATGCTCATTAATGCGTTCCATTTCCATTGCCATCTCTCCCTTCCGAAAAGACTGAGATTGAAGGGACTTTTTTTACCCCCGCCAAGGATATACCTTGTACCTCTATTTTATGATAAAACACGCAAGAAGGGAAATAAAAAAACCCCATTTTTGAAAAATTAGTGCTGAAAGAAAACATGTCCTACTATACATAATGATGAAAGAAAAAAGAAATGAGGGACATAAATGATAAGCGAATATATGACATCGATCTTTCTCATTATCGGCATTGATCTAATTCTTGGTGGAGATAATGCAGTCGTGATTGCTATGGCAAGCCGAAATTTACCGGAGCATAAGCGCAATACTGCGATCATTCTAGGCACAACATTAGCAATTATTGTGCGGATTTTTTTGACCGCTGCTGTCGTCATGTTGTTAAAAATTCCGTTTTTGCAGTTTGTCGGTGGCTGTTTGTTGCTTTGGATTTCTTTTAAACTGTTAGTCCAAAAAGACGAAGCCCCTGCTCATATTAAATCGGAAACGTCGCTTTGGAAAGCCATCCAGACAATCGTCACAGCGGATATCGTGATGGGATTGGACAACGTCATCGCTATTGCTGGTGCAGCTGACGGCCATCCGTCGCTTGTCGTGTTCGGCTTTCTCGTTTCTGTTCCGATTATCATTTTGGGCAGTAAATTCATTCTTTATTCAATGGAACGATACCCTTTTCTCATTTATATCGGCGCTGCGCTCTTAGCCTACACAGCTGGGAAGATGTTGGCTGAAGAACAGCGAATTCAGTTTCTCTACGACAGCGCAACATCTTTCCGCTCACTCCTCCCGTTTATTACAGCCGCACTCATTGTCGTGCTCGGGGGAATGATTAACGCCAAAAAGCGACATCGTTTAACGTAGATGTTGACCTCCTCCCCTACTTACGCTTCTCTTCGAAGTGGGGGGCTTCTCGGTCAGAATGATAAAAAACTTCTACATGGAGATCCATGTAGAAGTTTTTTTATTGGTTGACAAGGCGCTGCGCTTCGCGAAGTTGATAAGCGCGCACTTTTCGCGGCAAAAAGCGACGAATCTCGTCTTCGTTATATCCAACTTGCAGACGTTTTTCGTCAATAATAATCGGTCTCCGCAAAATACCTGGGTGTTTTTGGATAATTTCGTATAAATCTTGAAGCGGCAACGTTTCGAGATTTATATTGAGCTTTTGAAAAATTTTCGATCTTGTCGAAATAATTTCATCTGTCCCCGTTTCCGTCATGCGGAGAATTTCTTTAATCTCCTCAATCGTTAACGGCTCAGAGAAAATATTTCGTTCGACATAAGGTATGTCGTGTTGCTCGAGCCATACTTTCGCTTTACGGCACGATGTACAACTAGGTGATGTGTACAATGTTACCATCGCTCTCACTCCCTTTTAACAGGATGGTTTCTATATCAATCATTGAGTCATGAGCAATTCTACATTGAAATGACTTTTATGTTGTATATTATACAATAAATTCGATCAGAAAGGTAGATTTTTTCAAAATCTTTTCCGGTAACCGCTTCCCTCTTCCTTAAAAATCATCTACAATAAAAAAGGAAAGGTACAGGCAAGATGGGAGGATGCGATATGGGACAATATTTCCTTGATTTAGCGATTGTCGGTGGGCTTGTCATCGGCATCACTGCCTTAATGGGAGTTATTACAAACGGCATTGGTGAAAGCGTATTTGGCGGTTCGAAGCGGACCGAACACGTCAACGAAACAATGAAAACACAAACTGGCTGGCGGCTTGTCGGCGGCAAAAAAAGATAAACAAACGAAAGACGATGTAAAAATCTCGAGGTGGGTGCTCGAGATTTTTTTAAAATCGAAATAGTAAAATTAATGAAAATATTTTATAATAACAAAAAAAGATCTCTCGAAACGAGAGATCAGCTGTACATCGCTTTATATTTTTTGTATTCTTCTTCCGAACATAATACAAAATGTCCTGGCGTAATTTCGCGGAATTCAAGCAGCTCGCCTTCTTTATAGTTATGCTGCGATGGATCGTAAACGGTTCGTCTGCGCACCCGTTCTGTTTCTGGGTCTGGAAGCGGGATCGCTGACAACAACGCTTTTGTATACGGGTGAATCGGATTACGATACAATTCTTCCGCCTCAGCCAATTCAACCATTTTTCCGAAATACATGACGCCGATGCGGTCGCTAATGTATTTGACCATCGAAAGGTCGTGAGCAATAAATAGATAGGTTAACCCTTTTTCGCGCTGCAACTTTTTCATTAAGTTGACGACTTGCGCTTGAATCGATACGTCGAGCGCGGAAATCGGCTCATCGGCAATAATAAATTCCGGCTCTACGGCTAACGCGCGCGCAATCCCGATCCGCTGGCGCTGGCCGCCGGAAAACTCGTGCGGATAACGGTTTGCATGTTCGCGATTCAATCCGACCGTTTCAAGCAGCTCATAGACGCGCTTCATGCGCTCTTCTTTCGTTTTCGCTAGCCCATGAATGTCAATGCCTTCCGCAATAATATCAGCAACAGTCATTCGCGGATTGAGCGAAGCGTACGGGTCTTGGAAAATCATTTGCATTTTCCGCTTCAACTCTTTTAATTCTTGGGACGACTTTTTCGCATGAACGCTCACGCCGTTAAACAACACTTCCCCGTCCGTTGCTTGATATAGCCCGATAATCGTCCGTCCTGTCGTCGACTTTCCGCATCCAGACTCCCCTACAAGCCCAAGCGTTTCGCCTTTGTAAATATCAAACGTCACCCCGTCGACGGCTTTAATCACTTGCCCGTGCCCAACCGGGAAATATTGTTTTAAATTTTTAATTTCAATCAATTTTTGTTTTTCAGCCATGTTATTCACTCTCCTTTACAATAACTGGTTGTGGATAGTTAGAGGAGAGTTGGCGCAACCGTTTCTTTACTGCTTCAGGTGGTTCTACTTTCGGTGCATCCGGATGAAGCAGCCACGTTGCGGCATAGTGTGTATCAGAAATTTTGAACATCGGTGGTTCTAGTTCAAAATCAATTTTCATCGCATATGGATTACGTGGAGCAAACGCATCCCCTTTTGGCGGATTCGTTAAATCCGGCGGTGTTCCTGGGATTGCCGCTAACTCCGCTTTATCATCGCTATCAAGGCTTGGCATCGAAGCGAGTAACCCCCATGTATATGGGTGTCTTGGGTCATAAAAAATTTCATCTACCGTTCCCATTTCCACAATTTTTCCTGCGTACATAACCGCCACGCGATCAGCAACGTTCGCAACGACACCTAAATCGTGCGTAATAAAAATGATTGACGTTCCCATTTTTTTCTGTAAATCTTTCATTAACTCTAAAATTTGCGCTTGAATCGTTACGTCCAATGCCGTCGTCGGTTCATCAGCAATAAGCAACTTCGGATTTGACGCTAACGCAACGGCAATCATCGCCCGCTGTCTCATCCCGCCGGAAAATTCGTGAGGGTATTGATTGACGCGCTTTTCAGGCATCGGAATACCGACAAGCCGAAGCAATTCAATCGCCCGTTCTTTAGCAGCTGCTTTGTCCATTTTTAAATGTTTGATTAATACTTCCATAATCTGATGTCCGACCTTCATTGTCGGGTTCAGCGATGTCATCGGGTCTTGGAAAATCATCCCGATATCTTTACCACGAATCGCTTCCATTTCTTTATCCGTTTTTTTCGCCAAATCTTCGCCGTTAAAAATAATTTGTCCGCTTTTAATTTTTCCAGGCGGCGTTGGAATTAAGCGCATAATCGTTTGCGACGTGACGCTTTTTCCTGAACCGGACTCCCCAACAATCGCCAACGTTTCCCCTTTATTCAAATGAAAGCTGACGCCGCGGACAGCTTGTACTTCTCCGCCATACGTTTGAAAGGATACTTGTAAGTCTTTTACCTCTAGTAACTTTTCCATGTCTTCACCCCTTACTTACGCAATCTTGGATCTAATGCGTCACGCAACCCGTCACCGACAACGTTAAACGCAAAAATCGTTAAGCAAATGAACGTAGCCGGGAAGAATAGACGCCATGGATAATATTGCAATGCTTGTACCCCTTCAGAAGCCATCGTTCCCCAGCTCGCTAAAGGTTGTGGCACCCCAAGACCTAAGTAGCTTAAAAACGCCTCAGTAAAAATGGCAGATGGAATCGATAATGTCAATGTGACAAGAATTGGTCCCATCGCGTTTGGAATTAAATGCTTAAACATAATTCTTGATGTACTTGCCCCGAGCGTTTGCGCCGCTAGTACATACTCTTGGCTTTTCAGCTGAAGAACTTGTCCGCGAACGATACGCGCCATGTTAATCCATCCGGTAATCGTCATCGCTAAAATCATCGTGCCTAACCCTTGCCCTAACACGACCATTAATAAAATAACTAAAAGCAAGTAAGGAACCGCCCATAAAATATCGGCAATGCGCATCATAATATCGTCCGTTTTGCCGCCGCGGAATCCGGCAATTCCTCCCCAAAGAACACCGATGAATAAATCGATTAACGCTGCTGCTAGTCCGATGAATAACGAAATGCGCGCCCCATACCATGTCCGCGTGAAAATGTCGCGACCAAGGTCGTCTGTTCCAAACCAATGTTCTGCAGAAGGCGGTTTGTTTGTATTCATTAAGTCGTTTGTAGAATAATCGTATTTCGTCATATGTGGACCGAAAATCGCCATAAACACTAAAAGAACTAACAATATTAATCCAAACATCGCTAATTTATTTTTACGGAAACGAATCGAAACGTCTTTCCAAAAGGACAAGCTCGGCTTCGAAATTTTTTCCGCTTCACTTAAATCAACCGATGCAGGCTGAAACATTTCTTTCGGAAATTGCTGCATGATTACTCTCCTTTCTTGCCACCGGCTAACTTAATGCGTGGATCAATTAAGCCATAGGCAATATCCACTAGTAGAACAGAGAATAGGAGTAAAATGCTATAAAAGACAGTGACTCCCATAATCGTTGTATAGTCACGGTTCGAGATACTCAATACAAACTGGCTACCAAGCCCTGGAATACCAAAGATTTTTTCGATAACGAAGCTTCCTGTTAAAACAGCGGCAGATAACGGTCCTAGGTAGGTAACAACCGGTAATAAAGCGTTGCGGATCGCATGCTTCACCGTAATTTGCCCTTTCGAAAGTCCTTTCGCTTTTGCCGTGCGAATGTAGTCGTTGCTTAATACTTCAAGCATGCTGGAACGAGTAAGGCGGGCAATAAATGCCATCGGTGTCGCGGCAAGCGCCAATGCTGGCAATACGGTATGTTGGAGCGATTCCCAGCGAGCCACAGGGAACAGTCCTAGCTTAATGGCTAACACATATTGTAAAAGGGATGCCATAATAAAACTTGGAACGGATATGCCGAGAACGGCAAAAATCATGGCCCCATAGTCTTGCCATTTGTTATGATTTAAGGCAGCAATAACCCCTAATAAAATACCGAGGCTAACCGCTAACAATAACGATTCCATTCCAAGGAAAAAGGAAACTGGGAAGCCGTCATTAATTAAATCGTTGACCGTTTGGCCTTTATATTTGAAGGAAGGACCGAAATCCCATTTCGCAATCGAAACTAAGTAATCAAAATATTGATTATACCAAGGGCGATCAAGTCCATAATATTCATTCAAATTTTTCTCAATTTCCGGAGGCAATTTTTTCTCGCCAGAAAATGGTCCCCCCGGTGCGGCTCTCATTAAAAAGAACGTAGCGGTAATAATTAAAAAAAGCGATAGCAAGATGGACAGTAACCGTCTAGATATATACCGCAACATATTGAAACACCTCCATTTTTTTGCAAATACTCTATATCGCGAAATGAAGGTATATGGGAAATTTCCCATATACCTTCATCCACCTTCTTATTCAAAATATGCCCACTTGAATTGGACGTCGCCAAGACCAGATACTTCGACACCTTTTAAGTTGTCTTTTTGCACCCAAGTGTTTGTGTAGAAGTAAATTGGTGCAACTGGAAGTTCATCCATTAAGATTGTTTCTGCATCTTTTAACATTTGTTTCCGTTTTTCTGGATCTTTTTCTTTTTGCGAGTCAATCAACAATTGTTTGTATTTCGGATTTTCCCAGTTTGTATCGTTGTTGCCGCCTTTTTTGTCACGGAACAATTCTAAGAAGTTGATTGGATCGTTAAAGTCACCTAACCAACCCATCCGGCCAACTTGATAATCTCCAGAATGCAACTTATCGATGTAAACGTTCCATTCAGCGTTTTCAAGTTTTACTTCGATACCTAAGTTTTTCTTCCACATGTCTTGGATCGCTTGAGCGATTTTCGCATGTGCTTCGTTTGTGTTAAACGAATATGTGATTGGCGGTAATTGTTTCACATCTTTTAAGCCAAGCTCTTCTAATCCTTTTTTCAAATATTCTTTCGCTTTTTCCACATCGTTGTCTTTGAAGTAGCCTTCTTTGTTCTCTGGGAACATTGTTGGTGGCACAGCCGCCATCGCTGGAACTTGCTCACCTTTTGTAATGTTTTCGACAATCGCCTTACGGTCAATTGCATATGTGAGCGCCTTACGAATATTTACGTTGTTGAATGGCGCTTTCTCTGTGTTAAATTTTAACCAATATGTGCCCGCAATCGGTTGCACATGAAGCTTACCTTCTTGTTTTAATTGCGGAAGCGCATCTGTTGGTAAATAGCCTGTTGGTGAACCTGCCCAGTCTAACTCACCGTTGTTGAACATCGAAAGTTCTGTGTTTGGATCGTTAACCATCGACATGCTGATTTTTGTAAGTTTTACGTTTTTCGCATCCCAATATGTTTCGTTCTTTTCAAGAACGATTTTATTGTTATGCTCCCATGTTACCATTTTGAACGGTCCGTTAGATGTGTAGTCAGGACCAGCATTTTTGTACCAATTTGGATTTTTTTGTGCAATTTTACTATTTACCGGATAGTAAGTATAGAACGCTGTTAGCTCTAAGAAATAAGGTGTTGGGTTTTCAAGTGTTACTTGCAATGTTTTTTCGTCAAGCGCTTTGACGCCAACATCTTCTGCTTTTGCTTTTCCTTCGTTAAACGCTTGACCGTTTTTGATGTAGTAAAGTTGATAAGCGTATTGCGATTGGTTTTTCGGATCAAGCGCCCATTTCCACGCATACTCAAAGTCTTGCGCAGTGACAGGGTCACCGTTCGTCCATTTTGCATCGCGCAATTTGAACGTGTACGTTGTTAAGTCATCAGAAACATCATAGCTTTCTGCTGCTGCCAATTTCGGTTTGCCGTTTTTGATGACCGTCAACCCTTCAAACGTTTGGCGCAACACAGTACCAGAAGTCGAGTCGTTCGCTAAACCTGGATGTAAAGAGAACGGCTCAGTGTTAATGTTCACGCGCAATTCTTGCGGAACATCTGCTTTCTTCTCTCCTCCTGCTTTTTCGCCAGCAGATTCTTTTTTGTTAAATCCGCCGCACGCAGCAAGAAAGACGCTTAGCACTAGCATGAGGCTAAACAAAAGCGATAGTCTTTTCTTCAATGGATTTCCCCCCTAAAAAATTTTTTATATGCAAAAGTCCGGCGTCAAAACGCGGAACTTTTGTTCATAATATGGATACGTTGTCGACAAATTATGTATTGCCCTCTCGTCTGATTTATCAGAATATTTTACCTGTGTTTTATTATAAACGTTATTAATATATTTGAAAAGATTTTTTGTTACATTTTTATGTTTTCTGAATTTTATTTTTATTGGGATTGTTTATTTAACTTCATTTTTTCAGCTAGTTAGCATTTTATAGTGTTTTTCGGCAAATGTAAATGATAAAATTTTACAATTATAAAAATAAAGCGCTTACATCCTATGTTTTTACTTTAGGTTCAAAAATGATAAGCGTTCGGTTTCTTTTTATAATTAGTTGGACACATCACAAAAATTAGTTTTTTAAAAATAATTTCTGAAATAAGATATTTAGGGAATGAAATTATTAAAAAACACTTTGCAATAAAAAAATTAGTCTTCCTTGCATAAACAGAAATGTTGTTTTAGAATGAAGTAAAAAACGAAACATGCGATGAGAAAGAATAGTACATATTGTGATTGCCTCCAGAGAGCTTGTGGGCGGTGGGAACAAGCGGCTAGCAATATGGAATGGGCTTTCGAGCATCCGGCTGAAGCGAAGTAGGCTTGGACGTTTGCCTTACGTTACAAAGGTACCATGTTGAAAGCATGGAACAGAGTGATTGTGCGCAATGCGCAATAACTAGGGTGGCAACGCGGTCCTATCGTCCCTAACGAATGAGGGAGATAGGGCCCTTATTATTTTTTATCATCCAAAAGGAGTGGTTTGATGAAAACAATTTTTTCAGGAATTCAGCCAAGCGGGGTGATCACGCTCGGCAACTATATTGGAGCGATGCGGCAGTTTGTCGAGTTACAGCACGAGTACCAGTGCTATTTTTGCATCGTTGATCAACATGCGATTACGGTGCCGCAAGATCCAAAAGAGTTGCGCCAAAACATTCGCCGTTTAGCAGCGCTTTATTTAGCGGTCGGTATCGATCCAGCGAAAGCGACGTTGTTCATTCAATCGGAAGTGCCCGCCCACGCACAAGCGGGATGGATTTTCCAATGTCTCGCTTACATCGGGGAGCTTGAGCGTATGACGCAATTTAAAGACAAATCGGCAGGAAAAGAAGCCGTCAGCGCTGGGCTGTTGACGTATCCACCGCTAATGGCTGCCGATATTTTGCTATACAATACCGACATCGTCCCAGTTGGCGAAGACCAAAAGCAACATATCGAATTGACGCGCGATTTGGCAGAACGCTTTAATAAACGATATGGCGAAATTTTCACGATCCCAGAAGCGCGCATTCCAAAAGTGGGAGCACGTATCATGTCCTTAGCTGATCCGACGAAAAAAATGAGCAAATCCGATCCGAACCCAAAATCGTTTATTACATTACTAGATGATGCAAAAACGATCGAAAAGAAAATTAAAAGCGCCGTCACCGATTCCGAAGGCACGATTCGCTATGACAAAGACAACAAGCCCGGCGTTACCAACTTGTTGAATATTTATTCGATTTTAGCGAATAAATCGATTGAACAATTGGAACAAGAATATGCCGGCAAAGGCTACGGACAATTTAAGGCCGATCTCGCCCAAGTCATCATCGACACGCTCACACCAATTCAAGAAAAATATTATCACTTAATGGAAAGCGCTACGCTCGATCAAGTGCTAGATGAAGGCGCAGAAAAAGCAAACAAAGTCGCAAGCAAAATGCTAAAAAAAATGGAAAATGCGATGGGATTAGGACGGAAACGAAAATAGAGCAAGCCGGTTCATTTGGCTTGCTTTTTTATTAGAAAAAATTCTTTTTCAAATAGGGAACATTTCTGTTAATTTACCCGTGGTTCTTGTTCCATTTCCCATAATTTCTCAAAAAATGGTTGTCCTTTAACAAGTTTTTCGCATAATTGCATATGCTTTTCCGACCAGCCGTACTTTGCTTCTTCGTATAAATGGTGCCATGCTTCTTCAAACGACATTTGCTGGATCGACGGATATTTATGCGGGGCCCACTCTGTATACCAATAGCGCACTTCGGCGACATTTTTCGTCGAATAGAGCTGATCGAGGGCCATAAATAGTAACTGCTTTAGCTGACGTTCTTTGCGCGTTAATCCGCTCATTAACTCAGGTGCTGGGGATAAAATATGGTGCTCTTTTTCATATGCAGGGAGCGGATACGCTTCTTCTTGCTGCTCAGCGACCATTTCATAAACGAGCTGCTCTTGTCTTGGAATGAGCCGGCTTTTTCGAATTGGGATGTTGTAGCCGATCGTATCGACGGCGAGAATCCCCTTTCCGTCGGTAATCACGAAACAATAATCCAGCTGAATCCGTTCATGGTTTTTTCGTACGTACGCTTTTTGATAGACGTCATCAAGAAGCTGCTGCGGAATTTCCGATAAACTATTTTCAATATAATGAAATAAGGCAGAAGATACTTTCAGCAGCGGCACTTGATCTAACAACTCAACTTGGTCATCTTTTCGCCATTCATGAAAGTGACAGACGTTATATCCGTTTTCTTCTCCTTCAAACCAGTTCACCCAAATATCATGAAGATATAACATAACGATACCCCTCACTTCAAAAACTATTTGTCCATCAGTATAGGCATAGGGAGATTATTTTATTCCACGACACCCTTTTTTATCCATTACTCTTGTTGTGAAGGAAAATAAAGGCTCAACCACATAATCAGCATGCCAATTGGTAATAAATAACATTCGATTCGTGTACTAATAAAGCGAAAATATTCGAGCCACCCTCGTTCCCCTGTAAGAAGGTTCAAGTAAGCGATCGAGGTGACCCCTCCAATCACTGACAAGCCAAAACCGACTAAATAACTAAAAACTCGCATCGTTTTCCTCCATCACCTTGTCCTATTTCTACATATATGTGTAAAAAAAGACGGTGATGACGACCTTTTATTCGCCGAAACGAGAAAGTTGAACGATGCGTTCTGACGGAATTTCCATTAGTTTAGAAAAATTCTCTCCTTTTTGCAACGCTTGACGAACGATACCATAGCCGACCGCATAACCAAGCAATGGAGGATACCAACCGCGCCCGTAAAGAAGACGGTCGTGCAATGAATGAGAGGGTGGAATCGACTGATGAGGCGCAACATATTTTCGCCAAAACTTACGCAATTCATCATCCGAATAATACGTCGTCCACTTCGCTTCGTATGCTTTGCCGACAAATTGACCAACCGCCTGCTCGGCAAGCCCTTCTAAAATGATGCCATCGAGCAGCGTATACTCTTCTTTCGGCTGTTTCTCTAGCCGGCAAACGTGATTATATTCGTGCGTCAAGACAGCGGCGATTTCTTTCGTTTCATGATGCGGTAATAAAAATAAAAAGAGCTTATCGTGGTAGGCAAGCCCCCCTTTGCTGTTGAAATCGCGCGCGAGTTTTCGGTTCCGGGCATTCGCCGGAAAAATAAAAATAGGGATATCCGGTCCGTTCCAGCGCTTGCGCAGCTGTTGATATAACGCATCCACACGTTCCCATATTCTTTTTTGCTTCATTTCGGTTACCGTTTCTGTCACCTTTTCTGTCGAGGAATACATTCCGTGATGAGTGAGATGAAGATAAATACCGCGGGCCGTTGCATGTTCAAAGTAAGGAGTAAGCCGTTCGCATAGTTTTAGCGGGTGTTTTTCTAACCATTCGTCTGTCCGAACAATCGGCACACCGTTCCCTCCTTTCCCCTTATTGTATGTTAGGGAAGGAAAAGGGGTGAAAAAAGCGATCTCGCGTTTTGCCGAGATCGCCTTTTCGGTTACCCAACATATTTTTTGAAAATAAGGGTGGCGTTATGTCCGCCAAAACCGAGCGAGTTGCTTAGTGCAGCGCGAACTTCTTGTTTGCGCGCCACGTTTGGCACATAATCGAGGTCGCACTCCGGATCTGGCGTTTCGTAGTGAATGGTCGGGGGAATAATTCCGTCAGCGATCGCCAAAATCGAGAAAATCGCCTCCACAGCGCCCGCAGCTCCGAGCAAATGGCCCGTCATTGATTTCGTCGAGCTGATCGCTAACTTATACGCATGGTCGCCAAACACTTCTTTAATGGCCATCGTTTCGTATTTATCGTTATATTCTGTACTTGTTCCGTGAGCGTTAATATAATCGATGTCTTCCGGCTTCATGCCCGCATCCGCTAACGCTTGGCGCATCGCTCGCACGCCACCTTCACCGCCTGGAGCTGGCGCTGTAATATGGTACGCATCCCCTGTTGCACCATAACCGACGATTTCGGCATAAATGCGCGCTCCACGTTTTAATGCATGCTCTAATTCTTCTAATACAAGAATGCCGGCGCCTTCCCCCATGACGAAGCCGTCGCGGTTTTTATCAAATGGGCGGCTCGCGGTATTCGGATCCGGATTCGTCGATAATGCCGTATTGGCGCAAAAGCCGGCCAATGCCATTTTCGTAATCGGCGCTTCTGTTCCACCCGTAATCATCACATCCGCATCGCCGCGTTCAATGACTTTAAACGCATCGCCAATCGAATTCGCCCCTGTCGCACATGCGGTGACAGTACAAGAGTTAATCCCTTTCGCACCTAATATAATCGACACTTGCCCCGCGGCCATATCCGGAATCATCATCGGCACGAAAAACGGGCTTACCCGTCGATACCCACGCTGCTGGAAAATTTCAAATTGCTGCTCGAACGTTTCCATGCCCCCGATCCCTGAACCGATCCACACCCCAACTCGCGGGGCGTTGTCTTCTGTAATCGTTAAATGAGCATCTTTAACCGCCATGAGCGAAGCAGCGACCGCGTATTGCGTAAAACGGTCCATTTTCCGCGCTTCTCGTTTATCCATAAACTGTTCTGGATTAAAATCTTTTAATTCCGCTGCTACTTTTGCTGGAAAATCGTCTCGATTTACACGAGTCAGCGGTCCGACGCCGTTTTGACCGGCCACAATGTTTTTCCATGTTGTTTCAACGTCATTTCCAAGGGGAGTAACAGCCCCAAGACCTGTCACTACGACTCTTCTTTTTTTCATTTGTTTGCCTCTCTTTCGTTTTGTGATGACAACATGTTCCGTCAACGGCCCCATCTTAACGCGATGGCTCCCCACGTTAAGCCGCCGCCAAAGCCAACCATAATAATAAGATCGTCATCTTTAATTTTTCCTGCTTCCAATTCTTCCACAATCGAAATAGGAATGGATGCCGCGGAAGTATTGCCATATTTTTTAACGGTTGTTGACATTTTATCCTCTGGCAGTTCAAGTCGCTGCCTTGCCGCTTCGACGATCCGAATATTGGCTTGATGCGGAATTAAAAAGTCAACATCTTGTTTCGATAAGCCGGCTTTTTCTAGCACGTGAATGCACGATTCGCCCATTTGCCGAACGGCAAACTTGAACACTTCCCTGCCGTTCATCATCACATATTCGTCATGATATAAGTGTTTTCCTCCTGTCCCGTCCGCCCCTAACTCAAACGACAAAATGCCGCGTCCTTCCGAAACAGGCGCCATGACGACTGCCCCTGCCCCGTCGCCAAATAGTACAGCCGTATTGCGGTCGCTCCAATTGACGATTTTTGACAGCTTTTCAACACCTACTACTAATATATAACGATATGCACCGTTGTCAATAAACTGTTTCGCTGTGACCATGCCATAAATAAAACCAGCACAAGCCGCACTAATATCAAGTGCCGCTGCTTTCGTCGCACCGAGCCGCTCTTGCAACATGCAAGCAACCGACGGGAACGAACGATCCGGTGTGACGGTGGCCACTAAAATTAAATCGATGTCCGCTGCTGAAATGTTAGCATTTTCTAACGCTTTCACAGCCGCAACATACGCCATATCCGACGTATCCATTCCATCTGGAGCAATTCTCCGTTCCTCAATTCCTGTCCGTGTCCGAATCCATTCATCCGATGTATCCATCATTTTTTCTAAATCCGCGTTAGTCACCACTCGCTCAGGTAAATATCGACCGACACCTATAATACCTGCACCCATGCCGAACATCTCCTTTAATGTTATATAACCAATTACTATTACTTGGTACTAATTTTAACGGAGTTTTCGTAAATGTGCAATATAAATCTGTCTTGTACAGCATTCGTCTAGTCATCTCCGCTTGTTAAACATAAAGTATGGATAAGGAGAAAGGAGGGAAACGAATTGGAAAATGACAAGCAACCAACCGAACAGCCAACCGACCGTTTTTCCCGTTTAATGTTTGGCACTTTTCCGTCTCGTGAGCGTATTGAAAAAACTTCTTCCCCGCAGCAGGAACTTGATTGGATCCAACTAATGCAAGACATTGATACGCTTGTCTCCTCATTTCAGCGACTAAAACCGTTCATGCGCAACATGACTTCTTTCGTTGACTTATTTAAAAAATAATGATTGTCTAGCTCCAGCTAACCAATTGCCTCCGCTTTTCTTTGTAAAAAACTCCTCTGCCGTTCGTTCGAGCGATAGAGGAGTTTATTGTAACGCGCTATTGTCTTCGTAAAATTGATGAATCGCTTTCGCAAAGCTGTACCGTTTTTCCGGTAAATGGTATATAACTTCAACCGGAGCATCTTCTTCCCTCGCCCATTCTTCATATTTTCGGCAGTGGAGCGCTGAAGGATAATGAGTAACTCCTGACAGCTGCCATATTTTCAACGGGATTTGCCGCGGTGCTAACGTTAGCTGTGGAAGGACGTTCGCTACTTCCGTTTCTGCAACTTCGTACGCAGCCGCTATCTCTTTTATGATTCGCTTGTAAAAAAATTTATTTTCTTTCTCATATGCAAACTGTGCCCGTACGTCTAAACACGGACTAAGTAGCGCAACCGCTCGGATTTTTGCCGGCATATTCGCAAGCAATCCCAACGCAACGAGCGCTCCCATTCCTTCTGCTAAAATGTAAACGCGATTGTTTAATATTTCACTTTTTAATACGTAATAAATCAACTGTTTCGCGAGCCGGACTGATTTTGGACACCCCCAATGGCGGCCATATAAATGGGAGGAAAAAATCGTGTATCCGTATGCGAGCAACTCCTCTAGCAACTGCTTTCTTCCGTGATGCTCGAACCAGAAATTCGTACAATCCGTTACATAATGGTTTACATCCCCAATTAGAAAAATAGCAAAGCCGTTCGGTCGCTCCGGCAAATGAATGATGCACCATTGGTCATCGAGTTGGAAAAAACGTTGCCGAACCGTCATTGTTTTTCACCTTTACTTTCTTTAGAGCATAGTTGTACAGTAAAAGATATGCAAAAATGAAAAATTGGCACGGGTAAATGCCTACGAAAGAAGGACATTTTCGATTTGCATAAATTGTGATAAGATAAGGGAGGAAAGTTAGAAAGGTTGAGGTGAAAACAGTGAAATTTTTCTGGACGTTTTTCTGGACATTTTTGTTAGCACAAATGGCCACTTACGTCATCGGTTCGATGCAAGGCATCGCTTATCAATTCTCCACTGGAGCGTTGTTAGGAGTAGCGATGACTGTTTTTGTCATCATTGTCGCCAATGTGTTGCCGAATGAGCCTGTGCACCATCATTAAGACAACGAAAGGCCGTCCTTTTAGGATAGCCTTTCGTTGTTTTTGACCACGATTTTTCCGTTTTCGTAATCGATGAAAACAGTGCTGTAATCTTTTATATGTCCAGCAATGATTTCTTTTGCTAACGGCGTTTCGATCTGTTTTTGGATAAACCGTTTTAACGGCCGCGCCCCGTACATATGGTCAAAGCCAGCAGCAGCAATATATTCTTTCGCCTGCTCGGATAACGTTAACGAAATGTGGCGGTCCGCAAGCCGTGCACTTAATTCTCTCACAAATTTCTCGACAATTCCTTTCACTTCGTTCATCGTGAGTGGTTTAAATAATACAATGTCATCGACGCGGTTTAAAAATTCCGGTCGGAAATGTAGCCGTAATTGCTGCAATACTTGTTCACGCGTTTCTTCCTGCATGTTTCCGTCTTCTTTTACACCTTCCAATAACAGATGTGAACCGATATTAGACGTCATAATAAGGACCGTATTTTTAAAATCGACCGTCCGCCCTTGCGAGTCAGTAATTCGGCCGTCATCAAGCACTTGCAATAAAATATTGAATACTTCCGGGTGAGCTTTTTCAATTTCGTCAAGAAGAATGACTGAGTACGGTTTTCTTCGTACCGCTTCCGTCAATTGTCCTCCTTCTTCATAGCCGACATAGCCGGGAGGTGCGCCAATTAAGCGGGACACCGCGTGTTTTTCCATATATTCCGACATGTCAATCCGTATCATCTGTTCTTCGCTATCAAACAACGCTTGCGCTAACGCCTTCGCTAGTTCTGTTTTTCCGACACCGGTCGGCCCTAAAAAGATGAACGAACCGATCGGACGGTTTGGATCTTTAATGCCGGCACGCGCGCGCAGCACAGCATCTGCTACGAGTTCAACCGCTTCATCTTGCCCGATAACGCGCTCATGCAGCAAATCGTGCAAGCGCAATAATTTTTCCCGCTCGCCTTCCACCAACTTGGTGAGCGGAATGCCAGTCCAACGCGACACCACTTCGGCAATTTCTTCTTCCGTTACTTCTTCACGGAGAAGCCGTCCCTCTTGATTCGACTCATTCATTTCGCGCTCAAGCTGTTTTAATTGTTTTTCCAGCTGCGGAATGCGACCGTGGCGCAGTTCAGCCGCTTTATTTAAGTCGTATTCATTTTCGGCTTCTTCTAATTCGCGTTTCGCTTTTTCGAGCGCTGCGCGAACGCTATGCACTTGTTGGATCGCTTCTTTTTCTTTTTGCCATTTCGCTTTCATGCTGTTCGCTTTTTCACGCAAATCCGCTAGTTCTTTTGTGAGCGCCGCCAACCGTTGCTGGCTCGCTTCGTCCGTTTCCTTTCTAAGCGCTGCTTCTTCGATTTCGAGTTGCATCACACGCCGCATGACTTCATCTAATTCAGACGGCATCGAGTCCATTTCCGTGCGGATCATCGCACACGCTTCATCGACAAGGTCAATCGCCTTATCCGGCAAAAAGCGCTCTGAAATGTAGCGGTCAGACAATGTCGCCGCCGCAACGAGCGCACGGTCATGAATGTTCACGCCGTGATGAATTTCGAAGCGCTCTTTTAATCCACGCAAAATCGAAATCGTATCTTCGACGGTCGGTTCTTCGACGAGCACTTGTTGAAAACGACGCTCTAATGCGGGATCTTTCTCAATATATTGCCGATATTCGTCAAGCGTTGTTGCCCCGATGCAGCGCAACTCTCCGCGGGCAAGCATCGGCTTTAACATATTGCCAGCATCAATGGCGCCTTCCGCTTTTCCGGCTCCGACGATCGTATGCAGTTCATCAATGAATAAAATAATTTTTCCTTCACTTTTTTTAATTTCGTTCAATACGGCTTTTAATCGTTCTTCAAATTCGCCGCGAAACTTTGCGCCAGCAATCAATGAACTCATGTCGAGCGCAAAAATCGTTTTATCTTTCAATCCTTCAGGAACGTCTTTGCGAACGATGCGCTGGGCAAGTCCTTCAACAATCGCTGTTTTCCCAACGCCCGGCTCACCGATTAACACAGGATTATTTTTCGTCTTGCGTGATAAAATGCGAATGACGCGGCGAATTTCGCTGTCGCGGCCGATGACAGGATCGATTTTCCCTGTTTTTACTTCCGCTACTAAATCGCGTCCGTATTTTTTTAATACTTCATATGTCGCTTCCGGAGTTGGTGTCGTCACTCGTTGATTCCCCCTTATTTCTCGCAATACGTCCAACAACGCTGGACGGCTGATGCGATATTTTTGCCATATGTGCGCAATATCCGCCTGTTTTTCGTTAATGAGTGCCAACAGTACATGCTCCACCGATAAGTATTCATCGTGCATTTGTTTTGCTTCCTGCTCGGCAGCCGCGATGAGCCGCTGCAAACGGTGGGACATATATACTTGATTTCCCGCTCCGATCACTTCCGGTTTTTTCTTTACCAATGCTTGAACATCTTGGCGGAAAGCATGCACATCGACATGAAGCAACTCCAATATCCGTTTCGCGAGTCCGTCCTCTTGTTGTAACAGCGAAAGCAACAAATGTTCTATATCGAGTTGTTGATGATGGTGTTGAACAGCAATTGTCTGGGCAGAAAGAAACGCCTCTTGCACTTTTTCTGTCATTTTCGTTGCGTCCATTTTTTCACCACCTTTTTGACTTTTTTTGACCTTTAATGTTATTATAGCACGTCCATTTCGTAATGCAAAAGCCATCCTCTTGTCGAGAATGGCTTTTCGCTTACGGTTTTCGCATATACGTCCAATGGCGATTATGGTTAGATGTTTCCGGAAACGTATCCCCGGCTTTTAGCTTCAGCTTTTTCGGGTGTTTGACGTTGTCCCCGGTTTCTCCAATTTCGATATAGACGCCGTTATTCGGCGCTTTATCTCCCGGCTTAAAATGACGTGGTTGACCCATTTCGATTCCCCCTTTACGAAAGGTACATCTTTAGCATAACCGTTTAACGTCGGATTCATAACTAAGAAAAAAACACCGGCAAACGATCCGGTGCTTTTCGTTTATGATAATAGCGATACTAAAATCGCTTTTTGCACATGGAGGCGATTTCCTGCTTGTTGGAAAACGTAAGAATGATCGCTGTCGATCACATCAGCGGTTACTTCTTCGCCGCGATGAGCCGGCAAGCAATGAAGGAACATGTAGTTGTCTTTTGCATATTTTGTTAATTGGCTATTGACTTGAAACGGTTGAAAAACAGCGAGCCGCTGTTCGCTTTCTTGCTCCTGTCCCATGCTCGTCCATACGTCTGTATAAATGACGTCAGCAGCTTGGACCGCTTCTTCCGGCGAATGCGTCACCGTAATCGTCGCTCCTGTTTTTGCAGCTGCTTCCTTTGCAGCGGCGACGTAGTGCTCTTTCGGCTCATAGCCAACCGGGCAAGCTACGGCGCAATCCATTCCAACTTTCGCTGCGGCGATCATTAATGCATGGGCGACGTTGTTACCGTCGCCGACATACGCGAGTTTCATTCCTTTTAGCTGCTTTCTCACTTCATAAATCGTCAATAAATCTGCGAGCGCTTGGCACGGATGGTCATCGTCCGTCAATCCGTTAATAACCGGTACGTCGGCGTAATGGGCGAGTTCTTCGATTTTGCTATGCGCAAACGTGCGGATCATAATTGCATCGACGTATTGGGACAATACTCTTGCGGTATCAGCAATCGTTTCGCCGCGTCCAAGTTGTAAATCGTTGCTGTTTAAGTAAAGGGCATGCCCTCCTAATTGTGTCATGCCGACTTCAAACGACACTCTCGTACGCGTGGACGGTTTTTCAAAAATCATCGCCAACGTTTTTCCAGCAAGCGGAGTATACATTTCCCCCGCTTGCTGCTTTTGTTTCAGTTGTTTTGCAAGTTCCAATAGCTCATGAATTTGCTCCGACGAAAAATCGATTAATGTCAATACATCTTTCCCTTTTAAGGAAGATATCGTTGTATTCATTAGATCACCACTTTCTTTGATTCGTTCAGTTGTTCAAGCCACTCTTGAATCGAACAAACGGAAAAATCACTCACTTCTAGCGCAGATAAAAATAGTTCGCACGTTTCGATTTCTGTAAACGTCAATAGTTGTTGGGACAACGCAATCATCCGTTGTTCGGTGCTTTCCGTATTTTTTTGCCAATTAAAAAACGCTAACGCTTCTTTTCGCTTTACCCATTCTGTAAATGGAACGTCTTGAACAACCGTAAGTTTTGCTTGTTTCATTCGCTCAAGCAACGGTTTTATTTCGTCATTTTTCGCATCCACGTAAATTTCAAAAGCCCCTGCTTTTTTCGATAAATAAGCGTGGAACGCTTTTGCCGCCGCTTCTTTTACCGTCTTCGCAATGCTAATCCCTTCCCCTGTCGACTTCATTTCCGGTCCGACAAGCGGGTCGACTTCCGGCAATTTATGCATCGAAAATACCGGATATTTCAGTACGACATATGGGATATGGTCAGCTACTGTTGGAATGTCTAGCTCGCTTAAGCATTTCCCAAGCAATAATTTTGTCGCAATTTGCGCTAATGGGATTCCTGTGATTTTGCTGACAATCGGCACCGTTCGACTCGCGCGCGGATTCACTTCTAAGACGTACACTTCCCCATTCGCGATGACGTATTGAATGTTCATCATTCCTTTAAACTGAAGCTTTTGCACGATTTTTTCCGCATATTGCTTCATTTTTGCTTTTTCTTCTTCTGTCAACGTTTGTGCCGGTAAAAACGCGTAGCTGTCTCCCGAATGTACCCCTGCTTTTTCCACGTGCTCGATCACTGTTGGCAATAAAATCGCCGTTCCGTCTGCCGCTACATCTACTTCCGCTTCTTTTCCGCTTAAGTAAGCGTCAATCAAAACAGGGTACGTGAACAAAAACGGCTGCTGTAATAACTGCTGCAATTGTTGTTCATTGTCGACTATAAACATCCCTTTTCCGCCGATGACATACGACGGGCGAAGGAGTACGGGATAACCGATCATATTCGCTTTTTCGATCAATTCTTGCTCATCGTTCGCCATCACCCCATCGACGTGCGGAATTTCCAACTCTTCTAGCAATTGATAAAAGCGGTCACGGTCTTCAAGCTGATCAATGACATCGTGAGATACGCCAAGAATCGTGACGCCTGCTTCTTCTAACCCTTTAACAAGGTTAATCGCCGTCTGGCCACCGAATTGAACAACGACTTTTTCGATTTGCTCGGCTTCAATGACGTTGAGGACATCTTCCAATGTCAACGGTTCAAAATAAAGGCGATCGGCTACGGCAAAATCGGTGCTCACCGTTTCTGGATTGTTGTTAATTAATACGGTTTCGTAACCTTCCGCTTGCAACGCGTACACGCTATGGACCGAACTGTAGTCAAATTCGATGCCTTGACCGATGCGGATCGGACCTGCGCCAATAATTAATACTTTTTCTTTATCGCTTCGTTTGCGTTCATCTTCCCCGAAATAAGTCGAATAATAATAATCCGTTTCGGAATGAAATTCTGCGGCACACGTATCGACCATTTTATAAGATGGGATAATGCCAAATTGTTTCCGTTTCTCTCGCACGTTTTGCTCACTAACGTTCCATACATTCGCTAAAAAAGCGTCAGAGAAACCTTTTTCTTTCAGCAACCGCAATGTCGGTTCATCAACATTCACCAAATCTGTTTCTTTCGCTTTTTGTTCAAGGGCAATGAGCTGATAAAAACTATTTAAAAAGAAGCGGTCGATTTTCGTTAACACATGCACCGTTTCGGTCGTTTCCCCGCGGCGGAATAGCTCTAAAATCGCAAAAAAGCGGCGATCGTCTTTTTCGATAAGCAGTTGTTTTAATTCATCGTTCGTTTTCTCCGCTAGTTCTGGTAAAAATAATCCATTATTTGCTCCTTCTAGCGAATGCACCGCTTTTTGAAAGGCGCGCTCCATATTGCGGTCAATGGACATCACTTCACCGGTTGCCTTCATTTGCGTGCCGAGCTTTCGATTTCCGTTCGGAAATTTATCAAACGGTAAACGCGGAAACTTGACAACTACGTAGTCAAGCGCTGGTTCAAAACTTGCGTACGTATTTTTCGTGACCGGATTTAGCAATTCTGCCAACGTATAGCCGACGGCTAGTTTCGCTGCGATGCGGGCGATCGGGTATCCAGTCGCTTTCGAAGCTAACGCCGATGAACGGCTGACGCGCGGGTTGACTTCAATCAAATAATAATTTTTGCTGGACGGATCGAGCGCAAACTGAATGTTGCAACCTCCGATAATGCCAAGCGCCGAAATAATTTTGACAGCTGCGGATCGCAACATGTGGTATTCTTCATCCGTTAACGTTTGCGACGGTGCAACGACGATCGAATCACCGGTATGCACGCCGACCGGATCGACGTTTTCCATGTTGCAAACGGTAATGCACGTATCGGTATGGTCGCGCATCACTTCGTATTCAATTTCCTTATAACCGGCCACGCTCCGTTCGATTAAACATTGCGTAATCGGGCTTTCCGCCAATCCTTTTTCCACAAGGGCGACAAACTGTTCCATCGTCTCAGCAATGCCGCCACCGCTTCCTCCAAGCGTGTAAGCGGGACGGATGATGATCGGAAAACCAATTTTTTCAGCGAACGCAACGGCCGCCTCCATGTTCGTAACGATTTCGCTCTCTAGTACTGGCTCATTCAGTTCATACATGAGGGCGCGAAACGCTTCGCGATCCTCTCCTCTTTTAATCGCTTCAATTGGTGTCCCGAGCAACTTCACCCCATATTTTTCTAAAATCCCAGCTTCATGTAGCTGAAACGCCAAGTTTAAGCCGGTCTGTCCGCCAAATGTTGCTAACAAGCCATCGGGTCGCTCTTTAGCAATCACCTTTTCGATGCTGTCGACCGTTAATGGCTCAAAATAGACGGCATCCGCATGAACGTCATCGGTCATAATCGTTGCAGGGTTGTTGTTGACTAAAATGACGCGGTACCCTTCTTCCTTTAACGCAATGCACGCTTGGGTTCCGGAATAATCAAACTCGGCTGCTTGACCAATGACAATTGGTCCAGAACCGATGATTAAAATCGAATGCAAGGATGAATCTTTAGGCATACACTTTCGCTCCTTTATTTACCTTCTGCAAAAACTCATCGAAGATTTGGTTCGTGTCACTAGGTCCTGGATGCGCTTCAGGATGGTATTGCACCGATAAAATCGGCTTCTCACGGTGCACCATTCCTTCGACGGAACCGTCGTTGACGTTCGTAAAACGAACGATAAATGGCGTATCAACTAAGCTTGCTTCGTTGACAACATAGCTATGATTTTGCGATGTCATGAGCACTTTCTTTTGGAACGAGTCATAAACCGGCTGATTGGCACCGCGATGGCCAAAGCGAAGTTTTTCCGTGTTCGCTCCGTATGAAAGTGCGACAAGCTGATGTCCTAAACAAATCGCAAGCGTCGGATAACGATCAATGACCGCTCGAATAACGGGTAATTGGTGGGACAGCTGCTTCGGGTCCCCCGGTCCGTTCGATAGCACGATGCCATCCGGATGCAATGCTTCAATCGATGAAAGCGGCGTATCATAAGGAACGACCGTTACTTTACAACCGCGAGCTAAAAGCGACTGCAAAATCGATTTTTTAAAACCAAAGTCGACGAGCACGATATGATATCTTCCGCTTCCGTACGTTTCCATCGTTTTCGTCGATACATCGCGAACCGGAAAGTGTTGTTCGTCCGTTTGCTCTAAGGCGCATTCTTCTGCCACTGTCAAAACCGCAGGCATCGTTCCTTGTGTACGAATTTCTTTGACGAGCGCCCGTGTGTCGACGTGCGTTAAGAGCGGAATATTCCATTGCTCTAAATATTGTTGCAAGCTATATTTCGCTTCATAATGATATCCTTGCGCACTCGCTTCATAAACGATGACCGCTTGCACGTGCGGACGTTTGCTTTCAAAATCTTGTTCATTAATGCCGTAGTTGCCGATGAGCGGATACGTGAAAACAATGATTTGATTTTTATAAGACGGATCGGTCAATACTTCTTGATAGCCGGTCATGCCAGTAAAAAAAACAACCTCTCCGCTCACTCCACCGTTTGGAAGCGCCGTGGCAAGCTGCCCTGTAAACGTTTTTCCGTTTGCTAAATGAAGATGCGCCTTCATATTCGCCACCTCATCATCGAATTTTTATTAACACGAAAGAATTTTTATACAATCATTTCAATAAAGATACAGCTAGTTTTCATTAGCTGTCAGCAATTCACTCGTTATCACTTGTTTTAGAATCGCCACTGCCTCATCCAGTTCCGCTTGCGTCACAATGAGCGGCGGTAATAAACGAATGACGTTCGGTCCAGCCGTTAATACGAGCAGCCCTTTTTCATGGATCGCCGGAATAAGCTTTGCCACTTCCTCGTGACATTCAATGCCAACGAGCAACCCGAGGCCGCGCACTTCTTTCACAAATTCACTTTCGCTTAGCGCGTTTTGTAATTTTTGTGAAAAATAAGTCCCTTTCTCTTGTACTTCTTGTAAAAATTCCGGCTGAAAAATCACTTCCAACGTTGCTTTTGCTGCTGCCATCGCTAGCGGGTTACCACCAAAAGTAGAGCCATGCACACCGGCAGTAAACGAATCGCGCAAAAATGCTTTTCCGATCATCGCCCCAACTGGAAATCCGCTTCCTAATCCTTTCGCGACCGTAATAATGTCCGGTTCAATCGCAAAATGTTGATAAGCAAACGCTTTTCCTGTTCGGCCGATTCCCGTTTGCACTTCGTCGACGATCAACAAGGCGCCGTATTGTTGGCAAAGCGTTGCGATTGTTTGCAAAAAGGGTTCGTTTGCTTTTCTAATTCCGCCTTCTCCTTGAACAATTTCAAGCATAACGGCCGCTACTTGTTCATCCATCGCTTTTTCTAACGCCTCCGTATCGTTAAACGGAAGATGAACAAATTGTGGCAAAAGCGGTCCAAACCCTTGATAAATTTTTTCTTGCCCAGTCGCCGACATCGTCGCAAACGTCCGGCCGTGAAACGATTGCTTAAACGTAATCACTTTATGACGCCCTGTATGTTTCCGCGCTAATTTTAATGCCGCTTCGTTCGCCTCTGCACCGCTGTTACAGAAAAATACGTAATCGCCACAGCTATTGGCAACGAGCAACTCAGCTACTTCTTCTTGTAATTCGTTTGTAAATAAATTAGATACGTGCCAAACGCGGTTTAATTGCGCCTCTAACGCCGCTTGAACGGCCGGATGACGATGGCCAAGGTTGCAAACGGCAATGCCGGAAACGAAATCTAAATATTGTTTGCCGTCTTTCGCAACGACTTTTGTTCCTTCCGCCGATTCAATGCTAATGTTCCAACGATTATACGTAGGAAATAATGCTCCCATTAATAGACCCCCACTTCTTTCCGAATGCTCGTTCCATATAATTGACCGTTTGCATAAAACGGTGTTTTCCCGCTGACGATCATTACTTCTGCAAGTTCTTTCGACAACGCAGCAGCGGCTGCTTTTACTTTTGGAATCATCCCGCCTGTAATAATACCAGTTGCTATCATTTGCTCTATTTCCGCTACCGTCGTTCGCTCAACGACCGCGCCATTTTGCAAAATGCCAGGAACATCGGTGACAAATAGTAACTGCTGCACGTTAAGCGCTTTTGCTATCGCTCCTGCCGCAGTGTCCGCGTTGATGTTATACGTTTGCCCTGCTTCATCTACACCGAGCGGAGCGATGACAGGAATATAGCCAAATCGAAGCAACGTTTCTAAAAACGTGTCATTCACTTTCACGACTTTCCCAACATACCCAAGTTTCGTGAAATCGATCGGCGCGGCTTCTAAAAGATGCGCATCGACGCCGGAAATACCGACTGCCGGCATTCCGTATTGCTGTAAAAGCCCGACGAGTAGTTTATTCACTTTTCCAGCCAAAATCATTTCCACCACTTCTAATACGTCTTTCGTCGTTTTCCGCAGCCCATCCACAAATTCGCTTGTTACGTTGAGCTTTTTTAACATCTGGCCGATTTCCGGGCCGCCCCCATGGACGAGGACGATCTTTTTTCCTTGGGCGTACATCGCCTGCAAACTTTCAAAAAACGATGGTGATAACTCGTTTAACACGCTGCCGCCGCATTTAATAACAATCGTTTCCCCCACGAAAACCTCTCCTTTACGTGCGATAGCTTGCATTAATTTTGACGTAATCGTATGTCAAATCGCATCCCCACGCGATTCCTGTTCCGTTGCCAAGATGAAGATCTACTTCAATCATAATTTCTTCGTTTTGTAAATAAGCGGTCGCTTCTGCTTCAGAAAATGGTTGCGGTTCGCTCATCTTTAACATGACAATCGGTCCTAGCGCAACATCAACGCAATCCGGATTGACGGTCGCTTCCGCGTGGCCAATCGCTCCGATAATCCGCCCCCAGTTGGCATCAGCGCCGTACACTGCGGTTTTCACAAGGTTAGAACCGACAATTTTTTTCGCAATTCGCTTCGCTTCTTCGTCATTGACTGCACCACGGACGCGCACTTCGATAAGCTTCGTCGCTCCTTCTCCATCTTTCGCAATTTGTTTTGCCAAGTCTTCACACGTTTGTTTTAGTGCCTGATAAAATTTCATCCATTCTGGATGTTGCGGTGTCAGTTCTTCGTTTCCGGCAAGACCGCTCGCCATGACGACAACCATATCGTTTGTCGATGTCTCCCCATCAACCGTAATTTGATTAAACGATACATCGGTAATGGAACGGAGCGCTTGTTGCAACGTGTCAGAAGCGATGTTTGCATCAGTTGTAATAAAGGCTAGCATCGTCGCCATATTCGGATGAATCATTCCTGACCCCTTCGCTGCTCCGCCGACCGTCACCCTTTTTCCATCAATCGTCGTTTCGTAGCACGCTTGTTTCATCACCGTATCCGTCGTTAAAATGGCCGTTTGAAACGCGTGTGCTCCTTCTTCCGCAGCAACAGGTTGCAATTGCTTCATCCCCTCGCGAATTTTTTCCATCGGCAAAAACTCTCCGATGACGCCTGTCGAAGCGACTGCCACATAATGTGACGGCAAGCCGAACTGCTGCGCGCATAACTCTCGCATTTCATATGCGTCTTTCAATCCTTGTTCACCGGTGCAAGCATTAGCACAGGCGCTATTGACGACAACTGCCTGCAACTTTTGTTCCGCAGCAATGCTTTCTTGCGTCACTTTCAGCGGAGCCGCCTGGAAATGGCTTTGCGTATAAACGGCCGCACATGAAGCAGGCACGTCACAAACAATGACTCCTAAATCTTTTTTTGTATAACGCAACCCAGCGTGCACACCTGTTGCTTTAAACCCTTTTGGTGTGACAACCGTTCCATTCGCAATATAATACACTTCTTGCTCTTGCTTCGTTAACATTGTTAATCCCCTTCCTATGGATAAATCGGCGCGAATAACAGCCCGCTCGTTTCGTTCCAACCCATCATGACGTTGAAATTTTGAATCGCCTGCCCTGCTGCGCCTTTCACTAAATTATCAATGACAGATACGACCGTTACCCGTCCTGTCCGTTCGTCGTAAGCGATACCGATATCGCAATAGTTCGATCCGTACACTTCTTTCGTTGCAGGAAACTGTCCTGCTTTACGAATGCGGACAAAGGTGGAAGACGCATAACTTGTTTGATATAAATCTACGAGACTATCAACTGATAAATCGCGTTTTGCTTTCGCATAAATCGTCGCCATAATTCCGCGCGTCATCGGGACAAGATGGGTGCTAAACGTGATCGGTTGCATGTGCTCGTTCCAATCAGTGAGCATTTGCTCAATTTCTGGAATATGCTGATGGGCATTGACTTTATAAATTTTCAGATTTTCATTGACTTCAGAAAAATGGGTGTTTAATGACGCTTGTCGTCCCGCTCCCGATACGCCTGACTTCGCATCAACGATGATCGAATCTTCTACCACTAGCCCATTTTTCACAAGCGGCGCTAATCCAAGCAACGTTGCGGTCGGATAGCATCCTGGATTAGATAAAAGCTGTGCGCTCTGGATCGTTTCCCGATTCCATTCCGTCAGTCCGTATACCGCTCGTTGCAAATACTCGCTTTGCGCCGTTTGCCGTTTGTACCATTTTTCATATACTGTTCGGTCTTTCAACCGGAAATCACCGGATAAATCAATGACTTTTATTCCTTGATCAATCAATGATGGCGCAAGTTCGCTTGACACTCCCGGCGGCGTCGCAAAAAAGACAACGTCACATGTCGAGGCGATTTGCTCGATGTCCATTTTGCGCAACAACCACTCTTTCCTTTCCCCGACGTGCGGGAAGCTGTCGGAAAGAAGCACTCCGTCCTGCGATGAAGAATAGACGAAGCAGTTGTTAACATATGGATGGTGCTGCAAAAACCGCAACAATTCAATTCCGCCGTACCCTGTTGCGCCAATGATTGCAATATTCATAATGTGCCTCCTCGACCTAATTCTCTTTCATGTAGTTATCATTATAATACTGCATAAAAATAAAATCAAATGTATATTTAATTATTTTTATTTTATTTCGTACATTTTGTTTTATTCCTTTCGTAATTTTCTAATATATAAATAGTAAAAATAGTAATAATCTCATTGACTTTCCAGCGTTTTTTCGCTTAATATCGATAATAGCTACTGCTTTTCGTAGTATTCGTAAAGGTGGTTGAGATATGGAAAATGGAGCAATGGAGCTTCAAGAGCTAGTGAATAAGGCGTATCGCCAGATGGAAATCAAAAAAGGAACGTATTTATTCCGCGAAGGCGAGCAAGCAGAGGAAGTGTATTACATTCAATCAGGGAAAATTCAAGTTAGTAAAATCGCGGCAGATGGGCAAGAACTTTCGTTACGGATATGCAGCAAAGGGGATGTTGTCGGCGAGTTAATCCTTTTTTGTGAAGATGCGAGATATCTTTTAAATGCAAAAGTGATCGAAGACGGAATCGTTGCCTGTATTAAACGCGAGGTGTTAGAAAAAAGCTTGCTCGAAAATAGCAAATTAGCGCTTGAGTTTATGAAGTGGATGAGCGATCATTTTCGAAAAACCCAGACGAAATTTCGCGACCTCGTCCTGCACGGAAAAAAAGGGGCGTTATATTCAACACTCATTCGCATGTGCAACAGCTATGGGGTCATGAAAGAGGACGGCATTTTCATTAATTTGCATTTAACGAATCAAGATCTTGCAAACTTTTGTGGTACCTCTCGTGAAGTTGTCAATCGCTTATTGAACGATCTCCGTAAACAAGAAATCATTTCAATCAAAAATGGAAAAATTAAAGTGCTTAACTTAGCTTATTTACGA
>NZ_JAPSMC010000034.1 GCF_026847645.1 Anoxybacillus sp. J5B_2022
ATTCCCAAAGGCGTTTGCCAATGGGATAGAGGGCGTGGGGTTACACCCAATCAGAGTACATGTCGCTTAAACGACGTGGACTGATAAACAATTTTATTAAAATCTTTGTCGTTATTTTATGATTTTAATAAAATTGATAACCTAGCGCAAACTCCATGCAATCAAAAAGCAAAGAAGCGCTGCAACAGCATATAGAGCCATGCGGTTTTTTAATACTTTTTTCGGTGGGTATATTTTCGCTTTCTGGATCGCTATGAAAGCGGAAGCCGTCAAACAGAAAAAAACAAAACTGAGCAAATAGAAAAAGGTTACCATATACATCATTATCTTCCCCCTATGCTCACTATATGTGTTTGACGGTTTGGCTATGAATACGGTGAATTACATTTTATTTAAAAATTCTAACATTTGCATCTTTATTAATTTTTATTTTACTGGCATAATAGAAGATAAAATAATAATGGTTAGGGAAGAGTGGGTGGAACGATGAAGAGCAAAGAACAACATTATTCTATAAAAGAGGCGATGCTATTTAGCCAACGAATTGCCCAATTAAGCAAGGCGCTTTGGAAGTCGATCGAAAAAGATTGGCAGCAATGGATTAAACCGTTCGATTTAAACATTAACGAACACCATATTTTATGGATTGCCTACCACTTCAAAGGCGCATCCATTTCGGAAATCGCCAAATTCGGTGTCATGCACGTTTCGACCGCATTTAATTTTTCGAAAAAGCTAGAAGAGCGCGGATTGTTGACGTTTTCGAAAAAGCAAGATGACAAGCGGAACACATACATTGAGTTAACAGAAAAAGGGGAGCAAATATTGTTGAAATTAATGGAATCGTATGACCCGAAACAAAACGCTGTTTTTAATGGTGCGCTTCCGTTACGCGAATTATACGGGAAATTTCCGGAGATTTTAGAAATGATGTGTATTATTCGTAACATTTATGGGGACGATTTTATGGAGATTTTCGAAAAATCGTTTGAGAACATTAAAGCGGACTTTATTGAAAAAGACGGGAAACTTGTGAAAAAGCCAGAGCAGGAAGTTGAGCAAGAAGTCGCTAGTCCGTCGTCATGAGTGGATCGTCGCCATTAGCTTTTTGAACTCTTTCATCAGAGGGACAAACATCTGCTGGCTTAAAAGCGCGTCTACTGTTTTTTCAAGCGGAAGATCGGGATGGAGCATTCCAGCAAAATGAATTAAAAGCGGGATGAAAACCGTAAACCCTTCCGCTTTTTGTTTTTCGTATTCTTTGCTCAAATGTTCACAAAGAACGATCGTCTCCTCGACTTCTTCCTTCGATAAATTAGCAGCAACGACAAGATGATAAAACGGTTTTTTCGTTTCATCGACCATTTCGAGCAGTAGTGAGCAATGAAAGTTTAGTTTAGCGATAAGGTCTTCCATATGCCGTCTTCCTCCCTATGTTTATTTTAACCAATTGGTGCAAAATAACCAACTATAAGTGAAGAGCCGTTTTGAAAAAACATATTGATTTATCGAAAAAAACGTTGTAAAGTAAAGGAAGTAATTTTGTAAGGGATAGGTGGAGAGTGGCATATGGCATTGTATTTTATACCCCTTGCGACCGTTATTTTGTTTTCGATTAATCAATTGACGAATGCGCTTTGCGTGCAGAGAGAGATTCCGGAAGAAAAACAGCCGACCGTGTTTCGGACGATTAATGTGCTCATTACGATTTTACTCATCTCTTCCTACTTCGAAGTACTTTTTACATAAAACAAAGCTGACAGCGGTGACTGCCAGCTTTTTTATTAACAGCTTTAGAATAACCAGGCACTGCCGACAATGATTAATAAAATAAACAACACAACAATTAACGCAAATCCTCCTGCATAAGGTGCGCCCATGAACAACACCTCCTTTCAAAGGTTGTTTCATGTTTGGATACTTCATCATATGTCATCGTGTGAAACGTGTATGGGCGCATGACTAAAAGGAAAAAATTTTTGTATCATGGGAAAATGTGCTATAGTTATGGGTGTAGTTTTCGAAAATTTGATTGTAGGAGTTGTGAAACGAATGAAAAAATGGACGATTGCTTTTATGGCTGCAGCTTCTGTTCTCGCATTATCCGCTTGCAATAACGGCGGATCAGAAGTAATTGTCGAAACGAAAGCGGGCGACATTACAAAAGATGAATTTTACAAAGCGATGAAAGAGCGCGTCGGAAAAGAAGTGATTCGCGATCTTGTGTATGAAAAAGTACTTAGCAAAAAATATAAAGTGAGCGAAAAAGAGATAGACCGTGAGATCGCCAATTTAAAAGACATGTACGGTGCGCAATATGATCTTGCCGTACAGCAAAGCGGCGAACAAGCGATTCGCGACATGGTGAAGCTTGATTTGTTGCGACAAAAAGCAGCGGTGGAAGATGTCAAAGTAACGGAAAAAGAGTTAAAACAGTACTATGATGAATATAAACCAAAAATTCGTGCTAGCCATATTTTAGTGAAAGATGAAAAAACCGCACAAGACATTAAAGCTAAATTGGATAAGGGCGAAGATTTCGCCAAACTCGCGAAAGAATATTCGCAAGATGTAGGTTCTGCCCAAAATGGCGGCGATTTAGGCTGGTTTGGTCCGGGCAAAATGGTGAAAGAATTCGAAGATGCCGCGTATGCGTTAAATGTCGGACAAGTTAGCCAGCCAGTCAAAACGGAATACGGTTATCACATTATTAAAGTAACGGACAAGAAAAAGAAACCGTCGTACGAGCAAATGAAAGAGGAAATTGAATTCGAAGTGAAAAAGAATAAAATTGATTCCGCTAAAATGGAATCGAAAGTAGAAAAATTAATCAAAGACGCGAACGTTCAAGTGAAAGACAGCGATTTAAAAAATGTGTTTCAACAGTAAAAGGGAAGCAACGAGTGCTTCCCTCTCTTTTTATTCGAGTCCTTTTTGGATAGTTGCTGCGATTGTTTGTAAGTCTTCAAACGTATAGTCGCTTGCGTTTGATTTCCAAACAGCGCCAAATCCGTCGCCTTTGCCATAGCGCGGGATAAGATGCATATGAAAATGGAATACCGTTTGCCCTGCTTGTTCCCCGTTATTATTGAGAAGGTTTAATCCGACAGGCGAAAATTGCTTTTTGATGGCATTAGCGATTTTTGGAACGGTACGAAACAGTTGGCTAGCAGCGTCCGGCGTCAATTCGAAAAGATCGGCCATATGTACTTTCGGTACAACAAGTGTGTGCCCTTTTGTCACTTGGCTAATGTCAAGGAATGCTACTACGTGTTCGTCTTCATACACTTTTGCGGCAGGAATTTCACCATTTATAATTTTACAAAAAATACAATCACTCATGGAACAGGCCACCTTTCTTGCCATTTTTGTCTTCATTTTATCATAATAAAGGACAGGACGTAAGCCGTTTTGGTTACATCCTGTCCTCGTTGAAAAGGGGTGAGAGTTTCATTACGCAAAATAGCGTTTGATGAACACCTCATTTACAAAAAGGTTTTTTACTTCATGAACATATTTTGTTCAAGGTGACCATCCCCTTGCTCGGATTGGACATCCTGCTCTGCTTGATGATCTGCGACAAACACCTCATTTACAAGGAATTTTCCTTTGCTTCCGACGGTGCTATCTTTCGTAAACACCTTGTTTTCATGCGGATGACTCATCAAATTCTCATCCCCTCTTCGTTAATTATCATGTCCAGAAGTGCGGTCTATATACATATAATTTTTGGGAAAAAACAAGTTTTTTGGTTCATCACCGAAAGATGTACTTGACTTTTAAAGTAAATTATGATATTGACATTATTCAAACAAGGCGAATGGTAAAAAATGAAAAAATGATCGTTTTGATTTTACGTATCATGAACATTTTTCTTTGTCAAGTACATTTGGTGGTGAAGAGCCAGTTTTTTTGATAAAATGAAGCTAATGATGATTGAGAAAGGAAAGCGAATGATGGCACTGCTTGAAGTTCAACATTTATATGGCGGCTATACAAACCGCAATGTGTTACACGACGTTTCGTTTACGGTAGACCGCGGCGAAGTAGTAGGTCTTATCGGGTTAAATGGCGCGGGGAAAAGCACGACCATTAAACACATTATCGGGCTGATGGAGCCGCGCAAAGGAACGATTACGATCAGCGGAAAAACGTTTGCCGACGCTCCGGAAGCGTACCGGGCGCAGTTGGCTTACATACCGGAGACACCGATTTTATATGATGAATTGACGTTAAAAGAGCATTTACAATTAACGGCAATGGCTTACGGTTTATCTCCGTCACAATATGAACAACGGCTTGAGCCGTTATTAAAAGCGTTTCGCATGGAAAAAAAGTTATCGTGGTTTCCTGTTCATTTTTCCAAAGGCATGAAACAAAAAGTGATGATTATGTGCGCCTTTTTAGTGAATCCAGCGCTTTACGTCATTGATGAGCCGTTTGTAGGGCTCGATCCGCTTGGCATTCATTCGCTGCTTCAATGGATTCAAGACGCCAAACAAAAAGGAGCCGGGATTTTAATGTCAACGCACATTTTAGCGACGGCGGAACGGTATTGCGATTCGTTTGTCATTCTCCATCACGGCAAAGTGAAAGCGAAAGGAACGATCGAAGCGTTGCGGCAACAGTTTCAGCTTCCGTCCGCCACACTCGATGAAATTTACATTGAACTGACGAAGGAAGACGAATATGATGGATAGTCGGCGATTATGGAAGGAACGGTTCAGTCGTTATGTTTCGGAAATAAGGCGCTACTTGCGCTATATGTTGAACGATCATTTATTGTTTGTGCTATTGATTGGGCTTGGGGCAGGAGCGGTCATGTATGAGAAGTGGGTGCAAGTGTTATCGCCGCATTTTCCGTATGCTGTCGTAGAAGCGGGTATTTTTGCTCTCCTTTTGGCGTACAGTCCGATTCGAACGTTTTTGAAGGAAGCAGACATCGTTTTTTTGTTGCCGGCTGAAAAACAGCTTGGTTCATACATTCGATGTTCGTTTTTGTTTAGCTTAGTTGCCCAGGCTTGCGTCCTTTTGCTTGGACTGCTCGCTGTCGCGCCGCTTCATTTCCGGTTTGCAACGGTGCCGCTATGGTCGCTCGCCCTTATTTTATGGTTGCTGAAAGGGTGGAATTTATTTATCAGCTGGAAGGAAACGCATTTGATTGATTCGAAAGCGAAATGGATCGGGAATATAGGACGGATATGGTTGAACAGTGTAGCGGTCTATTTCGTGTTAATGAACGCCCCATTTTTGTTTTTGCTTAGCCTGGTGGGAATCATGATAGCGATCACGTTTTATTTTATGAACGCCACCAAGCAAAAAGCACTTCCGTGGGAACAGCTAATTTTACAGGAAGAACGGGCCATGATGCGGTTTTACCGTCTCGCCAACCTCTTTACCGATGTGCCGCACTTAAAAGAACAAGCGAAACGGCGTCGTTGGTTGGACCCGCCGCTGAAGTTTATCTCCATGCGAAAGGAAAACGCGTTTCGCTATTTATACGCAAGAACGTTTGTTAGAGCGGGAGATTATTTCGGGCTTTATGTCCGGTTGACGGTTATTGGTTGCTTCCTTGTTTATATCGTTCCGAACGGGTATGGGAAAGTGATTGCCGCTTTCTTTTTCTTATATGCGACAGGGGTTCAACTGTTTGCTTTGTCCCGCCATCATCGTGGGCATGTGTTGATTCAATTGTATCCGTTGCCTGTTTCCGCGCAAAAAAAGGCGCTGCTGCAGCTGCTGCTTTGGCTATTGCTCCTTCAAAACGTGCTATTTTCTCTCGTTTTGGCAGTCAGTGGCCTCTGGACAGCTAGTTTATCCTTGTTAGGATTGGGAGTCGTTTTTAGTTATTGGCTGTTGTTTATGTATTTAAATCATCGGTGGAGGCGATCTTTATGAAAATGTATATAACAACCGGTACGCTTGACTATTTACAAAACCTGAAAGAAAAATATGCTAACAAACCTATGCTATTGCTAGAAGGAAGCGATACAGCTCTGCTCCTTCACGAAACAGACGGAGAAACGGTATTCCAAGAGCCGCGCCATTACGAAGTGCTCGATGCGGCTGGGGAGTTGGGCGGTACGTTTGCGGTGTTGAACAATATTCCGGTAACCGAAGAAGGAAGGCCGTTATTTGAGTACCGTTTCAGCCAACGGGCACGGTTGATCGAAAAAGAACCGGGGTTTGTGGCGATTCGCGTATTGCGTCCGCTGTCGAACGATACGTATATCATTATGACGCTTTGGAAAGAAAAACAACATTTTGAAAACTGGCAGCGGTCAAAAGCGTTTGAGCGGGCGCATGGGCAACGGGAAGCCGCTCCGCAGGAAGAAAAACAACCGACGATTTTCCCGCGCCCTTCATATGTGACGAAGTATACCGTTGTTCGTGAGTAAAATACGGTTGTCGAATGCCGCTACTACAAGCGGCATTTTTTATGTTTGCATCTCCAGTCGCCTCCGCTTTTCTTGTCTAGCTGCGAACTAACATCCCCCTCCGCGTTTGCTTTCTCCGTCGACGTGCAGGGCACGTTTCGTCGAAAGCTTTCGCGTCCGTCGGATGTTTCCTTGGCTGTGCCAAGGACCGTTCTCCGCTTTTCGTTGTTTTTCGACTATTTCCGTGGAAATCGACAGGCACATCTTTTTCCCTTTTTCATATGATGTAGCACATTCATTAGGCGATTGCCTGTGTGAATAGAACAAGGAAAGGGGAAAAAAGCATGGGGGTTGAGTTGACCGCGTTGCATTGGATTTACGTCGTCTTTGTCGTGCTTATCATCGGGTTTATGGTGGCACGGAAAGATACATCACTTGTTTGTATGATTGGAATTTTCTTGTTAGCGATTACTGCCACTCATTCGTTAAGTGCGGCCATTAGCGGGGTATTCAGCAGCTTTATTTACGCCATTACTGAGCTGTTGCCGACGATTTTAATTATCTCCATCATTGTTGCAATGAGTCGAGTGCTAACGATGACAGGTATTAACGATGTGATGATTTCACCGTTTGCTCGCTTCATTCATACACCAAGCTGGGCGTACTGGACGATCGGATTGTTGATGATGGTCATTTCATGGTTTTTCTGGCCATCGCCAGCGGTCGCGCTCATGGGTGCGGTGTTATTGCCGGTTGCGCTTCGTGTTGGACTGCCAGCGATCGGAGTAGCGATGGCGATGAATTTGTTCGGCCACGGAATGGCTTTATCGGGGGATTTTGTTATTCAAGGGGCTCCAAAATTAACAGCCGATGCAGCAGGTCTTCCTGTGTCGGATGTCGTATCGGCGAGTGTCCCGCTTGTTCTCGTGATGGGGATTGTGACGACGGTAACCGCCTTTCTTTTATTGCGGCGTGATATGAAAAAAGGACGGCTGGAAGTCGCAAAAGAAATGGCTGCCACGGTAGAAACGGAAGCGCAACAAACAAAAGCGTTGCTGTCGAATCGTGCGAAAAAGGGGCTTGCGGTGCTTATTCCGATTTTGTTCCTTGCGGATGTTGTTGCCATGTCTTATTTGAAATTGCAAGGCGGGGATGCGACAGCGCTCATTGGTGGGACGGCCATTTTCATCTTGATTTTGCTCTCGGTTTTTGCACATCAACGCAGCAGTTTTGAAGAAGTGACGAATTATTTAATTGAAGGGTTTCAATTCGGATTTAAAATATTCGGTCCGGTCATTCCAATTGCTGCGTTTTTCTATTTAGGCGATGCAGCATTTGTCCACATCATCGGTGAATATTTGCCAAAAGCTTCACAAGGAATTGTCAATGATTTAGGAGTTGCGCTCGCCCACGCAGTTCCTTTGAATAAAGAAATTGGGGCGGTAACGTTAACGCTCGCCGGTGCTATTACAGGATTGGACGGATCCGGATTTTCCGGCATTTCGCTCGCTGGTTCCATAGCGCACTTATTTTCCGTGGCGATTGGTACCGGAGCGGCGACGCTCACTGCGCTCGGACAAATTGCAGCGATTTGGGTTGGTGGCGGAACATTAATTCCGTGGGCGCTTATTCCGGCTGCTGCCATTTGCGGCGTCGACCCGTTTGAATTAGCGCGGCGCAACTTAGTTCCAGTCGTCGTCGGGCTTGTAGTGACGACCGTTGTCGCGATGTTTCTCATATAGAATGAAACGGCTGCCTTCTAAAGAGGAGGCAGCTTTTTGTCATCATTGCCGGGCATCATGATATAATGAAAAAAAGAGAAAGGGGCGAGAGGATGATTCAAAAGTTATATGAACGTTTAGAAGCGTATTACGACGAGATGGTGGCGATTCGCCGCTATTTGCATCAACATCCAGAACTATCGTTTCAAGAATACAACACCGCGAAATACATCGCGAACTATTATAAAACGTTAGGGGTTTCGGTGCGGGAACATGTTGGTGGAAACGGGGTTGTCGCTAAAATTGTCGGAGCGAAACCGGGAAAAACGGTCGCGTTGCGCGCGGATTTTGATGCGTTGCCGATCCAAGATGAGAAAGATGTTCCATATAAATCAACCGTTCCGGGTGTCATGCACGCATGTGGTCACGACGGCCATACGGCGACGCTACTTGTCTTAGCGAAAGCGCTTCATGAAATGAAACACGAACTTTCAGGAACGGTTGTGCTCATCCATCAGCATGCGGAAGAATATGCGCCAGGCGGAGCGATAACGATGATCGAAGACGGCTGCCTCGAAGGAGTCGACGTCATTTTCGGCACGCACTTATGGGCAACGGAGCCGACCGGAACGATTCAATACCGAACAGGTCCGATTATGGCTGCGGCTGATCGGTTTGAAATTACGATTCAAGGAGCGGGTGGCCACGGTGCGCAACCACATAAAACGAAAGATGCAATCGTAGTGGCGGCGCAGCTTGTGCTAGCGCTACAACAAATCGTCAGCCGCCGCGTCAATCCGTTGCAGCCAGCGGTTGTATCGATCGGCTCGTTTATAGCGGATAACGCGTTTAACGTCATTGCTGATACAGCGAAACTTGTCGGGACGGTGCGCACATTTGACGAAGCGGTCCGCGATGAGATTGAACAAGAAATCGAAAAAATTACAAACGGTATTTGTGTAGCGGCGGATTGTTCGTATCAATATACGTATACAAGAGGATATCCACCTGTTGTCAACCATAACGAAGAAACGAATTTTATCGTTCGTGTAGCAAAACAAATCCCAGAAGTTACTACTGTGGAAGAAACGGAGCCGCATATGGGCGGCGAAGATTTTGCCTATTACTTGCAAAAGGTGAAAGGAACGTTTTTCTTTACAGGGGCGAAAGCAGATCACGTGACAAACCCGTTTCCGCATCACCATCCGAAATTTGATTT
This sequence comes from Anoxybacillus sp. J5B_2022, assembly GCF_026847645.1. Taxonomy (GTDB): domain Bacteria; phylum Bacillota; class Bacilli; order Bacillales; family Anoxybacillaceae; genus Anoxybacteroides. The sequence goes on from NZ_JAPSMC010000034.1 coordinate 9,318, forward strand.
TGATGAAAAGGCGATGCTTATTGCGGCAAAAATGCTTGGAACCGCCACCCTTCAATATTTGAAAACATAAATCGTCAATTTTTTGACTGTTTACTACGTTCGCTATACATTAAAATAAGAAACTTGTATAGTTGTTATTGTACACCACTTGGCTTGTGGCCAAGTGTTCTTAATGTCAATGGCAGAAAGGCGGAGGAAGAAAATGAAACGTTCGTTTAATGATACATTTTTACGCGCTTGCCGCGGGGAAAAAACGGAGTACGTTCCGGTCTGGTATATGCGGCAGGCAGGACGGTCACAGCCGGAATATCGCGCGTTAAAAGAAAAATATTCGCTGTTTGAAATCACTCATCAGCCGGAGCTATGTGCCTATGTGACGCGCTTACCTGTCGAACAATATAATGTTGATGCAGCGATTCTTTATAAAGATATTATGTCACCGCTTCCAGCGATCGGCGTCGATGTGGATATTAAAGCAGGAATCGGACCAGTTATTTCTAATCCGATCCGTTCCCTTCAAGATGTTGAAAAACTCGGGGAAATCCACCCAGAAGCAGACGTTCCGTACGTATTAGAAACCATTCGATTATTGACAACGGAACAGTTAAATGTGCCGCTTATCGGCTTTGCCGGTGCGCCGTTTACGTTAGCAAGTTATATGATTGAAGGTGGTCCGTCGAAAAATTATAACAAAACAAAGGCGTTTATGTATGCAGAGCCGAAAGCATGGTTTGCGCTTATGGACAAGCTCGCCGATATGACGATTCGCTACGTTAAAGCGCAAATTCAAGCGGGGGCGAAAGCGATTCAAATTTTCGATTCATGGGTCGGCGCCGTTAATGTGGAAGACTATCGCTATTTTATTAAACCGACAATGGCACGCATTTTCTCCGCGTTGCGCGAAGAAAACGTACCGCTTATTATGTTCGGTGTTGGCGCTAGTCATTTAGCAAAAGAATGGAATGATTTGCCACTTGATGTCGTCGGGCTCGACTGGCGTCTTTCCATTAAAGAAGCACGAGCAAACGGCGTGACAAAAGCGATTCAAGGAAACTTAGATCCAGCGGTGTTGTTGGCACCGTGGGACGTGATTGAAGAGCGAGTAAAGCGAATTTTAGATGAAGGAATGGAACAACCGGGGTATGTGTTTAATTTAGGACACGGCATCTTCCCAGACATCCAGCCAGAAACGTTAAAACGGCTGACGGCGTTTATTCATGAATATACATCGCAAAATCGTAAGTGAGGAGATGGACAATGGTGAAAAAGAAGATGGGGTTATTAGTGATGGCCTACGGCACTCCTTATAAAGAAGAAGACATTGAGCGGTATTATACGCACATTCGCCATGGCCGCAAGCCGTCAGCTGACATGTTACAAGACTTGAAAGAACGATACGATGCGATTGGCGGCATTTCTCCGCTTGCGAAAATTACGAGAGAGCAGGCGAAGGCGTTGGAAAGACGGTTAAATGAAATCCAAGACGAGATCGAATTTCGCATGTATTTAGGGTTAAAACATATCGAGCCATTTGTCGAAGATGCAGTGCAACAAATGTATGCTGACGGGATCACGGAAGCAGTCAGCATCGTGCTCGCGCCTCATTTTTCGACGTTCAGCATTCAGTCGTATAACGCGCGGGCAAAGGCGGAGGCAGAAAAACTAGGCGGTCCTGTTATTTATTCCGTGGAAAGCTGGTATAAAGAGCCGAAATTTATTCAATATTGGGTAGAAAAAGTAAGGGAAATCTATGATAACATGAAGGCAGAAGAGCGGAAAAAAGCGGTGTTGATTGTATCCGCGCACAGCTTGCCGGAAAAAATTATTGCGGCGGGCGATCCGTATCCGCAGCAACTAGAAGAAACTGCGCGAATGATCGCAGAACAAGCGGGAATCGAGCATTATGCCGTCGGATGGCAAAGCGCGGGAAATACTCCGGAACCTTGGCTTGGACCGGACGTGCAAGATTTAACAAGACAGTTGCATGAAGCAAAAGGCTATACGTCATTTGTTTACGCTCCGGTCGGATTTGTCGCCGATCATTTAGAAGTGCTGTATGACAACGATATCGAATGCAAAAATGTCACGGACGAAATCGGCGCTACCTATTATCGCCCAGACATGCCAAACGCTCAACCATTATTTATCGATGCATTAGCAACCGTTGTGTTAAACCATGTAAAGAAGGCGATTGAACAGTGAGTAACGAAAAACAAACTGTAATAGTCATTGGAGGCGGAATTACAGGGATTGCTGCTGTCTATTATTTACAAAAAACGATAAAAGAGCAGCAATTGCCGATCGAATGTAAATTGATCGAAGCGACCCACCGATTAGGAGGGAAAATTCAAACGGTCATTCGCGACGGGTTTGTCATTGAGCGAGGACCCGATTCTTTTTTAGCGCGAAAACAAAGCGCAGCACGCCTTATTCATGAAGTGGGGCTACAAGACAAAATCGTCCATAACGCTACCGGTAAATCGTATATACTTGTGAACGAAAAATTGTACGCCATTCCGGGCGGAGCGGTAATGGGGATCCCAACAAAAATTCGTCCGTTTGTTTTGAGCGGCTTATTTTCTCCTATTGGCAAATTGCGGGCAGCGTTTGATTTTATTTTACCGCCGACGAAAGCAGACGGGGATTTGTCATTAGGACAATTTTTCCGGCGCCGCCTTGGCGATGAAGTGGTGGAAAATTTAATTGAGCCGTTGTTGTCAGGAATTTATGCGGGCGATATTGATCAATTAAGCTTAATGGCGACATTTCCTCAATTTTACCATTTGGAACAAAAACACGGAAGCCTTGTGCTTGGGGCAAAGCGAACAACGCCAAAAGCAAAAGAAACATCCAACAAAAAAGGTATTTTCCAAACATTAACAACCGGTTTGCAATCGCTCGTCGATGAAGTGGAAAAACGACTGGAGCCTGGTAGCGTCAGCAAAGGCATTCGTGTGGAACTAATTGAAAAACACGATCGTCGCTACCGGCTGTATTTAAGCAATGGAGAAGTATGGACAGCGGATAGTGTAATCGTTGCTGCACCGCACCAAGTAGTGCCGGAGATGTTTCCAAACGTATCATTTTTTGAACCGTTTAAAACAATGCCGTCTACATCGGTCGCTACTGTTGCACTTGCTTTTGCAGAAGAAGCGATCGAACAAAATATCGATGGAACAGGGTTCGTTGTGTCGCGCCGGAGCGACTATACGATTACTGCATGCACATGGACGCACAAAAAATGGCCGCATACTACACCGAAGGGAAAGGCGCTATTGCGCTGCTATGTTGGTCGTCCTGGAGATGAAGCGATTGTGGAGCAATCGGATGACGAGATTATTCGAGTCGTGATTGATGATTTGAATAAAATGATGCGAATTAACGGTCGTCCTGAATTTGCCGTTGTTTCTCGCTGGAAAAAAGCAATGCCACAATACGTGGTTGGACATAAAGAACGAATGGAAACAGTGAAAGAAAAAATAAACGAGCAACTCCCAGGTGTCTTTTTGGCAGGTAGCTCCTATGAAGGATTAGGGTTGCCTGACTGCATTGATCAAGGGGAAGAAGCGGTCAAAAAAGTGCTTGATTATTTACAAATGAATAAACAAGTAGCGTTAGAGGTTAACTAACAACTGTTAACCTCTCTTTACTTTTTGGCGAAAGTATGATAAAATATCTGTACGGAATGACCAAAACGTTCATTTAGTCAGTTTAAAGGATGAGGACGATGGCAGTTAATCGAAAAAAACAAATTATTGAAGCGGCAACGAAATCTTTTTCCCTTTTTGGTTATAAAGCAACAACGATGGAGCAAGTAGCGAAACTAGCCAATGTTGGAAAAGGGACGATTTATACATTTTTCCATAGTAAAGAGGAATTGCTCGATGAAATTATTACGTCGTTAATTAGCGAAATTAAAGAAACGGCCGAAGAAGCGATCGATCCCAGCCGTCCGTTTTTGGAAAACGTCCATCGCGCGTTGTACCGCATTTTAGCCTTTCGCAAACAGCACCAATTAACGATCAAACTGCTTCAAGAAGTGCGCGATATTGGAACGCCTGCTGTGCAAGAAGTCATGAAAAAACTTGAACGTGCGGTGCTTGCCTACATTCGCGAAAAAATCGAGCAGGCGATGCAAAAAGGGGAAATTCGGTCGTGCGATCCAGAAATTACTGCATTTTTAATGTTTAAAATGTACATTGCACTCGTATTTGAATGGGAAAAAGACAACAAGCCGCTATCAGAAGAAAAAATTGCCGAATTGTTTGAACTTTATTTTTTGAAAGGATTATCACAATAGATGGTCCTTCTTCTTTTTCTTATAAATGACTAAATGAACAAACTGGTCAATAGTATAAAGGAGGGAGAAAATGAAACAAGAGTGGAGAGCGATTATCCAAAACCGAAAGCTGTTGATTCCAGTGATCGCTGTTTTGTTTATTCCGCTTTTGTATAGTGGCATGTTCCTTTGGGCATTTTGGGATCCGTACGCTCATTTAGATGAACTGCCGGTAGCGGTTGTCAACAATGACAAGGGAGCAGTATTTAATGGAGAAAAGCTAGAGATTGGTAAAGAATTAGTTGACAAATTAAAAGAAAACAAAAAATTTGCTTGGCATTTTGTTACAGAGCAAGAGGCAGAAAAGGGATTGCGCGATCAGAAATACTATATGGCCGTAAAAATTCCGGAAAATTTTTCGGAGAATGCAACGACCATCCAAGATGAGCATCCAAAGCGAATGACGCTTATTTATATGCCAAACGAAAGCTTTAACTTTTTATCCGCACAAATCGGAAATACAGCAGTCGAAAAAATAAAAGAAGAGCTTTCCCATACCGTAACTGCTACGTATGCGGAAACGATGCTAGAGAATGTAAAGAAAATGGCGGATGGGCTTCACGATGCAAGCGATGGAGCCAAACAAGTGCATGACGGAGTGGCTGCGGCAAAAGATGGAGCCGTACAATTGCAAAACGGTCTTCGTGATGCGAAAGAAGGAAGTGGACAGCTCGAGCAAGGAGCGAAAGACGCGAAAAACGGAGCTGCAGAAATTTATCGGAATTTACAAGTGTTAGCGGAAAAGTCGCTTGCATTTGAAAACGGCTTAAAATCAGCAAGCAACGGCTCGGAACAACTCCAAACTGGTCTCGGAAAACTTGATGACGGTTTTACCCGTATGCAGGCAGGGCAAGCGCAGTTGCTTGATGGAGCGAAAAAAGCAGAAAACGGTACGAAACAGTTGTCTAGTGGGTTGAAACAGTCTCTTGCTGGAATGGAGCAAATGAAAGAAAAAATGCCGCAATTAACCGACGGTACCTTGCAGGTGAAAAACGGAGCTGGAAATCTTGCGGCTTCATTAGAGCAATGGAAACAAGGAGCGGAAAGCACGAAAACAGGGGCAATTCAAGTGAGTGACGGGTTGCAGCAAGTCATTGCCCAACTGGATGCGATGATTGCCCAAACGACCGATGCTAATAAAAAAGCAACATTGCAAACATTAAAAAATAATTTGTTGCCATTATCCGAAGGAAGCAAACGAGTCGCCGGAGGAGTCGCGAAGCTTGCCGACGGAGCGAGCGCGTTAAAAACAGGTGCCGATCAACTGGCAACAGGTGCGTCCAAATTGTATAACGGACAACTCGCATTAGCTCAAGGAATCGACCAACTTGCTTCGGGGCAACAGAAGCTTGTGGCCGGTGCGGACGTACTTGCCGTAGGACAAGGCAACATCGTGCAAGGACTTACGGCGTTTGGTGAAAAAATGACGGAAGCGAAAGCGGGAGTCGCTCAGCTAGCGAGTGGCAACAGGCAATTGACTTCTGGATTACATCAATTAACGGATGGCTCAACGAAATTGCAAAATGGAGCGAGCCAATTGGCAGCTGGATCCGGAAAACTAGCGTCTGGCATGACGAAATTAGAGGACGGTATTTCTACGCTGTCCAATGGAGTTACGCAACTTTCTAACGGTTCCGATCAACTAGTGGACGGCATGAAAAAACTAGATGACGGCTCCAAACAATTAGCGGATAAGCTAGCCGATGGAGCGAAAAAAGCAAACGATGTAAAAGCGAACGACGAAGTTTACCGGATGTTTAGCGAACCGGTGAAAATGAAAAATGAGCGAATTCATCCTGTACCGAATTACGGAACAGGTTTTACACCGTATTTCTTGTCATTAGGATTATTTGTCGGTGCGTTGCTTTTATCGATTGTCTTTCCATTGCGCGAACCGGCAAGTATTCCACGCTCTGGAGTTCAATGGTTTTTCAGCAAATTCGGCGTTTTAGCCATTGTTGGCGTTATTCAAGCGTTGTTAGCCGATACAGTGTTGCTTGCAGGTCTTAAACTTCACGTGCAGAGCGTACCGAATTTTATCATTTTTAGCATTCTCACAAGCATTACGTTTATTGCGTTAATCCAGTTCCTTGTCACAACGTTAGGCGATCCGGGCCGGTTTGTCGGAATTGTGATTTTGATTTTGCAACTGACGACAAGTGCCGGAACGTTCCCGCTCGAACTCATTCCGAAAACGTTGCAGCCGATTAATCATTATTTGCCGATGACGTATTCGGTATTTGGATTTAAAGCAGCGATTTCTAGCGGCGATTTTGCGTTTATGTGGAAAAATGCTGCTATTCTAGCTGTATTTATCATCGTTTTATCGATCGGAACCGTTTTTTATTTCACCGTTCAGCACAAACGGAAGTTTTATACAATGACGAAACAGATGAATGAAGCTCCTGAGGCGTAATCGTCTTCAGGAGCTTTTTTTGTCAAAAAAAAATTAATATAGCTAGTTGAATATTGGGACGATGTGCATTATAATTCAGATATGAAAACGATTTCAGTAACCGGAGGGATGCGGCAGTTTGAGCGAGCAAGGGGGTTAACGAAAGATGTCTACCATTGAAGATGTAGCGAAATTGGCTGGGCTTTCGCGGACGACGGTGTCGAGAGTCATTAATAACCATCCATATGTTTCAGAAGATAAGCGAAAATTAGTCATGGAAGCGATGAAACAGCTTGGATATGTTCCTAATTCCTCGGCAAGAAGTTTGCGGAGTCAAAAAACGGATGTCGTTGCGTTGTTTGTTCCAAGAATTATGAACCCGTTTTTTAGCCAATTGGTAGAAGCGATGGAAATTTCCGCTGCTGAACACGGCTATCAGCTGATTATTTGCCAGACGAGGTACTCACCGGAAAAAGAGCTAAATTACATGAACTTATTAAAAATGAAACAAGTAGACGGTGTGATTCTTGCGTCGATCCAAAACGATTGGAAAGTGCTTGAGCCGTTTTTAGACTACGGACCGATCGTGTTGTGCAACGAATTTGATGAACAGGCAAACGTTCCGTCAGTAATGCTTGATCAAGTTCATGGCGGATACATAGCAACGAAACATTTGCTCGAACAAGGCCATCGCCGGATCGCTTATTGTCGCGGCAGCACGCGAAGCAATGTAGCTAGCCACCGTGAAATCGGCTTTCGTAAAGCGCTTGCGGAGTACGGCATCGAGTTCGATGAACAGTACGCGTTTCGGGATGCGTTTCATAGCGAAGACGGAAGACGCGTGTTTCATCAAATGATGGCGCTTCCAACGCCGCCGACAGCTGTTTTTACAGGTAGCGATGAAGTAGCGGCTGGAATCATATCGGAGGCGAATAAACACGGTTTTCGCATTCCAGAACAGTTAGCAGTCGTCGGTTTCGATAATCAAGAAATTACTGAACTGATGGAACCTTCGATTACAACTGTTCATCAACCGGTGGATCAAATGGCGAAAAAAGCACTGGAAGTGATGATTGAAAAAATCCACTCTCGCAAATATAAGCAGCGTGAAATATACGAGTTTCCGCTCAAGCTGATTGTCAGAGAGTCTACAGTTTCAAACAAGCTCGTTCAATTGTAGCATTTAATTGTAACATTTATACGAAGCAGCGTGTCCAGTCGGCTAAGTCTGTCTAGCCGACTGCGACAAGCTAGTGTGGATCGGTTCATCAACACGCGTAGCATTCGAGGTTATGAAATCGATATCTGAAAACGTTTTACTATTATTATAGGGGGTATACGTATGAAAAAAGCAATGAAAGTATCATCTGCGATGTTAGCACTTACGCTTGGATTAACCGCATGCTCTAGCGGGCAAAATGCTAGCGACGGAACGAAAGATAAAAAAGATAGCCAAAAAACGGACAACAAATCAAGCGAAGTTGTCAAAATTGTGTATGCCCGCGGCCAAGATTCAACAAAAGCAACAGAAAAAATTATTGAAGCGTTCGAAAAATCTCATCCAAACATTAAAGTAGAATTCCGTGAAATGCCTGCGGATACAGGGAAACAGCACGATGCGTATGTGACAATGTTAAATGCGCAATCATCTGAAATCGATGTCATGGACCTTGACGTTGTATGGCCGGCAGAGTTTGCGCAAGCAGGCTATACGTTGCCGTTAGATCGTTTTATTGAACAGGACGGCGTAGATGTAAGCAAATATAACCAAGGGGCATTAGCGGCAGGTAACTTTAATGGAAAACAATGGGCGATGCCGAAATTTATTGATGCCGGAATGCTATTTTACCGCACAGACCTTGTTCCACAAGATAAAGTGCCGAAAACATGGGATGAATTGTTAAAAACGGCAAAAGAGTTGAAAGGAAAAGGCGGTACGCAATTCGGTTATTTAATGCAAGCGAAACAATATGAAGGGTTAGTATGTAACGCCGTTGAATTTATCGCTTCTTACGGTGGACAAATTGTCGATAAAAACAACAATGTGGTAATTAACAGCCCAGAAGCGATTAAAGGGTTGAAAAAAATGGTCGAAATCGTCAAATCTGACGTCGTGCCAAGCAACATTACAACGTTTACAGAGCCTGAATCTCATACGGCGTTCATCGAAGGACAATCGCCATTCATTCGCAACTGGCCTTACCAATATGCGTTAGCGAACGATAAAGAACAATCGAAAATCGTTGGCAAAGTTGGAGTTGCGCCACTTCCAGCAGGCGACAAAGGCTCGGCAGCGACATTAGGCGGTTGGATGACAGCGATTAACAAATATTCGAAACATCCGAAAGAAGCTTGGGAGTTCGTGAAATTTATGACAGGTCCAGAAGGGCAAAAAATTTCAGCGATTTACGGTGGATTAGCACCAACACTCCCAGAGCTATTTAAAGATCAAGATATTTTGAAAGCGAACCCGTTCTTTGCGGAAGAAGGATTTGTGAACGCTTTAAATGCAGCAGTACCGCGTCCAGTCGTACCAAACTATCCAGAAGTATCTGAGATTATCCAAATTAACGTATCGAAAGCTCTTGCAGGAGAATTAACCGTTGAGCAAGCGGTTGCGAATATGGAAAAAGAAATTAAAGCGGCGTTGAATAAATAATCGAGTATGAAATAGTGAAATCGTTTGTTCGCTGATAGTCTGTCCTCCTCGAACAATGGACTTGCGGGCAACCCAATTTGTCCACTAGCGTTCTTGTTCGAGGGATGTAGCAGAAAAACGAAGGAGAGGGCGCTTATTAGTTAATCAATACGAACGCTATTTTTATCAATCAACGCTGTCGCTGTTCAACGATTTTGTTAGCCTTCAGATTGCTTTTTTGGCGCTGAAGGCTAATATCCTTTATGTTAGGAGGGAACGTCCTGTGAAAAAAGAAGCATCGATGAGGAACGAAAAGCGGACGGAGCGTATATTGGGCTATTCGCTTGTAGCACCAGCGATGTTGCTCATTTTAGCAGTAGCGATTTGGCCAGTCATTCAGTCGTTTTATTACAGCTTGTTTGATTATCGGTTGAACGATCCGACAAAATCATCCATTCATTTAAACTATAGTCTTGATTTAGAAGGGTATTTACAAAACTATCCGTTTCTAAAGAGTGCGCTCAAACGGGAAATGGCGACTGCTGATGAAAACGCCAAAGAAAAGTTGTCCGACGTCGAACAAAAACTGCAAAAAATGGATAAAACGATTCGTGCGAACGAAGAAGTAGCGAATCGGTACGACCAAGTCGATGAAGCATTAAATAACTTTGAATCACCGAGTGATGATATCAAAATTGTGGAACTCGATAAACAAGCGGCCAATCAATTTACCGATGCGGTACATGATGTCGTCAAAACACTTGAACAGATGAGGGACGCAGGAGAATTGAAACAGCCGGATAAAGTGGTCGGGCTTGCTCAAGGGTTAAAAGATGTGATCATTGAACCAAACTTTGTCGGATTGAAACACTACAAAGACAGTTTGAGCGATATGCGTCTATGGAAAGCATTATGGAATACAACCGTCTTTACGGTCATTTCGGTTGCCGCTGAACTTGTATTGGGATTGGCTATTGCCCTTTTAATTAATAAAGCGTTTTTCGGCCGCGGGCTTGTGCGGGCGACGATTTTGATTCCGTGGGCGATTCCGACAGCTGTGTCGGCATTGATGTGGAAATTTTTATATGACGGTCAAAACGGGATTGTTGCGAAGTATTTTGAAGATATCGGTCTTGTAAATCGAATGGGAGATTTGTTGACGACAGATATTGGTGCGATGTTTGCGGTTATTTTCGCTGACGTATGGAAAACGACTCCTTATATGGCATTATTGTTGCTTGCGGGCTTACAAACGATTCCAAGTTCTTTATATGAAGCGGCTTCGATTGACGGCGCGACGAAATGGCAGCAATTCACGAAAATTACGTTGCCGTTACTAAAATCAAGCATTTTAGTAGCGCTATTATTCCGCACGCTCGATGCGTTCCGCGTTTTTGACTTAATTTATGTATTAACGGGTGGAGGTCCGGCCAACTCGACAGAAACGATTTCGATTTTAGCGTATAAAGTCATGTTCTCGCAAACGAATTTTGGAGGCGGCTCAGCGTTAGCAGTCATCGTGTTCATTTGCGTCGCGATTATCTCCATTATTTATATTAAATTGTTAGGGGCGGACTTACTCTCGGATGGTGCGAGCGCGAAAAAATAGAGAAGAGGTGAGATGATGCAGAAAAAGGCAGGACCGTTATTTTATGTGTTTTTAGCTGCGTTTGTGTTTTTTGTCATGTTTCCGTTCCTATGGATTTTGCTTAGTTCTGTCAAACCGTTGAGCGAGTTGTTTGGCGACAAAGCGTTTAACTGGTTTACAAGCCATCCGACGCTCAAATCGTACGTTTCCGTATTTGTGAACTATCCATTTTTGCGCTATTTATGGAACAGTACTGTAGTGGCGACGATTACGACTGTTTATACAGTGTTTGTCGCGGCTTTTGCGGCATATGCGATCGCACGGCTCGAGTTTAAAGGGAAAGCGATCATTCTTGGTATTGTGTTAGCGGTATCGATGTTTCCACAAATTGCGACGATTTCGCCGATTTATATGTTTGTGAAAAAATTCGGGTTAACGAACAGTTATTTAGGGTTAATTATTCCGTATACGACGTTTGCGTTGCCGTTATCGATTTGGCTATTAGTAACATTTTTCCGCAAAATTCCGTTTGATTTAGAAGAAGCGGCGAAAATGGACGGTGCCACTCCGATGCAAACGTACTTTAAAGTCATTTTGCCGCTGGCCGTGCTAGGTGTGTTTACGACATCGATTCTCGTCTTTATCGCAGCGTGGAACGAATTTTTATTCTCGTTAACGATTAATACAGCGGAAAAATATAAAACAGTCCCTGTTGGTATTGCGATGTTCCAAGGGCAGTATACGATTCCGTGGGGTGAAATTTCCGCGGCAACCGTCATTGTGACGATTCCGCTTGTCATTATGGTGCTATTGTTCCAACGTCGGATTGTATCTGGTTTAACGTCTGGTTCGGTGAAAGAATAAGGGAAATGTGGAATCGATTTCAATATTCACACACAAAAAAAAGGATGCTCACCAAAAGCGAGCATCCTTTTTTAATGGTGGAACGTTACACCTAAACAGTCGTTGCATTTGTTCCCGTAGCATTCGTGTTGTTCTTCCATTTCTTTTCCGCATTCTGCACATTTTTTGCGTGGTAGGTTTTTGAAAAACTCGGAAATTTTCATTAACATTTCGATCGCCTCCATTGATTTGTTGGTTATATTGTATTATAACAGATTACATAAAGTCAATATCTGTTTTAAAACAAAATTCCACAATGATGCAAAATGTTGGGGAATTTTGTATGATAAAAGAAAAAAACGTGGTAGAGGTGGATAGTAATGAAAGTGACGGTATTAGGGTATTGGGGTGGATTTCCAGCTGTCGATGAGGCAACGTCTGGTTATTTATTCGAGCACGAAGGATTTCGGTTATTAGTGGATTGCGGCAGCGGTGTGCTTGCGAAATTGCAACGGTATATAGCGATTGAAGAGCTAGATGCCGTGATTGTGTCGCATTATCATCACGACCATGTCGCAGATATTGGACCGTTGCAATATGCACGGCTCATTAAGACGAATCTTGGTGCCGCTTTCCCTGAGCTTCCGATTTACGGGCATTCGTTCGACCGAGATGGGTTTACAAGACTTGCGCATAAAGGAATTACGAAAGCCATCGCGTATGATCCAGAAACAACGCTTGAAGTCGGACCGTTTACTATTCAGTTTATGAAAACGGTGCATCCGGCGATTTGTTATGCGATGCGGATTGCCGCAGGAGGAAAGACGGTCGTCTACACGGCGGACTCGAGCTACATTCCGGAGTTTGTGCCGTTTTCTCGACACGCTGATTTGCTCATTTGCGAGTGTAATTTTTACGCGGGGCAAAACGCAGCGCAAGCAGGGCATATGACAAGTGAAGAAGCAGCGACCATTGCACGCGATGCAAACGTCGGCGAGCTTTGGCTTACGCACTTGCCGCACTTTGGCGAACATGGGCAACTGGTCAGCGAAGCAAGCGCTGTGTTTTCTGGAACGGTGCAACTAGCGAAAACAGGATTAGTGTGGGAATGAAACAATTGATCTGTATTGTCTTGAAGCGAAGTTGTTGCGCATCGAGGCACATAAAGATGAAACCCTACGATTCGAAGGATTTTCGATTAATTTAGCAAATGTTTTTAGAGAAGATATAGGGGAGAATAGTAAAAGTGAGTGAAATTATTTTGGAGTTGCGCTGGGCGACTCGGGAGGGCTATTTATTTTCAAACAGCCCTATATCTTTTGCTTTGCTCGCAGCGGACTTGCTGTTTTTCGCACTTAGCTTTTTTAAAATCCGACTTACGTGGTTTTTCACAGTTTGCACAGATATCACGAAATGATTAGCGATTTCTTGTTGGGTATATCCTTGATCGATCAATTTTAAAATAGCAATTTCTGTTTTCGTAAGAGGACATGTCATTTGTTCTCTTTTTTTTAACCTACAAAACTCTGTTCTTATTTTATGTGCAATCGTTGGACGGATGGGAGAGCGATTTTCGTATGCGGCTCGAATAGCATCTATGATTTCATGAAATTCTGATTTTACGACATAGTCCATTGCTCCTGCCATGTAAGCGCGGAAAATTATTGTATCTTCATCTGAAGAAGTAAGCATAATGATTTTTATCTCTTTTTTCATTTCCAATAGTTGAGCAGTTAATTCGATGCCGTCACAATCATCTTGTAAAAATATATCCATTAGCACAACATCGACGTCTTTTTTATTTATCGTTTTCAATGCTTCTTCACTGCAAGTTGCAATACCGATCATTTCAATATCTTGATAGCGATTCAATTCTTCAGAAATGATTTGAATCCAATCTTTATCATCTTCGATAAGTAATACACGAATAGTACGCATCTTTGTCCCCCATTTACTTTAGAAAAGAGTACTTTGGAAATTTCAGTGAAAATGTTGTTCCACATTTTGCACTCTCTACTTCGATAAACCCGCCATGCTGCTGAACGACATAGCAACAGTACGCTAGTCCAATTCCATAGTTTTGACTTTTGTTTCGTTTCGTCGTGAAAAACGGTTCAAAAATATGTGGCAATGTTTGTTTGTCTATGCCTGTTCCTGTATCAGAAATTTGTATCATATAATAGCGAAAGTTTTCTTGAAAGTTGATTTTAATTGTCCCGCCATTTGGCATTGCTTCAATTGCGTTAACGATCATATTTGTAAATACTTCTTTTAATTGTTGTTTGTCGCAGTAAAGGACGATAGGTCGGTCATAATTTTTTTGTATTTGAATTTGTTGGAGCATTGGGTGAAGCGATAAAATGCTCTCTTCCATAATTTCTGCGATATTTTCACGTTTTTTCTCGGATGAACGAATGGTGATCTTCGACTGAAAATCGGAAAGTGTAAGTTGCAAACGTTCAATGGTACTCTTCATATTTTGTATATTTGTAAGCATGTCATCATCATTTCGTTCATTGGCGTATTGTTCAATAGTGTGACAAAATAATTGAAGTTTATTTATATCATTTTTTAATTTATGGTTGAGCATCGCTGTTCCAGTAAATATCGATTGCATCGATTGCTTCCAATATAGACGATGCACGTTCAAGCGAATATGTAATAACCCATATTTAAATAAGGCAACAATAAAAAAAATAAAAGACATGATGATGATATTTGTGTTATAGCGCCAACTATCATGATTACCGAATGCACGTAAAATATAGTTTGTTGTTACGGCAAATAAAATCGGAGGAATAAAAACGAGATTTGTAAAGAAACGATTTCGTTTTAAGATAGGATGTGTTTCTTTCATGTAAGCAAATAAAAGGAGACACACTCCAAACAAGATATAAGGAACGACCCACCATAATGCGATGTGGTAAGGGACGATATATATTGGATATATCGGATATTTTATTGCCATAAATAAAATCGGTATAAAAAGAATGTATGCTAATCGCTTTTGATAGATCGGTGAAATGAGTCCAGAATATGTGATGGAAAACATAAGAAACGCGTAAGGTGTTACATAATGGCAAATGAATGATAATAAATCTATGATGAGTTTTACAACGGTAGAGGAAGCGGAGTACGGTAGCATATTTTCTTCGATGACAACAGATAATCCGCCGGTGCCACCGACGAAAGCGACAGAGCTTGCCCATTTCGAAGCAGAATTTTTACGGTCTATAAGTAAAACAATTGCTCCACCAATCCATAACAGCACGAATAATAGAAGCAAAATTATACACTCCTCGATGGTAATGAATGTATAAAGGTAACACATCTTTAGCGATTTTTTGTGGTGGAAAATAATTACTGAATGTCCGCAGTGATAAGAAAGAAAATTTGGGATGTCCCATGCTTGTTGTAATGCTAAGACATCTTCAAAATGGACGTATTGGTTATATCGTCCGGCAATGAATAAAATACGATTTCGATCGATCTTCGGTTTTTGGGAAATTGGTTCAAGCATTTTCCAATATTCTTTCAGCATATCATAAGTAACCCCATTGTTTTGCAAGTCTTGCTTAATGTATTTCCCGATCGGTGTATGCCACACAGCATAGGATAAACTATTGGCGTACATAATAGAAATAACCGCATCAGCATATTCCTCCGCGGTAGCGACTAGATTTGTAATCAGTCCCCCTAAACTTACTCCGACTAAGATGACTTTTTCACCTTTTTTCTGTTTAATCCATCGAATAAGTGCGCGAATTTCCGTGACAGCTTGCCTGACGGAAAAAACGGAACGCTCTATATTTGCGCTAATCATATATTCCCCGCTATATGTGGAATAAGCTCTGTCAAAATGGAAAGGAAGAATCATTTGCCACATGTGAAATCCCGATTTGTTGAAAGGTTTTAGGAATAATCGGTTGATTTTCTCCCATTGATCCATTCTCCAACCATGGACAACAACAACATGAACAGGAGAATGCGAAGAGTGGAAATAAACATTTCCTTGAACCCGATCGTTTATCTCATCTCCAGATTTCATCGGACTTTGAAATGAAAAACGGTGAATTTCATAATTCATTTGTTTATGTATATGTTCAAAGTGGACATCAGGTATTTCCGGCGTCGGATAAACGATATCCCAACTTACATCATCAAAAAGCGGCCGGTCATAAGGTGTAAATTGAGATTTTCTGCTTTTTTGGCGATGCAATAAATATAAACCAACCCAATCTAACGAGCATGCCATCCACTTGCGAATATTCCCACTTCCTTTGGATAGAAAGGTAAAAAATGACGGTTTCATAATAGCACGACTTACAAGAAAGTTCAATATATTTTTTAAAAATTTACTTTAATAACTTTTATTTCACATAGAGGGGGAAGGTACTAAAAAAATTAGTACTTTACAGTTTAATACGGACGAAGTGATAATTTTTAAAGGGGAGGTGAGGAACGTGAACAATGAATTGCAATTAAACAATTATTTCTCGGAATTGGACGCTAGTGATATGCTAGGTCTTGACGGAGGTATTGATGCGTCTAAGATTGCAGCTGGAGTTGGATATACAATTGCAACAATTGGAGCGGTTGCTGTTGCTTGGTACGCTCCATCCCCACCTGCTAAATATGCAGGTGCTATGTCAGCAATCGGTTTTGCTTATAGCGCTGCAAAAAGCTTTTATGATGGTTTTACAACCAAATAGTATTGGTATTTGGAGGGAGTTATAATGGAATTAACTGCTTTTTCTGGATTAGAAGCTATAAGTGATACGGATATACTACAAATTGACGGTGGAATAAAAGTGAATTGGTGGCAACTAGCTGAGGGAGTTACGACATTGGCCGCCGCTTCTGGTTTCTATGTAACAGCAGCATTTTTAACACCAACAGTAGCTGGGGCTGCGGCATCTGCAGCTGTTGGAATGGGACTACAAGTGGCAGCGTATTCAACAATTGCGGGTGCTTTCAAATAGTGCATACAAAAGCGGGAAGTTCAACTATCACATTCCCGCTTTCGAATGATTTCGGAGGTTAATAGTGGTGACAAATCATATGACGAATAAAAAATGGTTTCTATATTTTTTGTTATCAGGAGTACCGCTTTCAATATATGGTTTATTAGTCATATTAAAAATCTTGATGAATCATAGAGACTTAAACAATTTAATGGAAGCTGTTTCAGGGGGATTGTTTCTTATTGCTGGGTTTACAGCTTTGTTTTTTGCAAGACATTATTATAGCAAACATAAAAAAGAGAATAATGGGGTAGAGTGATATTTTTGTATAAGCTTTATGATGAAACAAACAATAAAACCTTTAAAAAGAAGAATAGGCATAGGTATTGTGTATGGCTTGATCTCATTTTTTTATTCTCTTTTGAGAGAAAATGAGATAAGTATAGATGCAATTGTTTTAACGGTGTGTATGTTCATTTTATATTTGCATTTTAGGGCAAGAGATCTTGACGAAAAAGAATGAATGAACATTTGAAAGACGTTACATATTTTGTGAATGGGATTGTTTTGAGCATTTTGCATTTTAAATAGCAAGGTGTCTTTCAATTTTCTTTTTTATGCTTGCTCAGCATTATTGTTGTTTTATACACATGATTACAAAGGTACTAAAAAAGTTAGTACTTTACAGTCTTTTTGCACAAAAAATAGAATGATAATTGAAAATATATTTTATTTTCAAATCTTTATACAAGGTCATGTTGGAAGGAGAGATGGTTGAATGCAAATGGTGTCAAACTTTCATTTGGAAGAGGCGTCTCTTAGTCGAGCGGGTTTCGGTGAACTTCAACAAGAAGAACTGGAGTATATTCGTGGTGGTGTTGCCCCGCTTATAATCTATGCTGTACGTATAGGGGGAGGGGCGATTATCGGAGCAACTGGTGGCGCGATTGGTAGTTATATCGCAACGGGGCATGTGAGTGGTCGAGCAGTTGTAGCTGGCGCAGTAACAGGTGCACTTGGTGGTGCTTGGGGAGCATGGCTAAAAGTTGCAGGTTTATAGAATTAACTTTCCACATACAATTAAAATGAGCCCTTTCTACTGTTTTTATGACTTAGGAGAGTGCAGGGGTGAGAAAATGCGTAATCTTATTAGTGAGAGTGTTACTGTGACTTTTCCGATTATTGGAGTAATGGCAATATTATACTGGCCAAGCTCGTTTCGTAATTTTTTAGCTGTTGTGATTAGTGGGATGGTTTGTTTTCTTCTGTACGGTTTGTATATTTGGATAATGGACAAATTTTTAGAGATATAAAATCTCAGGCACACCGCTCACTATATTTCGGTGGGCGGTTAATTCGTCATTATGGCTGCGATGAGTCATTTCATACGAGGAGGAGTCTGTGTGATGATAAACCAAACAGATACCAAGATTGAAAAGGAAAAGAGTATACGCTTTGAAAACTTAATATCTTTAAGAAAAAAAATGGAGAGTAATCAAGTGAATCGGGAGATTATTAAGATCGCTGAATTTCTTGATAGTAATGGCATAAACAAAAATGGTCCAATGATAACAGCAACTTTTGGAGAAGAAATAGTGGATGGTAAGCATATTGTTGATATGGAAATTCTCGTTCCCATTGATGGAAAAGTAAGTCTCCCGAAACCATATGTTTTTAAAGAATTATTTCATTTAGTTCATGCAGTATATGCACGTAACGTTGGTGATATCGAAAATCTTGAGAAAATTTATTATGATTTACAAAAATATATCGAAGATAACTCATTGCAACGTATTACGGCTGTTTATCTAGTGCATGTTAACGACGAGTACGTGATGCATGGAGAAATTCCTATAATAGATGTATATATGGGGGTAAATCCATCCATATTATGAGATGATGAGGAGTTTATAGATCCTTCGAGATGTAGTCACTATGTTTTCTTTTTTCAATAAATACTACTGCACAAGCAACACGATATAAAAGACTGCGGTCCGGCTTGTTTGGCTACGATATGCAAACAGTACGGCTTATCGAAAATAAGAGAAGTTGCTGGTACGGATAAGCAAGGAACGAATTTATACGGTTTGATTAAAGCGGCGGAGCAACTTGGGTTTACAGCAAAAGGGGTTCGAGGAAACCAAGAAAGTCTTTTTCAACCTTTTCCGTTACCAGCGATTGCTCATGTCATTGTGAATCAAAGTTTATTGCATAATGTGCGGAACTTCTGGCGGGAGATGCAGCAAATATAAACCAACCCCATCTAACGAGCATGCCAACCACTTACGAATACTCCCACTTCCTTTGGATAGAAAGGTAAAAAATGACGGTTTCATAATAGCACGACTTATAAAAAAGTTCAATATATTTTTAAAAAATTTAACTTAAATAACTTTTATTTCATATACAGGAGGAGGGTACTAAAAAAATTAGTACTTTACAGTTTTATGTATTCTATTTATTGTGTATGTAGAACCAATGCAATGTTTCTATATTTGAAAGAGGGAAGGTATATGCTCGAGATATTAACGAACCAAGAAATTATATTCGGTAATGTTGTTTCTTACAGAGGGAAAATTAAGCAATCTCAGTTTAATGGCGTGCTTACTAGAATGATAAAGGTACTAGAGGGAATGAATGTAAATAAGGAAGGACCTCTAATAACTACAACATTTAATGTTGAATCAGTGGGAGATGAAAGTGTATTCGACATGGAGATATTGATTCCAATCGATAAGAAGATAGAATTACCAAAAGGATATGTCTTCAAGGAAGTTTTTCATCTTGTTAATGCCATTAGTACAAGATATATTGGTGATCCTGTTGGATTACAAAACGTATATAATCAATTGATTGGATTCATCAGTCGAAATAAATTGCAACCCATTACAACAGCTTATAATGTATATATAAACGATACAAGCTTTTTTAACGGGGAGCTACCTGTTATTTATGTGTATATCGGTATTAATCCTTCTAAAATATGAATTGTTTATATAAGTTGCGATATCGTTCTGTTTCTGTACTCATGTTAATATAGGTCGGTACGTAACAGGATTAGCGGACAATTGGATGTAAGATAAAACTTCAGTTTGTATATGAATAGAGATTGATTTTTCTGACATATGTAAACCGTTTTCTCAATCAACTTAAACTAATATATCAAGTGTGTTCTGAAAAATTGCATTTTTATGATATCGATTTGGAGAATTGACTTTACTCTGTTTAAAATTCCTGATACGCTCCGTTTCGAGTTATCAAAACAGAGCGAGGGGAATTTTACATAATAATAATCTTTATATAGGAAAGGATGAGGGAGAGTATGTTACAAAATGTGTCAATTGGATTCAATGAGCTAACTTTCGAGGAAATGGTTCTGGTGGATGGTGGGGTTAAAGTTAAATGGGGACAGGTATTAGAAGGAGTTGCATATTTTGGAGCAACCATGCTTGCAATTTCTAGTGCTCCTGTAACAGTTCCTGTTGGTGTAATCGCGTTAGCTGGCTTATCAGGAACTGCCTTTGCAGGATATACGGCGGGAAAGGCGATTAAATGGTAAGAACGGTGATTAAATTTAGATAATAATGTGAAGTGCACTGGTTCTTAAACTAGTGCACTTTATTACCATTTCTTACTTCTGTTTTGTAAATGAACATTGTTTATTTTCGGCGAAAAACTAAATATATGGGTTACCCCTAGTGCTAGATAAATTTGAGCCAACGCCAAAAAAGTCCTTGCTTGGATCACCTGCAGAATGAAAGTGCGACCTACTATGCCAAAGGAGAATCACCCACGCAAGAGCGCTTTCCTGTTCCGGCAGACCGTGTCAAGTTCCAAAAGCTATAGGTTGCCGTTTGAACACTAGCGTTCAACTAGCATCACGAGTATAGATTGTAATTTTGTTTTCCTGCCAGTTGATCAATCACCATAATCTTGTTTCGAGATGAAAAAACGAAACATTTAAAATGGTTCATCACTACAACATATACTTGACAGACGGTACACTGAACAAGTGTATGCAAAAAATCATTTGTTTACTGTTTTTTCATTGGAAGCATAAGTAAGGTATGTTATGAAAAAATCAAGTACAACTTTCGGTGACGAGCCTTTAAAATACCTAATTGCAACTTATTTCTTGTATAGGTGATGTTATCCAAGAGGAGTATTGGAAGTGCGGCGATCCGTATAAGTATAGAAGGGGGAGTTATGGTTGAGAGGGAATACGCATATGTGGGTTGCGACCATTATTTTCATTAATCTCTTTTTAGGTGCTTTCGTTATTGTTCTAAGGATCTGGGATCCATTGGCGTTTGCGAATTATTTTATGTTTTGTTTAATCGCTTATTTTTATTATGTGAGTAAAAAAAAGATTTATATCCCTTTTTTTGTTTTTGAATTGTTTCTGTTCTCGTTGCTGTGTATCGATGGGCTGCTTCCAGAAGGAATCGTTGATGAATCGAATGAAGTGCAAAATACATTTATGATCGTAATAGGATTGATAGTTTTTGGATTTTTGACATTTGAAACAGTAAAGATCATAAAGAGAGACGGTATATGATTTTATAAATGTTCAAAAACAAATAGTTCTTCTTTTATTTTCTAACCTTTTGAGGTGTAGCCACAATGTTTTTATTTTCTGTAGTTGAGCAATTCTTGTAACAATAATTACCATATAAAAAGAAACAAACAGAGTACCCCTTATGCCACGTGGAGCTGTTTTTTCACGGCATCAATGGGAATATTTTGTTTTGCTGCACGGTAAATGAACTCCACGAGGCTATGTCCTTTTCTCTTGCGCAGGAGATCGAGCCCATCCGAAACATCACTGTTCGACTCGAACATGCTGTACACATACGCAAGTTGCACTAGGATCCAATACCGTTTCACCGCCCGAACTTGACGAACACGGTACCCATTGAGCTTTAGCTGGTCTTTCGACTGACGGAAAAAACATTCGATCGACCAACGCTCGGCATAGTAGCGCAAGATGTCTTCGTCGCTTAGCTCCCGATCGGTGCTCAACACGCAATGAAGATGTTTCGGTGTCATCGGCTGATCGGCTTTCCAAGCGAGGAACACCACGGCATCATCGAGACCTTTGAGAGAGCCTTCATAGCGATACACCCGATAACGCTCTTCTCCCACCGTGACGAGGTGAGTGTCTTTCGGTTCGATGTATTCGGCGAACTCTTTCGCTTGGATAGCGATACCCTTAGGGTAGAGAATGCGATTCGTCTTGAGCATCGCGATGACGTGGAATCCCTTTTTCAGACAAGCTTCCACGAGCGTTTGGGATGGATACCAAGAGTCCATGAGCACATAAACGGGGCGACTCACATCCAAAGAAGAAAGCATCTCGATCGCAAGTTCCCCTTTGCTTTTCCCTGCCGTCTTGTCGTAGAGGCGAAAGGCAAAAGGAAACGCTTGGGTCATCGTATGAACCATGAGCCAAACGAGAGAATGTCCCCAGACCGACTTTTTCTCTGCGTGAGAATAATGCCAATCACACCCTTGAATGGCGTGTGTGGCCCGTGACGAAGGCTTCGTTTTTTGGCAAATCGTATCATCGATCGAAACAAAAATGGGTTGATTCTCTCGTTTCGAGCTGCGTTCGACACGACGAAGGATCCACTGCTGGAGTTTGCGAAGCAATGTTTCTTCCTCCCACGGACTTTTCGTGAAAAAATGGCTCAGTGTCGTGCGATGGTTCGGATGAAAACTCCCATGATGTAGATCGGTCAGCGTTCCCGAAAATCCCTTTGTCATCATCGCATCCACGAGATGAACGAGATGCTTCATGACAGGTTTCGAGAAATAAAGTGCCAACCCTAACGTTATGAAAAACTTGTCGATTCCTTGATGATGTGCTAATCTATTCATGAGACATGAACCTCCTTGTGGATAGTTGTGGCACATCTATTCTAACCAAGGAATCGGGTTCATGTCTTCTTTTTTGTTTGGATGTAAATTTATGTTAGCGAATTTGCTCAACTAGCGCCACGGGTTCTTTTATATAAGAAAATACAAGAGAAAACACCCCAAACATAATATACGGAGCGACCCACCATAATGCGATATGATAAGGAACAACATAAGTCGGATATATTGGATAATTGATGACCATAAACAAAATCGGCACGGAAAGGATATATGCGAATCGCTTTTGACGATTCGGTGGAATAAGTCCAGAATACGCAATCGAAAACATAAGAAACGCGTAAGGTGTTACATAATGGCAAATGAATGACAATAAGTCAATGATGAACTTTATAACAGTAGGAGACGTTGTATACGGTAATATATTTTCTTCGATGACGACAGATAGCCCACCAGAACCGCCGACGAAAGCGACAGCGCTTGCCCATTTCGAAGCTGAATGTTTATAGTCTGTAAGTAAAACAATCGCTCCGCCAAGCCATAATAGTACGAATAATACAAGCAAAATTATACACTCCTCGATAATAATGAGTGGATAAAGGTTAACACATCCTTAGCAATTTTTTTGCGGTGAAAAATAATGCCAGCATGCCCGCAGTGATAAGGAAGGAAATTTGGGATGTCCCATGCTTGTTGTAATGCTAGGGCATCTTCAAAATGGACGTATTGGTCATATCGTCCGGCAATGAATAAAATACGATTTCGATCCATTTTCGGTTTTCGGGAGATTGGTTCAAGTATTTTCCAATGTTCTTTCAGCATATCATAAGTAATTCCATTGTTTTGCAAGTCCTGCTTAATGTATTTCCCAATCGGTGTATGCCACACGGCATAAGATAAGCTATTGGCATACATAATAGAAATAACCGCATCAGCATATTCCTCCGCGGTAGCGACTAGATTTGCCATTAGCCCTCCTAAACTTACCCCGACCAAGATGACGTTTCCGCCTTTGTTCTGTTTAATCCAGCGAATAAGTGCGCGAATTTCCGTGACAGCTTGCCTAACCGAAAAAATAGAGCGCTCTATATTTGCGCTAATCATATATTCCCCGCTATATGTGGAATAAGCTCTGTCAAAATGGAAAGGAAGCATCATTTGCCACATGTGAAATCCTGATTTGTCAAAGGGATTTAAGAATAATCGATTGATTTTTTCCCATTGCTCCATCCTCCACCCGTGGACAACCACAATGTGAACAGGAGAGCGGGAAGAGTGGAAATAAACATTCCCTTGAACTCGATCATTTATCTCGTCTCCAGATTCCATTGGACTTTGAAATGAAAAGCGGTAAATTTCATAATTCATCTGCTTATGTATATGCCCAAAGTGGACATCTGGTATTTCCGGCATCGGATACACGATATCCCAACTTACATCATCAAAAAGCGGTTGGTCATAAGGCATAAACTGAGACTGCCTGCTTTTTTGACGGTGCAATAAATATAAGCCAACCCAATCTAACGAGCATGCGATCCACTTATGAATACGATCACTTCCTTTGGATGCAAAGGTAAAATATGACGGATTCATCATAGCATGACATATTGATTTCAATATGTTTTTTGAAAATTTTACTTTTATTTCACATAAAGGTTCAAGGTACTAAAAAAATTAGTACTTTACAGTTTTGTTGTAGGCGAAATACA
>NZ_JAPSMC010000035.1 GCF_026847645.1 Anoxybacillus sp. J5B_2022
TGAAATTTTAAAAGGAATTAATTTAACCGTGAAAAAAGGGGAAAAAGTAGTCATTATCGGTCCTTCTGGTTCTGGAAAGTCAACCTTTCTCAGATGTCTTAATTTCCTTGAAATCCCTACCTCAGGAACGGTGAAAATTGATGGCCACTATTTTGTAAAACCGAATGAGAAATTGAATGAAAAACATATCGCCGCACTTCGAACAGAAATCGGCATGGTTTTTCAACGATTTAATTTATTTCCGACCATGACCGCAATAGAGAACGTCATGGCTGCCCAAATCAAAATTCGCAAAAAATCAAAAGAAGCAGCGCGTGAAACAGCCGAAAAATATTTAAAAAAAGTGGGATTGTCCGAAAGAATGCATTATTATCCAAGTCAATTGTCCGGAGGGCAACAACAACGTGTCGCGATTGCGCGAGCGCTTGCGATGGAACCGAAAGCGATGCTATTTGATGAAGCGACATCCGCTCTTGATCCAGAGTTAGTTGGCGAAGTATTAAACGTTATCCGCGAACTAGCAGAGGAGGGAATGACGATGGTGTTAGTAACGCACGAAATGAAATTCGCTAAAGAGGTAGCAGATCGAATTATTTTCATGGATGGCGGGGTTATCGTAGAAGAAGGGCATCCACAAGAGTTTTTCAGCAATCCAAAAGAAGAACGGACGAAAGCCTTTATTAAAAAGGTAGAGCATTAGGAGGACATCTTTATGATTCATATCGGCTCGTTTGTTAATGGAAAAGAACGGAAAGGAAACGGACGTGTTCAACAAGAAGTCCGCAATCCGTATGACAATACACTTGTCGGCGTTGTCGATTTTGCAACGTTAGAAGATTTGGAAATAGCGATTGAAAACGCCTATGATACGTTTGAACATGTCATGAAAAAAATGCCGGCACATCAACGTTCCGCCATTTTGCGTAAATCGGCAGACTTGTTAGAAGCGCGAAGCGAAGATTTTGCCCAACTATTATGTCAAGAAGCAGGAAAGCCCATTCGCGATGCGCGCGGCGAAGTAAGTCGTGCCGTCCAAGTGCTTCGCTTTGCATCAGAAGAAGCAAAGCGAAACGACGGAGAGTTGATTAAGATGGACGCAGCCATCGGCGGTGAAGAGCGGATTGGCTTAGTCAAAAGAAAGCCGATTGGTGTCATTGCGGCGATTACACCTTTCAACTTCCCATTAAACCTTGTGTTGCACAAATTAGCTCCGGCTGTTGCCGCAGGGTGCACGGTAGTATTAAAACCGGCGGAAAAAACGCCGCTTTCGGCGATGAAGCTTGTCCAGTTAATGACAGAAGCCGGTTTGCCTAGCGGGGCAATCAATGTCGTGAACGGATTAGGAGCAGCCCTCGTTCCCCCGCTAGTCGAACACCGATATATTAAGAAAGTAACATTTACAGGAAGCGGAACTGTCGGATTTAAAATTCAAGAAATGGCTCGGCATAAAAAAATCACGCTAGAACTTGGCGCCAATTCCCCTAATATCGTATTTCCAGATGCTAATTTAGAAATAGCCGTTGCGGGATTAGTCAAAGGCGGATTTGTGTTTGCCGGACAAGCGTGTATTTCCGTGCAAAGAATTTACGTGCATCGCGATATATATTCCGCTTTTGTAGATGCGTTCGTATCTGCGGTACAAAGCCTAAATGTCGGCGATCCCGCACTGGAAACGACAGATGTAGGCCCGTTGATTACATTAGAGGCAGCGTGCCGGGCAGAAGCATGGATACAAGAAGCCGTTGCTCAAGGGGCACGCTTACTCACAGGCGGACAGCGGCAAGGAACGTTACTTCAACCGACGGTATTAACGAACGTAACTCCAGAAATGAAAGTAGTATGTGAAGAAGTATTCGCGCCAATCGTAACGATTCTTCCGTTTGAAACAGAAGAAGAAGTCATCGCAGCCGTCAACGATTCTCCTTACGGCTTGCAAGCGGGTGTGTTTACCTCTGATATTAACCGTGCCTTCCATTTGTTTGAGACATTAGAAATGGGCGGTGTATGGATTAACGAAACTTCCACCGTCCGCCACGACCATTATCCATATGGCGGCGTAAAACAAAGCGGAATCGGGCTTGAAGGCGTCGCCTACGCGATAAAAGAAATGACAGAGCCTAAGTTTTTGGGGATTAGGTTGGTGTAGGAATGTAAATTTGCAGATGATTTCACCCTTAGAAAATTGTTCTACGGATAATTTCTTTCCTCCGCTTCATAACGAATAGCCCTAGCCTCGAAAGCTAGGGCTTTGTTTTATTCTATTTCGATGTTTCGCGCCGCTTCATACACCTCATTTAAGAACGCATGCAGCACCGTTTCTTGAAAGTCTTTGTCAGTAAATAGCCGCTTAAATAGCTGTTCGTTAGAGTTTTTTGTTGCTAGGAAGCTTTTTAATGCCTGCGGGGTTTTTGAGCGAATAAAGTTTTCCCGCGAGCTGTTTTTCGCTTGGTGAATCGTGATTTCATCATTGAGCATTTCTTCTTTTGCCTGCTCGAAAAAGACGCGGTCGCTCGGTTTAAAGTCTGTGCCAAACCGCTGATTGATTAATTCGAGAATGGCGCTTAATCGATCTTTCTTCTCCTCTATCGTTCCAACTCCGTCTGTTAATCCTTTTAACTCTTTCGCTTCGCCTTCTGACAAATCAATCGAGCCTTCAAACGTTTTCTCTAGCCGGTAATACTTTAGCTGCACCTCATCATCTAATTGAAGAGCGCCTGTGTTTGTATTTGGCAGCTTTTTCACAAGCATTTGCACATATACGAACAGCTTGTGCAGGTTGGCATCTGTAAACGGTGCAATTTGACTGATATACGAGTATGAACGGACAAACTTATTTAATGCACTTTTACACTCTGCTTTTTCTTCTTCTGGCAATTTGTTATATCGGACAACTGCCTGGTCAACGATGCGATGGAGCTCTGCCAATTCCCCTTTGCGCTGGCGGTTTTTCGGGCGGAAAAACACTTCTGCATACGCATCGACTTCCCGTTGTTCAAAAATTTGATAACCGAATAAACGGTTTTTCAAATCATATATTACGTTTAAGTCTGTTACATCTGACAATTTTGTTGCCTCATAGTACGGTTTAAATGCTTCGTAAATCGTTTCCGCTTCGTTCACAAAGTCAAGGACAAACGTATCTTGCTTCGCTCGGTGTGTCCGGTTTAATCGGGAAAGCGTCTGCACTGCCTGTATGCCTGAAAGTTTTTTATCGACGTACATCGTATGCAATAAAGGCTGATCGAATCCCGTTTGATATTTATCAGCGACAATTAAAAATTGATATTTGTCTGTTTTAAATTTCTCTGGTAATTCACTTTCCGCAAATCCATTGATTTGGGACTCGGTTACTTCTTCTCCTGTTACATCGTCATAAAGCGTACCAGAAAAGGCGACTAACACCCCGTATGGATATCCTTTTTCCTTCATGTAACGTTGCATCGCTCGATAATAGAGAAGCGCTTGTTGGCGGCTTCCGGTGACAATCATTGCTTTTGCTTGTCCAGCGATTTTATGGCGTACAGCTGTTTTAAAGTGCTCTACAATAATTTCTACTTTTTGCGCAACGTTGTATGGATGAAGCGCCATATATTTTGCCAATGCTTTTTTCGCCTTCTTTTGATCTAGTTCCGGGTCATCGTCAATCGCTTTTGAAAGTTTGTAATACGTTTTATACGTCATATAGTTCGCCAATACGTCTAAAATAAACCCTTCTTCAATCGCTTGGCGCATTGTATATAGGTGGAAAGGACGCGGCACTTCTCCATCATACGTCCCGAACATTTCAAGCGTTTTTGCTTTTGGCGTTGCGGTAAATGCAAAAAAGCTAATGTTAGAAGGACGTCCACGCTTTGACACTTCTTTAATTAATTCCGCTTCACTATCTGTTGTAGCCTCTGCTAGTTCTGCCTCTATTTCCGCTCTTTCACTGACCGTATAATCACGCAATGCTTCACGCACTTTTTGCGCCGTTTCGCCCGTTTGTGAAGAATGGGCTTCGTCCATAATAACGGCAAATCGTTTCCCTTGTTGTTGTTCGATTTTATCGAGAATGAAGGGGAATTTTTGCAGCGTTGTAATAATGATTTTCTTTCCGGTTTGAATCGCCTCTGCTAGTTGTGCTGAGTTTTTATCAATTTTTTGCACAACGCCTAACGTTTGCTCGAACTGGGCAATCGTGTCCTGCAACTGCCGGTCAAGGACGACACGGTCGGTAATGACAATGGTAGAGTGAAAAACTGGTTCGTTATTTTTATGAAGACCGCTCAATCGATGAGCAAGCCAAGCGATTGTGTTGGACTTTCCTGAGCCAGCGGAGTGTTGGATTAAATACGACTCTCCTGCTCCTTTCTCTTTCACGTCGGCGATGATCTTCCGAACGGCATCCAGTTGATGATAACGCGGAAAAATCATCGCAACTTTTTTCTTGCCGTCTTTTTCTTCTACTTGCAAGTGCATAAAGCGCTGCAAAATCTCCAACAAAGAATCAGGAACGAGAACCTCTTTCCACAAATACTCTGTTTTAAATCCAACGGAAGGAGGGTTTCCCGCCCCACCGTTATATCCTTTGTTAAAAGGAAGAAAATACGTCGATTCGCCGGCAAGCTTAGTCGTCATATACACAAGATCATGGTCAACGGCAAAATGGACAAGCGTCCGAATGGGATGTTTGATAAATTTAAACATCGTTTCCCTTGGATCACGGTTTTGTTTATATTGCCGTTTCGCATGGTTGACGTTTTGACCGGTTGGACGGTTTTTAAGCTCCATCGTAACAATCGGAATCCCGTTCACTCCTAACACCATGTCTAGCGATTTTTGGTGTTGGTTAGAGTAGTGTACTTGCCGTGACACGGTAAATCGGTTCGCTTCATAGCGAGCCAATGCTTGTTCGGACAGTTCATGCTCCGGCTTAAAATAGACTAGCTTAATTTGTTGTCCAAACAAATCGATCCCTTTTCGCAATACGTCTAACGTACCGCGAAGCTCCAATTCTTTCATTAATCTTGCAATAATCTGATCGGCTGTATCCGATTTAAAATGCTTTTCGAGCTTTTGCCATACAGCAGGCTGTGATGTTTGGATGAATGTGATTAACGTGTCATGGTCTAAACATGTATCGCGGTTGTAGCCTACTCCGCGCACGTAGCCAGCTTCCAATAAATCAGCTTCAATCGCCGTTTCGAGCGCTTTTTCTGAACGATCCACTGCCATCCTCATCGCCCCTTACAAAATCGTCTCTAGCTCCTCCTCCGCTTCTTTCCAATCCGAAACATCTATCTGCCCCGTCACCGCTGCGGTAATAAGCGAAGAGCGGTAGGTGTCTAATTTTTGAATTTGTGTGGTTAATAAATCTATTAGTTTTTCAACTTTGGAAAGTTTTTCATTAAGATATGTCACTATTCTCTTTTGCTCTTCTACAGGAGGCAAAATTATTTTTTGATTCACTAACTCTTCTGCCGAGATTGCTGGATAACTAACACCATATGAATGCGAAGCTACCTGTTCAACAAAATAATCAGCTTCAAGCATATACGAAGCAAAATTAGAATCAAGCATTTCACTATTTGGTCTCAAAACAACAAATCCTGTAGAAACAATAATTGGTGTTGTAAAATCTTCTTCTATACTTGCCACGGCTTTCAAATACGTTCTAACAGAAGAAATTATTATATCTCCTTTTCGCACTATTCTTCTCGCCCTACTTGGTGCATCTTTAAAAATCATTTTAACCTTAGAAACAATTCCTTTGCCTCGTTGAACCGAGGATATATCCACATATTCAAAGGAATAATCTGCATCGGTGTTTTCACTTAAAGACTCGGGATTGACTAAACAATAAAATTTAGGCTTTGAAATTATCCAATGCCCCGGCACTTCCCCTAGCCATTCAATCCCGGAATCTTTCATTGGAACGTTTGGATCGAGTCCTTTTGTGACGGCTTGGGTGATTAAAGAGGAACGGTATTCCTTTAATTTATTAATCTTTTCTTCTAGCATCTTTTTTAACTTAGCCATAGAATTAATTTTATGATCTAAAAATCGAGCAATACTTTTCTGTTCATTAATGGGCGGAAAAGGTATTTGTATTTGGCTCATTCTATCTTTTTGCGTAGACCATAGGTCGTCTACAATTCCAGTACCCCATCTATAATACTCATCACAAAACGGTACACTTTTGAAAAGATAGTGAATATATTTCCCTTCAAGTTCGACTCTCGGTTCGAGTACGTGATTAATAAGCGAACAAGACCCATCCAACATCGCTAAACCGCTTGAGCCTCGTCTATCTGAACGACTATTAATCACAATATCTCCCTTTAATACTTTTTTTCGGTTTTCATTATGCATTGTTTTAGCAACATTTTCGAGTTGGGGTACCACTCCATCTTTTGTTACAGATAAGGGCATATATTCCTCATCGCTTACTTTTTCATTTCTAAACTTAAATAGTTGACCTATTCTTCTTAGCTCCCAGTGAGCCGGAATTTTGTCTATCCATTCGACACCACTTTCCCTTAGTTGATGATATTTTTTCACATTCATATGAATAACTCCCCCATCAATTTCTGTATTTCCTCATGTAGTTCTTTAATTTCACCGGCAATTTTTTCGGGGGATTCTACTTTGGAAAATTCATAAAAAGTACGTGTAAACGGAATTTCATACCCCACCACTGTCTTCTCGTGGTCAATCCATGCGTCTGGAACGAACGGTTTGACTTCGCGTTCGAAGTATTCTTCTACATCCTCTTTCAACGGTACGTTTTCGTAATCGCGCAGTTCTGGATTAGGCTCTAAATTGCCCTTGTTGTCTTTGCAAGGCTCTGCGTCATCATCATGTTCACCAAAGACGGAGATAATCGCTTTTACAATAGCTGCGCTCAGCTTCACGTTTTGTGCTTGGGCAGCTTTTTTCAGTTGTTTTAGGAACGCATCCCGGCTCATAAAAATTTGCCCTTCAAACGAAAGAAGGAGAGTTTTAATTTGTTGCTGCAAATGTTGCCCTTCTTCTATTTCCGCTTTCGCCGCTTCCCCTTTTTTCTTTGACTTTGCTAAGTTAGAAAAAGCACTTTCTTCTTCTAAAGCAGCTAATTTTTCTTTCGTAATCGATATTTTTAATTTTAGTGGCCGTTCTACCGTAATGCGTCTATATCCAAAATCTTCGTTATCAAAAATTTTGACATGCTTTCCTTCCGTAAAATCACCGTACAACCGCGTAATTTCATGAATATGCTCATCTAACAACTCGTTTCGCTTTTCACCTAAAGGTTTGCGCATTTTTTGGAACAAATGCGTCGCTTGGATTAACTGGATTTTTCCTTTTCGTTTTTCTTCTTTTTTGTTCGTTAATACCCAGATGTACGTCGAAATGCCTGTATTGTAAAAAAGTTGGTCAGGCAACGCGACAATTGCCTCTAATAAGTCGTTTTCAATAATCCATTTCCGAATTTCCGACTCTCCGCTTCCAGCACCTCCTGTAAATAAAGGAGAGCCGTTAAATACGATCGCAATTCGAGAGCCGCCTTCATGCGCAGGTTTCATTTTTGATATCATGTGTTGCAAGAATAATAATGAACCATCGGATACGCGCGGCAAACCTGCACCAAAGCGTCCTTCAAATCCAAGTGTTTCATGTTCTGCTTTAATGACATCTTGTACTTTTTTCCAGTCCACTCCAAATGGCGGATTAGATAACATGTAATCAAACTTCTCGTTGGCAAGCTGATCTTCTGAAAACGAATTCCCAAGTTTAATATTTTGCGGGTTATCGTTTTTCAAAAGCATGTCAGCTTTGCAAATTGCATATGATTCAGGGTTCAATTCTTGTCCAAAGGTAATCAGTTCTGCCCGTTCATTTAGCTTGCGAATATATTCTGAAGCAACCGATAGCATCCCGCCTGTCCCGCAGGCTGGGTCATAAATCGAACGGATAACCCCAGGCTTTGTGAGTTCATCCGTACCATTGATAAAAAGCAAATTCACCATTAACTTAATGACCTCACGCGGTGTAAAATGTTCCCCTGCCGTCTCATTCGATTGCTCCGAAAAGCGCCGAATCAGTTCTTCAAATATGTATCCCATTTCCACGTTTGACACGCGATCTGGATGCAAATCAAAGGTTGCAAAATTTTGAATGAGCAAATAAAGCAAATTAGCTTTAGCTAAACGGCTAATTTGTTTATCAAAATCAAAATGCTCAATAATATCGCGTACATTTTGCGAAAATCCAAATAAATAATCTCTGAAGTTATCTTCAATATTCTGCGGATCATCTAATAACTTTTTTAGAGTGAAGTTCGAAGTATTGTAAAAAGGTTGATCAGCCGCTTGTTGAAGTAAGAAATCTCCATCTTCTATCGTCATTCCCATTTCTTTTAATTCCTCTAATTGTGAAAGAACAGCTTCTTTTGTCGGTTCTAACACAGCATCAATACGCCGAATCACCGTTAAAGGCAGAATGACTTTTCCATATTCCGATTGCTTATAATCTCCTCGCAATAAATCTGCATTTGCCCATATAAACGACACTTTATCTTGAAATTGGATTGAATCCATGATGTTACCTCCTGAAGTCCTCATTGCATTCCTTCCTTTATTTTACTACTATACAACCTTCATGTGAATAAATTCGACAAAATTCGTTATCCGCGATTTTTAAAACCTCTACCCTAAAAACAAAAAGGACAGGAACCCCCTGCCCTCCCCTTTTATCTTAACGTATGCATTTATTATTATGTGCCGACAATAAGTTAAATTTCCACTATTATTTTTAGACCTCCTTCCCCTCTTGCCTGCAGCGGAAGTGGGGGCTTCTCGGCAAACAAAAAAGGACAGGAACCCCTGTCCTTTCCAAAAGCGAATAAGTGAAAGCGAATCGTTCAAGCGAATAAGAAAAAGCGAATGACAATGTAATTCCATTATAGCAAATGACCGTCCACTGTAAACAACGACATGCTTCGTTTTGAATCCATTGTTTACAAAAATTCGCTCCAATCCCTCATAAGCTGAAGGCCCCCCCTTTACATTTATATTTTATTGAAATATAATAAAGGCAAGAAAAGTATAACCACCAAAAAGTTCGCATATATTATCAGTAAGCTGTGTCCATCATAGCTTGCGGGTACAACCGTATAGACCGCAATAGCCGGTCACCAATGGGGAAAGTAATCCACCTATAGCTTGGCGGCAGGGTGGATTATTTTTTAATTTTGTCAAAGCGAACAATATCTACATTGACCGCTTATAACTCTTCTCCATTTGTTGCGATGACATGTTTATACCAGAAAAACGACTTTTTCTTCTTGCGTTCCAATGTCCCGCTGCCGTCGTCATGTTTATCGACGTAAATAAAGCCGTATCGTTTGGAAAATTCGCCGGTTGATGCACTGACTAAGTCGATGCATCCCCACGTCGTGTAGCCCATGAGTTCCACGCCATCTTCCATCGCTTCACGCATCGCCTCGATGTGACTGCGTAAATATTCAATGCGGTAATCATCGTTAATCGAACCATCTTCCTCCACTTTATCATAGGCTCCCAAGCCGTTTTCGACAACGAAAAGCGGTACTTGGTAGCGATCATACAGTCGATTTAAAATAATGCGCAAACCGGTCGGATCAATTTCCCAGCCCCAGTCACTCGCTTTTAGGAACGGGTTTTTCACCCCTTCAAGAATGTTCCTAGGAACCTTCTCCTGCTCGGTTTTGTCTTTTTTCTGCGTAATGGACATGTAGTAACTAAGCCCAATATAGTCAACGGTATGCTCCTTGAGTAACGATAAATCCCCTTCGCGAATGTCAAGGATGACGTTGTGTTCGGCAAAAAAGCGCTGCATGAACGCCGGATATTCCCCGCGCACTTGGACATCTGCGCAAAAATAATTGAACAATCGCTCTTCCTGCAACGCATACATGACGTTTTCCGGATGGCAGTCATACGGATATACCGGTGCAGCGAGAATCATGCAGCCAATTTTTGCATCGGGAATGATGTCACGGCACGCTTTAACGGCAAGACTGCTAGCCACAAATTGATGGTGGAATGCTTGAAACAGCTCTTGGTACTTTTCTTCCTTTTTCGGCACAAATCCCATGCTCATCATCGGAAAATGGAGGGCACCGTTAATTTCGTTAAACGTCATCCAATATTTCACTTTATCTTTGTACCGGTGAAAAATAGCTTTGGCATAACGTTCAAAAAACGTCACAAGTTCCCGGCTTCGCCAACCGCCATATTCTTTTACGAGAGTTAGCGGCATTTCGTAGTGAGAAATCGTGACGACTGGCTCAATCCCGTATTTATGTAACTCATCGAACACCCGGTCATAGAAGGCAAGCCCTTCTTCATTCGGTTCCGATTCCGTACCGTTCGGGAAGATGCGCGTCCACGCAATCGACATACGAAACGCTTTAAACCCCATTTCTGCAAACAAGGCAATATCTTCTTTATACCGATGATAAAAGTCAATCGCTTCATGGTTTGGATAAGTATATGTTTCGTTGTCGATTTCAAAGGTAAAACCAGGTTCTTTCAATCGTTTTAGCCGTTCTTTCCCGCCAGGAAGAACATCGGCAATACTCAAACCTTTATTTCCTTCCTTCCATCCACCTTCAATTTGATTGGCAGCCGTCGCCCCTCCCCATAAAAATTTCTCTGGAAAAATTTTTTTCATCTTACCATTCCTCCTTAAATAAA
The DNA here is from genome assembly GCF_026847645.1 of Anoxybacillus sp. J5B_2022. Taxonomy (GTDB): domain Bacteria; phylum Bacillota; class Bacilli; order Bacillales; family Anoxybacillaceae; genus Anoxybacteroides. The sequence continues at coordinate 10,698 of NZ_JAPSMC010000035.1, forward strand.
TAGAGGGAACACTCCCTTGTGCTCCCCCCCCACTAGTGTATCATACTCACAATGATTCAACCCCCTCTATATAGCAAAAATCATTGCACCCCCGCTCGTTTCCATAGGCGTTTTTCGATGTAGTAAGTGGGGACGATTATTGCTGCCCAAATGGCAAAGTAGTTAAGTAGGGCGAGTAGCGGGTTGTTGCTTCCCCGTTCTTTACGGAATTTTCCGTCCCGTATCTCTCCGTCCGGCGGCGTTGGCATTGTTCCAGCCGTTTTTCCATCAAATGATGGGGCGTTTTGTTCAGCAAATTTCGGTTTGAAATCCCCTTCGCTTGGCTTCACGTTTAATGAAATCCAATACATTCCGCCGGCTAAGACAGCAAGCGACAGCACAGCAGAGGCAATAACGCCCTTTCTCCATTTTCCTTCCTTCGATTTGAACGCTCTTTTACTAATGCCCATAATCCATTGCCAATGTACGCCAATATGAAGACCGACTAATGCGAGCGTTGCATTGGCGGAAAGGTTGTGAATCCCGCGAACAAAGTGGTTACCTTCGATGGCAAAATTCGGAAAAACGACTCACGAAATCAAAATTCCAGATGCAATGACCGTTGTCATCGAAACAAGCAGCAAGATGTTTAATAAAAAACTGAACCGTGTTTTTCGCGGGAGTTCAGGAGCAAAAATTTTTTTCGTCGTGTTGATCACCCAGCGATAATTCAACCCGATATGAACAACAATCGCTACGCCAATCACGACCCCAGCAATTTCGTGAAATGGCAAGCCGTTGAACACCCTCGGATTCATTAATAACACAAACGTAATTGCGAGCAATAAATCGAGCACGATCTTTACATAATTTTTCCTCATTTCATTTTCTCCTAACCTTTTCTACTTTTAGCGAACATCGCTCGTACTGTTTACAGTTTACTAGCCGATAGTGAAATTTGAGTGAAAAAAAAACAGCCCTTTAAAGGCTGTTTTCTTCTTCGGCTTTCTGCGCGTATACGGTAGCTTTACGGGCGAAATAAATCGCGCTTCCCAACAATACACCGATTGCTAAAAGAACGAGCGGCTTCTTCTCTGCCGTTAACGCATGTGGAATAATCGTACCGAGGTAAAGGAATGTGCTGACGGCAAATAAGACGAGGCTGTACACTTTATAATCGCTTGCTTTTGCTCGCCATTCCTTTATTTTTCTCTCGTTCAACAAAACTCCCCCTTCCGTCCGGTTGTCCTGTTTTCAATGTATCATAGGAAACGAGAAAGGGGACGATGTAATTTATGCCAATGCTTGCGCTAAGTCTTCGATTAAATCTTCCACATCTTCTAAACCGACGGAAATGCGGATTAGGCCGTCGGTAATGCCGAGTTCGTCGCGGCGCTCTTTCGGAATCGAGGCGTGCGTCATTTTCGCCGGAAGGGAAATTAAGCTCTCCACCGCACCTAAACTTTCGGCCAATGTGAAATAATGGACGCGGTTGAGCACTTGATCCGCTTTTTCGGCGCTGCCGACGTCAAACGACACCATGCCGCCAAAACCGCGCATTTGCTTTTTCGCAATCTCGTGATTCGGATGCGTTTCAAGCCCTGGATAGTACACCTTTTTCACCGCTTGGTGGTTCACTAAAAATTCGACGATTTTTCTCGTATTTTCCTCATGCTCTTCCATGCGAATGCCAAGCGTCTTGATACCGCGCATAAGCAGCCACGAATCTTGTGGGCCGAGAATGCCGCCCGTTGCGTTTTGAATAAAATGCAAGTCGGTTGCAAGTTTTTCGGAGTTGACAACGACAAGCCCGGCAACGACGTCGCTATGGCCGCCTAAATATTTCGTCGCACTATGCACGACAATATCCGTACCGAACGCAAGCGGCGTTTGCCAATACGGCGTGCTAAACGTATTATCGACGATCGTAAGCAGACCATATTTCTTCGCCAATGCAGCCGCTCCTTCAAGATCAGTAATTTTCAATAGCGGGTTTGTCGGCGTTTCAATGTAAATTGCTTTCGTGTTTGGTTGAAGATGTTGTTCAATATTCGCTAAATCGCTCGTATCCACAAACGTCGATTCGATGCCGAGACGGTTTAATACTTTCGTCATCACGCGGTATGTGCCGCCATATACATCGTCGGTTAAAATGACATGGTCGCCGCTGTTGAACAGCATCATCACTGCTGTAATCGCCGCCATCCCTGAGCCAAACGCAAAGCCAGCGTATCCTTCTTCTACATCTTTTATTAACTCCTCTAATGCATGGCGCGTCGGGTTGCCCGTTCGTGAATATTCGTACCCTTTATGTCCGCCGACTCCTTCTTGCTTATACGTGCTCACTTGGTAAATCGGCACCGACACCGCCCCTGTATGCGGGTCACCGACAATGCCGCCATGAATGAATTTCGTTTTTCTTCTCAACCTTACATCCCGCCTTCATAAATATTTTTGCTTAAATACCGCTCGCTGCTATCTGGAAAAATGACGACGATATTCGTGCCCGGTTTTGCTTGCTTTGCTTCCAAAAGCGCCGCATGAAACGCTGCGCCAGACGAGCTTCCAACGAGCAATCCTTCTTTTTCCGCCAATTCTTTTACTGAACGAAACGCATCTTCATCAAGCACGGTATGAATGGCGTCAAAATAGCTCCGGTCCATATAATCCGGCAAAAACTCCATGCCGATACCTTCCGTTTTGTGCGGCCCCGGCTCTCCTCCGTTTAAAATCGATCCTTCTGGCTCGACAATGACCGTTTTAATCTCCGGCTTTTTCTCTTTTAAAAATTGCGCCGTGCCCATAAACGTGCCGCCTGATCCTGCACCGGCGACAAACACGTCAATGTGGCCATCGAGCTGATCCCAAAGCTCTGGACCGAGCGTTTTGTAGTACGTTTTTGGATTCGCTGGATTTTCGAATTGTTGCGGGCAGTAGGAGTTCGGAATCGTTGCGGCAAGTTCTTTCGCTTTGCGAATCGCCCCTTGCATCCCTTCGCTCGTCGGCGTATGGATGATTGCCGCACCGAGCGCTTTCATCAATCGCTGTTTTTCGATGCTAAATTTTTCGGGAACACAAAAAATGACGCGAATATTTTTTCCGATCGCAGCGAGCGCCAACCCGATGCCTGTATTTCCTGCCGTCGGCTCAATAATCGTGCCGCCTTCTGTTAATTTGCCGGTTTCAAGCGCATCGCGAAGCAATTCTTGTCCTAACCGGTCTTTAATGCTTCCGCCAGGGTTGAAATATTCCAATTTCGCAAACAACCGCACCCCTTCTGGAAGCGGAAAGTGCGTAATTTCCACGACCGGCGTATTGCCGATTAACTCATGCACGCTTTTCGCTACTCTCATGGTGTCACCTCACAAAGAAAAGAAGGAGAGGATGCCTCTCCCTATTTATTTAATTCGTCCAACATCGCCTGCACAAGCTCAGACGAATGAAGCGCTGCTTTATGCAAAAACTGTTCGAACGATACGTTTGATTCTTTGCCGGCAATATCGGAAAGCGCGCGAATGACGACAAACGGCACACCGAACTGGAAGCACACTTGTGCAATCGCCGCCGCTTCCATTTCGACCGCATAAAGATCGGAAAATTGCGTGCGCACAAACTCGACGCGCGCTGGGTCGTGCATAAACGAATCGCCGGTCGCAATGAGCCCTTTCGCTACTTGAACGTCACGAATATGAGCGGCACTTTTTTCCGCGACTTCGATTAACCGTGCATCCGCCACGTAGCGCGCCGGCAAGCCTGGCACTTGACCATACGCATAGCCAAACGCCGTTACATCCACGTCATGGTGCGCTACTTCTGTCGAAATAACAATATCGCCGACGTTTAATGAAGCGAGAAACCCACCAGCAGACCCTGTGTTAATGACGACATCTGGCTGAAACCGTTCCAATAAAATCGTTGTCGACATCGCCGCATTCACTTTGCCGATGCCGGATTTTAATAAAATCACGTCCACCCCGTGTAACGTGCCAGTGTAAAATTCGCAGTTGGCAACCGTTGTGTCGTTTCTGTTTTCCATTTTTTCGCGCAAAATCGCAACTTCTTCTTCCATCGCGCCAATGATTGCTACTTTCATCGTTTCAACCTCTTTCACTTATTGTTTCACAGCCTCGATCAACCAAACGAAACGATTCATTGATGTAAACGAAACCGAAAAGCCATTGTTCACAAACATATGATCCAACGACGGCAGCGTTGTATAGTATTCACGCTTTAAATCTTCGGCTAAATCGTGAAACCCTTTCGCTTTCGCTTCGTTCATCATCTGTTCATGCGCTTTGCGATCAACAAAGGCTGTATCCGCAAACACTATTTTACCACCTTTATTCAACAGCTTACCATACTTACTAATCGCTTGTTCTTTTTCTTCATCGGTTAAATGGTGAAAGGCGTATGTGCTTACGATCGTGTCAATCGATTCCGGTGGCAGCGGAAACTGCAAAAAGTCGCCGTCTTGTATCGACGCACCTGCTAACTTCTCCAGCGCTAATTCCCGCATTGGCGCCGACGGCTCAACGCCGTATACCGTTTTTCCTGCTTCAAGCAGTTTTTTCGTTAAGTTGCCTGTCCCAACCCCAAACTCCAACACTACTCGACCGCTTTTTTCGACGACTGTATTTAAAATCGTATCATATCCGTTAAATACGTCACGATATTGCTCATCATGTCCATAAACCGAAGCGTCATATGACTGCGCCCACGTTTCAAAGATGTCTAAAAATTCTCTGCCCATGATGTCACGCCCTATAATTCTTATAATTCCTATTAACATACTATGAATTAATTTATGTTCTGTTCTTAATCTAACATAATTTTTTCATTTGTTCAACGGAAATATGCTACACTACAGATGGAAAGGGGGAAAATAATGCTTACGTTCGATCTCATTCAAGACAAAGTGGAGTTTTTCGAAGCAGCGGATTTAAAGACGTTAGAGAAAAAAGTAAACGAACAAATTGAACAAAATAAAGCGCTTATGTTAGAAGTACATCACGTGTCGCACCAAATGCACGTCGCGGAAAACGGCCAGCGTTTTTATAGTGCAGTCGTCCATTTTAAAGCCAAAAAATGAGCGGATGTCCCACCATCGGGAATCCGCTATTGTTTCAACTGCTCGATTTTCTCTGGCTTCCAGCCTTGATGTTCCACCCAAGCAATATATACTTTATATTTCACGCTTTTATCTTTTGACGAAACAGTGGCAACCGCTTTATTCGGGCCATTGTTACCGATAAACCAGACGATCATGTCATCGTGCGGCAATCCGGTTGCGTAGCTCACCGCATCGAGCATTTCTTTCCAATCGACAGAGTTCTCGTCAAACGTCGTGACATGCGGCTCGGACTGCGTTGTGCCGATCGGCTGCCATGACGGATCGACGATTTCTTTTTCCACTCCTGAAGCCGGATCGCCTGCCGTTTCAATCACTTGTTGCGAGGACTCGGTTTGTTCCGATGATGGCTGATCCGTTTCGTTGTTGTTTTGCAGCGCGCCGCCAATTTCGACTTCGACTTGATCGTCCTTCGGTTTTTTCGCTTCCGTTACATTCGTTTTTCGCTCGGATGTTTGGTTCGGTTCGCTGTCGTTCGCAAAAAACAGCTGCCAGCTGAAAAAGACGATCAATAGAAGCACGAACGCGAGCGTCACGTTTAATAGTCGGTTGATTTTCCGCTGTTTGGCGCGCTGTTCAAAGCGGGAATGCATATTAGCCAAGCGCCATCCCTCCCTTTGTTCTTGAGGTCGTATTTATTGTAGTATACAATAGGCCGCCTTGTCATTTCGGACTTACGTCCTGAGCTTGTTGCGCTGCCTCCCATTCATAAATTCTCTTGACAAGATCATAAAATACGTCGTTCGTCACTGCTTGCGCATTCGTGCTGTCTAAAGCGACAACAACGAGCACGTACTTCGGCGACTCGGCTGGAAAATAGCCAGCAAACCATTTATTGATTAACGGTTCGCCGCGGGCATCGATTTTTCCGGTTTGCGCCGTTCCTGATTTTCCCGCCACCGCATAAGGCAACGTTTGAAACCGCCGTCCTGTGCCGCGCGCATCGGTAACGACACTAAGCAACAATTGTTTTAACTTCTGCACCGTAAAAAACGAAAGCGGCTCGCTGTTGGAAAACGGCTGTTCGGGAAACGTAAAAAAGGTCGTACCATTTTTATAGGTCATTTTGCTGGCGACGCGCACTTGCTTCGCCTCTCCACCGCGCGCAATCGTTGCCATCATATTCGCTACCGCCAAAGGAGAGACGCGGACGTTTTTCTGACCGATCGACGTTTGAGCAACGGCAAGCGGAACGTATTTGTCGCTTTTGTCATGCCAAATCGTGCCGCTTTTTTCTTCTGGAAGCTGGCGAAAAGCAGTGACGTGGTACACATCGCCTTGCCAACCGGCAAGCGGGTACAACCCAAGCTTTTGCGCGTATTGCTCGATGATGTCTTTGTTTTGTCCGACAAGCTGTTTTCCTAATGTGGCAAACGTGTTGTTGCAGCTGACAGCAAAACTTTTTTCGAACGAAAGTTGCCCATACGTGTGCTCTACATCCGGCGTTCCGTCGATTTTTCGGCTACAGTCAAACGTTTGCTTGTCATTTACGATTCCGGTTTCCACCGCTGCTGCGGCAATAACGGTTTTAAACACCGACCCCGGAATTTGTGGCAAAAGCATTTGATTTTCCGCGCCGCCATTTTTATACGGGTCGTGCGGATCCATCGCTGGGCGGCTTGCCATGGCTAGCACGCTATTCGTAGCAACGTCCAACAGCACGGCGCCGCCTTTTTTCAGCCCATGTTCATCAAGCACCGTTTCGGTCATTTGTTGCAAATCGCGGTCAATCGTCGTTTGCACGGAAATCGGATAAAACGGGTTTCCCGGCGCGCTATATTTCACATCAAGTCCAAACAGCGGACCACCTTCCGCATCGACGTGGTATAAAAGCCGCGTTTCCCCTTCTGGAAGCAAAAATTCATCGAACGCTTTTTGCAATCCTTGAATGCCGATTTTTGTTTGTACCGAAAGATGTCGGTCACCATAGCGATCGCGCAATAGCTGCGGATCTTCGCGCGTAAATCCGATCAGTTGGGCTGCGTACAGATGATCGAGCGGATATTGTTTTTTCACCGCAAGCACCCCAGGAAGGTGAAGTTGATTGATTTTGTTCATTTGCGCTTCCGTCAACGGAAACGGTTCCGTCCCGCTCGAAAAGACAATCGGTTCGTTCGCCTGTTGAATTTGCGAACGAATCGTGCTCGCAGAAACGTGAAGAAGATTGGCGATCGTTTCAACCGGCCAGTTCATCGTTTTTAAAAACGGAAATAGGACAAGAACAGGAATCTCTTGTTCGACGAGAGGTTTGCCGTTTTTATCGACAAACGTGCCGCGCCCGTCGCTCACAACCATTTCTTGCGTCCGCTGGGCGACGCTAGCTTCGATTAAGTTCACATGCTGCTTCGAAAACGATTCCGTGCTCACTAATTGAAGTTGCGCAAGTCGACCGATCAAGAAAAAAAGGCCGAGCTGAATAATGACTAAAATGACGATCGTTCGCTTTTTTCTCATAAAAAACACCTCGTCTTCATTGTTGACGAGGTGTGTTATTTTAAAACCTATTTCACCGCAACGATTTTCACGAGCATTTCGCCGCCTGGCGTTTGCACGCTCACTTCGTCGCCAACCTTTTTGCCCATTAGCGATTTTGCAATCGGCGAATCGTTCGAAATTTTTCCTTCAAACGGATCGGCTTCCGCGCTGCCGACGATCGTGTACGTTTCTTCTTCGCCGTCCGGAAGCTCGATAAACGTCACCGATTTTCCGAGCGATACAACGTCCGGATTCGTTGTATCTTCTTCAATAATTTGAGCATTGCGAATCATGTTTTCGAGCGTTTGAATGCGCGCTTCGACAAACGCCTGCTCGTCTTTTGCGGCATCGTACTCGGAGTTTTCGGAGAGATCGCCAAATCCGCGGGCGATTTTAATGCGCTCGACGACTTCTTTTCGCTTGACCGTTTTTAAATATTCGAGTTCTTGCTCGAGTTTCTCCTTCCCTTCCTTTGTCATCGGATATTGCTTTTCGTTCGCCATGCTTCTGTTCCTCCTTTATATGTGTATGTATGGAAAACGTACGAACGGCCAAATGCGTTCGTACAAACGGATCGCTAATGACAATGTATACGCTTCATATGGCATCTATGTTATATTATTACAAAAAAGACTTTTGTTCAAGAATTGTTTGAATTTTTGTAACCATTAAATCGATTGCCACATGATTATGTCCACCTTCCGGAATAATAATGTCGGCATACCGCTTTGTCGGCTCGATAAACTGATTGTGCATCGGACGGACGACGTTAACGTATTGGTCAATAACTGATTCTAACGTCCGCCCGCGCTCGTTAATATCGCGCAATAAGCGGCGGATGATGCGGATGTCGGCATCAGTGTCGACATATACTTTAATATCCATTAAGTTGCGCAATCGTTCGTCTTCTAATACGAGAATGCCTTCTAAAATAATGACATCTTTCGGCTCGACGTAAATGACTTCGTTCGCCCGTGTATGCAGCGTATAGTCATACACCGGTTTTTCAATCGGTTCATAGTTCAGCAGTTGGTGAAGATGCTCGATTAATAAATCATTGTCAAACGCAAGCGGATGATCGTAGTTCGTTTTTAGCCGTTCTTCAAACGGAAGATGGCTTTGATCCTTGTAATAATAGTCTTGCTCGAGCATTAAAATCGAATGCCCTTGAAAATGTTCATAAATCGCTTTCGCCACGCTTGTTTTCCCCGAACCGGAGCCACCCGCGACTCCGATAACAACCGGTTTCTTCCCCATCTTATTGCTCCTTTCTCATCATGTTGTATGGGAAGACTTCTTTCTCCACTTTAAATTTCACGATTTGCAGCGGATGGCGCGCCGCATCGAGCTCGTTTCCATCTTCGTCCCAAATCGTTCCGACCGTTTGGGTAAAGTTTTCAATTTCCGGACCGAAAAATTCGACCGTATCACCTGGTTTAAAGAAGTTGCGCTGTTGCAATGTCACAATTTTCGTTTCGCGGTCGTAGTCTAACACAAAGCCAGCAAAATCGTACGTCGTTTTTTTGCTGTGGATGCCAAACATTTGCTCTTTATAGCCCGGCACTCCTTCAAAAAAGGCCGGCGCGGTATCGCGGTTGGCGCATTTGTCGAGTTCATCGAGCCATTCTTGGCGAATGACAAAGTTGTCCGGGTCGGCACAATACGCATCGATGACTTTGCGGTATACGCTGACGACGGTCGCGACATAGTGAATGGATTTCATTCGCCCTTCAATTTTCAAGCTGTCGATGCCTAATTCAATCATTTTCGGAATCGATTGAATGAGATTGAGGTCTTTCGGGCTCATCGCAAACGGATCATCGTTTTCATCAAATAAAGCGATTTCGCGATCGCCTTCAAGCTTGTACAAGTCGTAGTCCCAACGACATGACTGACAGCAGCCGCCGCGGTTCGAATCGCGGGCCGTCATATGGTTGCTTAATACGCACCGTCCGGAATAGGCAATGCACATCGCCCCGTGAATAAACGTTTCAATTTCGATATCGACTTTTTCTTTCATTTCGCGAATTTCTTCGGCGCTCGTTTCGCGGGCGAGCACGACGCGCTCGAGCCCTTCTTCTTTCCAAAATTGTACCGCCTTCCAGTTCGTCAGCGATTGCTGTGTGCTTAAATGTACTTCGAGCTTCGGTGCGACACGGCGAGCCGTTTCGATAATGAGCGGGTCAGCAACGATAATGCCATGCACCCCCGCCTCTTGAAGACCTTGTAAATATTCTTCTAATCCCGGCATATTTTCGTTATGGGCGTAAATGTTCGTCGTCACATAAATTTTTGCGCCGTACTGGCTCGCAAAGCGGACGCCTTCCGCCATTTCTTCGAGCGTAAAGTTATCGGCGTTCGAACGGAGACCGTACTCTTGCCCGCCAATAAAGACGGCATCTGCGCCGTAATGGACGGCGACTTTGAGCTTTTCGAGGTTTCCGGCCGGCGCCAATAGTTCCGGTTTTTTCACAATGACGCGCTTTCCGTCAATGATTTTCGAAATTTGCTCGTTTCTCCACATATGCACCCCTCCTTTTCGTTTAGTACACCGTTTCTTTAAAGAAAAAGCCTGTATCTAACGGACGATGTTTCGGTTGAATCGCTTCGATTTGCGCAAGCAATTCGTCTTTTTCTGCTTCATATCGTTCGCGTTGTTCGGCGCATAAATCGATCGCACGGCGATACAGTTCTGTCACTTTTGTGATATATTCCGGTTCGTGAAGCACGCCGTCAATTTTAAAGCTGTCAATGCCCGCGTCGACCATGTCTTCGAGCTCGTCAATAATGCAAATATCGTTCGGGCTCATAATATGCGTGCCGTTTTCGTCTTCAAAAATCGGATATTTGTTATCACGCTCTTTATCGTATAAAAACATGCCCTTTTCATATTTTTGTTTTTCAATTTCCATGAGTTTGCCCTGATATTCAAAGTAGTTGCCGATCAATGACCGCTTCGACTGAAACATGCACGTCATGCCGTGCACTTGCACTTCAATTTCGACTTCCGCATGTTGTTTAATTTCGATGATCGCGTCCATGTTCAGCTCGCGGGCTAACACAGCGCGCTTCGCTCCTTTTCGGCCCCAATAGTTACACGCATACCAGTTCGTTGCCGTCGTTTCTGTATTCCAATGCAGCTTCATATGCGGCGCGGTTTCCCTCACGGTCATTAACACCGCAGGGTCGCCAAATACGATCGCATCGACGCCTGTATCTGCCAAAAAGCGAACGTAATCGCCGAGTTCATCGACTTTGTCGTTATGAAAAAGGGCATTCATCGCCACATATACGCGAATGCCGTATTGCCGAGCCACATTCACCGCTTCGATGATTTCCAGCCGTTTAAATTCTCCAGCTAAACGCAAGCCGTAGCGCTGCTCGCCAACTAACACCGCATCCGCTCCCGCTTTGGCGAGATCGTGAATATGGGCAACGCTCGCTGGCGTCACTAACAATTCCGGTTTTTTCACTTCGTTTCACCTCTTTTTCTCGATATGGCAATGCCGTCGCCGATTGGTAAAATGACGGTGTCATAGTCTGGTCGGCTCATCAGCCATTCGTTATATTCGCGAATTTTTCTCGCTAATTGGCGCATTCGTTTATTTTCAATCGGTGCATCAGCCGCGACAAGCCCTTTAAATAGCACGTTATCCGTGATGACAACGCCGCCGTCCGCTAAAAGCGGCTCATATAGACGAAAAAAGCGCTCATATTGCCCTTTGGCCGCGTCGATAAACACCACATCAAACGGTGCACGTTTTTTTACTTCATCATATAAGTCAAACGCATCCCCTAACAATGCCTCAATCCGCTCACTCGTTTCCGACCGCTCGATATAAAAAAGCGCCTGCTCGTATCGCTCTTGATCGCGCTCAATCGTCACAATGCGCGCCGCCGGCAACTTTAAAGCCATGCGAATGGCGGAGTAGCCAATCGCCGTGCCGATTTCTAAAATCGTTTTTGGCTCGATGTACTGCAATATGTGTAACATCGCTTCAATGCCAACGATGTCCATAATCGGCACGCGATGTTCTTGGGCATACGCTTCCATCTCTTGAACGATGGACTCGCGGTCTGGGATAAGCGCTTCTATATACCGCGTTAGTTCTCCTGATAACAATACAATTCCTCCTCGTAAAAATAAGAGTCCGAAACAGACTCTTAAGAAGGGAATATATAAACCGATAACTTTATATATACTACCATAAAACGAAACGAAATGCGAACGTTTTTACTGTTTTCCAATATATTTCGCTTTTTCGCGATTATGTTCCTCTAATGTGGTTGTAAAAATCACGTTGCCGTCCGGCGTGGCAAGAAAATAAAGGTATTTTGTTTGTTCCGGCTCAAGCGCTGCTTGAATCGACATTTCCCCTGGGCTGGCGATTGGCCCTGGCGGCAAGCCTTTGTGCGTATACGTGTTGTACGGAGAATTCACTTTTAAGTCTTCATAATAGACGCGCTCTTTATGCGTCCCAAGCGCATAAAGAATGGTCGGATCGGTTTGCAGCGGCATCCCGATGCGCAAGCGATTATAAAACACGCTCGCAATTTTTTTTCGATCTGCTTTTTCCGTTGCTTCTGCTTCGATAAGCGACGCCATCGTCAATAGTCGATGCGGAGTAAAATCTTTTTCCTCCATCTCCGTTTCGTACTTCCCTACTACTTCGACGGTTTTTTCGATCATCGCTTCGATGATCGCAGAAAGCGGTGGTTTTTCTTCCGGAAAGGAGTACGTCGCTGGAAATAAATAGCCTTCGAGCGGATAGCGAATGTTTTTGTTAAATACTTCTGTCGATAGCACCATCGGATATTTTTTGATCAGTTCTTGAATGTAGGCGCGATCATTCAGTTGGTGCATCACTTCTTCTTGCTTATATCCGGTCTTTTGCGCAATAATTGTCGCGATGTCTGTCAGTTGCTTCCCTTCAGGAATAGTGATTTTCAGCTTCATTTCTTCCATTACTTTCCCTGTCTTCAAGGCAGCGATAATCTGTTCAAGCGTCATCGATCGCGTCAGTTTGTAATTTCCCGCTTGAAAATCGGCATGGTTTTTAAATTTGACGTAATAGCGGAAGACCGTAGCGCTTTTAATAATCCCTTTCTCTTCTAGTTTCGCCGCAATCTCGCTGACAGAAGAGCCGATCGGGATCGAAATAGAAACTGTGCGTTTATCGTTTGGATCGGCTGGCTTTAGCGCCGATTGAATATAGAGATAACTTCCGATTGCCGTCGCTACGACAGCGAGAATAATAGCGGCACTAATGATAAAAACCGTTTTTCGCACGATTTGTATATCTTTTGGAACAAGTCCGTTCTGCCCCATGAAATCCCTCCATTCTCGACATATTATACTACAAATTTTTGCATTTTTCGCTATGACTTTATTTTTTTCACAAAAAAAAGATGGCCTTCTCGGCCATCGATTATTCTTCCTCTTCTTCTTGTTCCGCGCAGAACGTGTTCCACACTTCTTCGATCATGTCCCATTCTTCTTCCGTTTCGATCGGCTGAAGCTCACCTTCTTGGTCGCCTTCGCCTGGGACGAATGCGGATACGTGAATTTCTGTTTCTTCTTCGTCATCGAATTCAGCACCAACTGGGTAGTAAAACACATATGATTTTCCAAAGTCTTCAGATTCAAACGTGAATAATACTTCGCACAGCTGCTCGTTGCCGTGCTCGTCTACAACGGTAATATGTTTTTCGCCATGTTCCATGTCCATTTCCTCCATTATTGTTTACTGTCGAGGTAAGATTGCAAAATCATCACTGCCGCCATTTTATCGATCACTTTTTTTCGTTTTTGGCGGCTGACATCGGCAGCAATCAACATGCGCTCCGCCGCCATCGTTGAGAGGCGCTCGTCCCATAAAATGACCGGCAAGGAAAATTCGCGTTTTAACAACGCGGCGAACCGTTCGCTCGCTTCGCCGCGTGGTCCTACCGTTCCGTTCATGTTTTTCGGAAAACCGAGCACAATCGTGTCGACGTTGTATTCCGCAATAATTTCGCGAAGCCGCTTTAACCCGAATTGCTTTTTCTCCTCGTTGATCGGAATTGTTTCAATTCCTTGCGCCGTCCAGCCGAGTTCATCGCTTACCGCTACGCCAAGCGTTTTTGTGCCTAAATCTAATCCTAATACGCGCATACGTCAATCCTTTCCATCGCTGTTCGAGTGCTTTGCGCCGCTATCGGCGTGCCGTCGTTAAATAGAATTTCACCAATTCCTCGATTAATTCATCTCGTTCAATTTTACGAATGAGCGCTCGCGCATCTTTATGGCGCGGGATGTAAGCGGGGTCGCCAGATAATAAATAGCCAACAATTTGGTTAATTGGGTTATACCCTTTTTCTTGAAGAGCCTCATATACGGTTAATAGTACTTCGCGGACGTTCGTTTCTGCAGGCTCTTCGGAAAAATTGAATTGCATCGTTTGGTCAAATGAGCTCACCGTCATGCACCTCGCTCTCCATTCAAGAGATCTGGCATCTCCACCTCTTACCTCCATTGTACACTATATCCACCAATTATAAAACGGATTTTACCCATTCTTCAACAAATTGTAGCGCTTCACCGACTTTGTTCGCGTCTTTTCCGCCCGCTTGCGCCATATCGGCACGGCCGCCGCCGCTGCCGCCACAACGGGTCGCGACTTCTTTAATCAATTTACCGGCATGGAATCCTTTGTCGATTAAATCGTTCGTGACGCCGGCAATCAAATTCACTTTTTCTCCTTGGATGGAGGCAAGGACGATGACGCCAGAGCCAAGTTTTTGTTTTAATTCGTCCATCATCGTCCGCAAGCTGTTCATGTCTGGCGCGTTTACTTTGCTTGCGAGAACGTTGATGCCGTTTACTTCTTTCGCTTTATTGACAAGATTGGCTGCTTCCATATTGCTTAGACGTGCCGCAAGCGATTCGTTTTCGCGCTGTAACTCACGAATTTCATTCATTAATGCCTCAATTCGGCCGACGATTTCTTTCGGGTTCGTTTTTAATTTTTGCGCTACTTCTTGCAATAACGAAAGCTGATCATTCATAAAGCGGTACGCTGCTTCGCCCGTCACTGCTTCGATGCGGCGTGTGCCAGCGCCGATGCCGGATTCGGATACGATTTTGAACAAGCCGATTTCCGCCGTGTTCGTGACATGGCAGCCGCCGCAAAGCTCTAAGCTATAGTTGCCGACTTGTACGACGCGGACGATGTCACCGTATTTTTCGCCGAAGAGCGCCATCGCTCCCATCGCTTTCGCTTCATCGAGCGGTTTGTAGTCAATGTGAACAGGAAGGCTGCGCCAAATTTTTTCGTTCACAATCGCTTCGATTTGCTCTAATTCTTCCGGTTTGACTTGCCCGAAATGCGAGAAGTCAAAGCGCAAGCGGTCTGGTGCGACTAAAGAACCTGCTTGATTGACATGCACGCCAAGCACATCTTTTAACGCTTGGTGCAACAAATGCGTTGCCGTATGGTTTTTCACAATTTGGGCGCGTTTGTCTTCGAAAAGGTAGGCCGTGTACGTCTCGCCTTTTTTGAGCGTTCCTTTTTCGACGATGACGTGGTGTAAATGTTGCCCGTTTGGCGCTTTTTGTACGTCTTTCACGTACGCTTTTACCGTGTCGTTTTCGATGAAACCTTGGTCGGCGATTTGGCCGCCGCTTTCCGCATAAAACGGCGTGACGTCTAACATAATTTGCGCTTCTTCGCCTTCGCTGACTTCTTCGGTCAACTCCCCATTTTTCACGATGACCGTCACAATCGATTGCGTGCGAAGTTGGTCATAACCGACAAATTGGCTTTCGACTTTAATATCGCCGAGCACACCGCCTTGCACTTGCATCGAATCGACTTCTTGGCGTGCCGCGCGCGCACGTTCCCGCTGCCGTTCCATTTCCCGTTCAAACCCGTCGTGGTCGACGTTCATTCCTTCTTCTTGCGCATATTCTTCCGTCAATTCAACCGGGAAGCCGTACGTATCGTAAAGGCGGAAGACGTCTTCGCCAGAAATCGTGTTGCTGCCGCGCGCTTTTTCTTTTTGAATGACATTCGCCAAAATTGCGAGCCCTTCATGAAGCGTTTCATGGAACCGTTCTTCTTCGTTTTTAATGACTTTTTGGATAAATTCCGTTTTTTCTTTCACTTCCGGATAGTAGTCGACCATAATTTCGCCGACAACCGGCACTAATTCGTACATAAATGGACGGTTAATATTGAGCTTTTTCGCGTATCGTACCGCACGGCGCAACAAGCGGCGCAAGACGTAGCCGCGTCCTTCATTCGACGGTAGCGCTCCGTCACCGATCGCAAACGTAACAGTGCGGATATGGTCGGCAATCACTTTAAAGGCAACGTCTTTTTCGGCATCGATGCGATATTTCTCACCGGAAATTTGCTCGGTTGCGCGAATGATCGGCATGAACAAATCTGTATCAAAGTTCGTCGGCACATCTTGCAAAATCGAGCACATCCGCTCAAGCCCCATGCCGGTATCAATGTTTTTCTTCGGCAGCGGCGTGTACGTGCCGTCTGGATTATGGTTAAATTGCGAGAATACGAGGTTCCACACTTCTAAATAGCGTTCATTTTCGCCGCCTGGATATAATTCCGGGTCATTTGGGTCGTTGCCGAATTCTTCCCCGCGGTCATAGAAAATTTCCGTATTCGGTCCGCTCGGCCCTTCACCGATATCCCAGAAATTCCCTTCTAACCGAATAATGCGTTCTTCCGGAAGGCCGATTTCTTTATGCCAAATGTCAAACGCTTCATCGTCTTCTGGATGGATAGTGACAGATAGCCGATTCGGATCAAAGCCGATCCATTTTTCGCTCGTTAAAAATTCCCACGCCCAATGAATCGCTTCCCGTTTGAAATAGTCACCGATCGAGAAGTTTCCGAGCATTTCAAAAAACGTATGATGGCGCGCGGTTTTGCCGACGTTTTCAATATCGTTCGTGCGAATGGACTTTTGTGCGTTGCAAATGCGCGGATTGTCCGGAATGACGCGGCCATCGAAATATTTTTTCAGCGTGGCAACCCCGCTGTTGATCCATAGCAAAGAAGGATCGTCAATCGGAATGAGCGAGGCGCTCGGTTCTACAGCGTGTCCTTTTTCTTGGAAAAAGTCTAAAAACATTTGGCGAACTTGTGCAGATGTTAATTTCTTCATCATGCTTGCCTCCTTTTCATTTTTTCAAATAAAAAAACTCCCAATCCCTTGCAGGGACGAGAGTTATGCTCGCGGTACCACCCTGTTTATGGACAGACGTCCATCACCTCTAAAAGCCGTAACGTGGCTTCGCCGTCAGGTTTTGCCTGCGCTCCGGATTAGCATTCTGTTACCCTTCATCTGGAATTTCTTTCAGCCGCGGAAATTCCTCTCTGTGCGCGTAATGCGCGTTAAGATGGACTGTAACATACTCGATCCGTCATCGCGTTGATGTATAAACCTTTTCACACAGATTATAGACAAGCTTCCTTTGATTGTCAATGTGTATGAAAACGCTCCTTTGCATGTAAGAGCGACACTTTTAAAATGGCGACGAACGGGACAGCGATCATCATTCCGATGACTCCCGCGATTTCACCGCCAAGAAAGAGCGAAAACATGATGACGAGCGGATGCATATGCAAACTTTTCCCGACGATGAGAGGCGATAAAATGTTGCCTTCTAAAAACTGCAAGACAAAAATGATGCTAATGACAATGATCACCATTTTTAGCGAAACCGTGGCCGCTAAAAGAACGGCCGGAACCGCCCCGATAATCGGCCCGAAATACGGGATCACATTTGTCATGCCGATGATAAATCCTAACAAAAGCGGATAATTCATTCCAGCAATCCAAAAGGCGAGCGCCGCAACGCTTCCGATTAAAAAACAGACGAGCAGTTGGCCGCGAATATAGTTGCCGAGCGATTCATCGATATCTTCTAAAAATGCGAGCCCTTCTTTCCGCCATTTTTTTGGCGTCAGTTTCCAAACCGCTTTTTTGATAAGTTCGATATCTTTTAACATATAAAAGGCGATAAACGGTACGAGCAAGAAAACGAACGCTGAATTGAGCAAATGTTTTACGCTTGTGACCGCTTTCGTTAGCCATAGCCCTAGCAATGCCTCGACTTCGAGAATCGTTGTCTCGACGCGCTTATGAATTTCTTCTGGCCATGTCGATGTTTCGTCATGAATCATATTCGTCCATCCTTTATATGTACCGACAAACATCGGCAAGCTTTCTGTCATTTCTTGCAGCTGTTTGAGAAAAATGGGAATTCCTTTGTATGCCCCATATCCGACGCCGCCAAAAAACAGGACGTAAATCATTAAAATGGCGAGCGCTCGCGGGAGTCCCTTTTGATGAATAGATTCGACAATCGGATGAAGCAAGTACGCAATAAAAGCAGCGATCAAAAACGGCGTCAGCACCGTCAAGATCACATTTAAAATCGGCAGCCAAAACCCTTTCAGCCTCATGATGAAATAAAGCAAAACAACGACAAACAACAGTTTCGTCACGCGAATAAAAAAGCGCAGTTGCTCATTTTGCACGCGCATCCCTCCTACACGTTAGTGTGGAGGATTTACGGACAATTATGCACAAAAACACAACAAGATGCTGCATATCTATCGAATCGTATAGGCTGCCCTTCTTTTGCTGAATAACTCCCCTTCAATGGTTGCTTCTTCTCAATAATATGATTTCTTCCGGTCGACGTTTGACAATGCCTATGCATCAAAAACTATCTCGGAACTCTCTTGAATACGATGAAACATTCCGTGTATAATAAAACCAAAAGGAACATAAAATAAAAAAGACCGGGTGCGGCAAACACCCGATCAGCACAACTGCATGCCGCAAGAAGAGCGGCTGACCTTTAAGATACGAGGGTTAAACAAAGAAATAACCGTCATACCTTTGGTCGAGGGAGGACGGTTATTTCTTTTTGTTTATATAGACGACCATCGTAACTATTAATGTTAATACCGCTACCAGCACTAAGCTAAATTGAGCAATTAAGCTTAATGCTTCGTATGTCGTCATTTCTCCACCTCCCTCCATCGGGAAGTGGCCAACCGCCCACCCTGCTTTATGCAATTGCTATGATGATTGTAACATGCTTACCATTCTGTTTCCACAAAACTAACTAACATTCCAACTTCATCTTTTACAACAAAAAGACAGAGAACCGAGGACATTCTCTGTCTGTATCAATCTGACGTTTTTCCCGACAACAAACCATTTCGACAGGTGACAGGCACAGCGACTAAATTGTCTAGGTTGTTCTTGATTTACACTCTAGGGTATTACATAAATGATTTTCCAACGCCCATAGCGGACTTTGACCGCCAAGTTGATAGACATGCCTAGCACACACAAAAACGGCACCCTATGATCAGGATGCCGTGTTTTGTTACGTAAATGAGCGCATGAGCTGCCGGCCCATTTTTCGTACGTTGCGCATGTTCATGCCGCCGTTGCGGCGAGCCATTTGGTAAGCCACAACTCCTAAACCGATCGCCATAAGCGATGTCATCGTGCGATTCATCGTCATTCCCCCTCATGTTACGACGAAAGCGTCCGTTCTTGCTCACTGAACAAATCGTCTAACGAGCTGAGCGTTCCGTCTTCTTCGACTTGATGCGTGTAAATCATTCCTTTATGAACAGAAAGCTCGATAAAGCAATTCCAGCAATAGTATTGGTTCACACCAATTTTCCCTAAATCTTTGCTTTGGCAATTAGGACATTTAAGCACAAAAAGGCACGCTCCTCTTTTCGTTTTACCATTATTTTTGTCAAATATTTGAAAATTTATACGTATGGTGAGGAACGTGACCAATTATGTGCGACTTACACCTTTATCTTGTTCCTTCGTTCATAAAATCATACGGTGAAACGTTTTCCATTCCGATGTTCGCCTCTTCAAGCGGTAG
The DNA here is from genome assembly GCF_026847645.1 of Anoxybacillus sp. J5B_2022. Lineage (GTDB taxonomy): Bacteria > Bacillota > Bacilli > Bacillales > Anoxybacillaceae > Anoxybacteroides. Next base: position 30,215 of record NZ_JAPSMC010000035.1, read on the forward strand.
TTCGCCTTCTTGGATCGGCTGAAATACTTGTTTGAGCTTTTCCGCGAGCGTCGTTTGCCGCACACTGTCATCGTAGCGGGCAACTCCCATCTTAAACGCCTCTTCCTCACCGCATAAAACTAAAAATTTTTTACTTCGCGTCACCGCCGTATATAACAAATTGCGCCTTAGCATCCGGTAATAGCTTTTCACGACAGGCAAAATGACAATCGGAAATTCGCTTCCTTGCGATTTATGGATCGAGCAACAGTACGCATGCGTAATTTGCGTTAAATCTTGCCTTGTGTACGTCACTTCGTTCCCATCAAACGACACGACGACTAAATCTTGTTCTTCGACATTTTCCTTCGCATAAAAGATGGCGACGACTTCGCCGATATCGCCGTTAAACACGTTTTGCTCCGGCTGGTTCACAAGCTGTAACACTTTATCGCCAATTCGGTACACCGTGTCGCCTACCGACAGTTCGCGTTTTTTATCCGCTTTCGGATTGAATAACTCTTGCAGCGCTTGATTGAGCCGGTCGATGCCAGCAGGCCCACGGTACATTGGCGCCAATACTTGAATATCTTTCACCGCATACCCTTTTTTCCACGCGTTATCGGCAATTTGCCTTACAACATCGACGACTTGTCCTGCGTGGCAACGAATAAACGAACGATCGGCTTTTGGGGTAGCCCAATCCGGCGGCAGCTGCCCGTTTTTCATGTGATGGGCGAGTTCAATAATCGACGACCCTTCTGCCTGCCGGTACACTTCTGTCAAGCGGACAGTCGGGATAAGGTTTGTTCGCAGCAAATCTTTTAATACTTGTCCCGGTCCGACAGATGGCAATTGATCTTCATCGCCGACGAAAATGACTTGCATTCCGTCTGGAAGCGATTTTAACAGTTGGTTCAACAGCCACGTATCGACCATCGACATTTCATCGACGATAAGCAACTTTCCTTGAATCGGCGCTTCTTCATCGTGCACAAACCCTTCTGCCGCGTTATATCCGAGCAAGCGATGAATCGTCACCGCCGGCAAGCCGGTCGCCTCGCCCATTCGCTTTGCCGCCCTTCCGGTTGGGGCAGCCAATAAAATCGGAAACGGATTTTCTTTATTGTAATGTTTAGGGTCAAGCGAAAGGCCATGCAGTTCGGCAAAAATTTCGACGATTCCTTTAATTACCGTCGTTTTTCCTGTCCCAGGCCCTCCCGTTAAAATAAAGAGCGGAGAAGAAAGCGCCTGCTGAATCGCTTCTTTTTGGAGCGGATCGTATTGGACGGAGAGGCGTTCCTCTAGCTGCCCGAGCGCTAATAAAAATTCCGACTCTGGAAATGCCGTCACCGCCTGTTGCAAAAGCCGTTTGACGTTCGTGACAATTCCTTTTTCAGCAAAATAAAGCGATGGAATGTAATATTTGCCGTCCTCGCTAATCAACTTTCCTTCTTCTGTCAACATCAACAGCACATGGACGATATTTTCTTCCGGCACGGCTTCTTCGCGCTTCGCCTCTAATAGCTCTTTTACTTTGGCCAATAGCTGCTCCTTTGTTAAATAGACGTGCCCTTCCTGCAAACAATCGCTTTCTAGCACGTACAAACAAGCCGCACGAATGCGGTCCGGATGGCGGCCAGAGATGCCGAGCTGGTGGCCTAATTCATCTGCGCGAACAAATCCGATTCCTTCGACATCTTCGACGAGCTGGTATGGGTTTTGTTGAATAATCTCCAATGTAGCTTCTTTATATACTTGATAAATTTTCATCGACAGTTGCGGACCGAAGCCGAGCCGCGACAGCGCAATCATGATTTGTTCGAGCCCTTGGTGCGCTTTTAACGTTTCGTACAGCTCTTGCGCTTTCGCTTTCGACAGTTTCGGCACTTTTGAAAGCGCGTCCGGATCGGCTAATATAACGGAAATCGCCTGCTCGCCAAGCGCCTCCACGATTGCTTCCGCCGTTTTTTTGCCGATTCCTTTAAATAAATCGCTCGATAAATAATAAATGACGCCTTCTTTCGTATGCGGAACGTCTTTGCGGAAATAATCGGCGACATATTGCCGCCCAAAGCGCGGATGTTCCTTAAACGAACCGTAAAACACATACGTCTCTTGTTCGTGCATGCGCGGAAAATAGCCAGTAACAACGACTTCTTCGTCGTTGTACGCTTCGTTCGTTTCTTCAACGCGAATGCGCACGACCGAATACAAATTGCTTTCGTTATGGAAAATCGTGACGAGATGTGTTCCTTTAATAAACGATTTTTCGTCTAAGGCAAACGATCCTTGTTGTTGCAATGGGAATCCCTACCTTTTATCGTTGTCCGAGCGCTTGTTCCATCAGTTTTTTTCCGTGTCCAGCTAACAAATGATCTGGCTGAATGAAAAGCGCCTTTGTAAACCATTGAAGCGCCGTTTGTGCTTCATCTTTATACGCATGCGCCACCCCTAAGTTATAGCAGGCGTCCGCATGATGTTCATCTAACGCGATCGTCCGTTCAAAATAGCGCATCGCTTCGTCGACAAACTCGAGTTGTGCCAAACAGAGGCCTAATTGGAAAAGCGCTTCGACATCGTGCTCGTTCAATTCCGCTGCGCGCTGCAAATACGGCAAAGCAAGCCGCGGCTGCTCTAAAAACATAAGCGACATGCCGAGCATGAAAAATACATCGCTGTCGTTAAGACCTTTTTGGATCGCTTGTTCAAACATGTCTTTTGCTTGGGCAAATTGCTGGCGGTTGTAATAAATCGAACCGAGCCCATAATACGCCGTCGCCGCCTGCTCATCAAGCTCAAGCGCCTTTTGGAAAAAGCGAATCGCCTTTTCTTCCTCGCCAACGGCCGCTAACACGTTCCCGAAATTAATGTAGCCGACGGGGTCATCAGGATTTGCTTCGATCGCCTCATGAAAACATTTTACCGCTTCTTCATAGTTTCCGTCCCGCATATATTGAATTCCAAGCGTATTTTTGTTTTCCATTTTCTTCACTCCTCATT
>NZ_JAPSMC010000036.1 GCF_026847645.1 Anoxybacillus sp. J5B_2022
TGGTTGGTCACACCCTATCCCCTACAGAAAGGGGGTGTGACCATGAAGAGCAATTTCGACGTAGAAACGGCAACGTTTATGGTCTTGCTCATCACATTGGTGATTACTATCGTTGACAAAATGACTTCAAAAAAATAGTAATCCACCCTGCCGCCAAGCTTTAGGTGGATTACTTTTGCCTAACTGGTGACCGACCACTTCGGTCTATACGGTTGTACCCATAAGCTATGATAACCATAACTCACTAAATAAAATATATGTGAATTTCATGTTGATTATACTCTTTTTCCTTTATTATATTTCAATTAGTTTTAAAAGTAAAGGGTATAGAAAAAGCGCATTCCTCCCCCACTTACTCCTTTCACTCGTTGAAGTGGGGATCTTTTTTATGCTTCTCATGGATTTATGATTGCGATGAGGAGTACTGTTGTTGCATGGACAGATTATTTAGCTTTTAATGCGCGAATTTCATTTTCTTGTTCTAGTGAGCGAAATGCGAGTGATTGAAGAACGAGCTCTTGCCGCGCTTGGCTGGCGATGACATCGTCTAGTTTTCGTAGCGCTTCGGCGAGGGTTTGTTTCATGGCTGGGATTTCGTTAATGGCTTCTAACGTTTCCATCACCGCTTGTTTAATAAATGGAATGTCTGCCACATCTTCTTTCGTTGCCATCGTTTGTTCGATGCGGTTCACGCGACCTTCTAGAGCCCGAATATCCTCTTTTAGCGCAGCCACATCCTCTTTCGTCGCCATTGTTTGTTCGATGTGGCTCACACGACTTTCTAGAGATTGAATATCCTCTTTTAGCGCAACAACGTCCTCTTTCGTTGCCATTGTGTGTTCAATGTGTTCGATTCGTTTGCTTACAGCGACAATATCGTCTTTCGTCGCCATCGTTTGCTCGATATGGCTGATACGCTTGTCCATGGCAGCGATATCGTCTTTGGTGGCCATGTTTTCACGTAAAAACGTCAATTCGTTAAAAATACGGTGCAATACTTCGTCCATGTTTTCACCTCCTTCTATCGTATTATTATAGCATCTGTTTATCGTTATAATCCAGCATCCAAGTTTTCTATCATTAAAAAAATGTAAGAAAAAACTTTAAAATTTTTCTTGAAGTACATATAATGTCCAAGTAAAAATGGTAATATATTGTCGAACATGGTTATAGCACCATTTTAGGACGGTAGTAGTAAACATGAATGGTTGTATGGTGTTGAGGCAATGGGGGGATGGATGTGGATGAACAACAATCGAAGCCGCTACGGATTTTGTCAATCTATGAGAGGCTTCGACGTGGAGAAGTGATTTCGAAAAAAATGAGGCAGAACGATTTGACGTCAACGAAAAAACCATTCAACGTGATATTGATGAGTTGCGTACATACGTTGCTGACACGTTTCACGATTTTATAACGTTGGAGTATGACCGAAAGAAAAATGGTTACGTATTAAAGAAGAGTGAGGATGACTGGCTAACAAACGAAGAAATTCTTGTGATTTCCAAAATATTACTTGAAAGCCGCGCATTAAAAAAGACAGAAATGGATCGGCTATTAAAAAAACTTATTTTTCAATCACACCCGCAAAATCAACGCTTTATTCAAGATGTCATCCGCAATGAACATTTTCACTATGTTTCTTTGCAGCATGATCAACCGCTCATTCAGACGATTTGGGATTTAAGTCGTGCGGTGCACACAAAACGGGCGATCGTCATCGATTACAAAAAAGAAGGGGAAGATTCGCCAATCACAAGGAAGTTAAAACCTGTCGGAATCGTTTTCTCGGAATATTACTTTTACTTAATCGCTTTTCTTATAGACTATGACTTTGATTTTCCAACGATTTATCGCATCGATCGCATTGTTCGTTACACCGTTACGAATGAGCATTTCCAATCCGATTATAAAAATCGGTTTGAAGAAGGAGAATTTCGCAAACGAGTGCAATTTATGCATGCGGGGGAACTAATGAAAATTACGTTTCGGTTTTGGGGACCTTCTCTGCAAGCGATTTTAGATCGCCTGCCCACCGCAAAAGTCGTTGAAACAGATGGACAAGTATCGGTCATTGAAGCAGAAGTTTACGGACTCGGCATTAAGATGTGGCTGTTAAGCCAGGCGCAATATTTGGAGGTAATCAAGCCGGAAGAATTTCGCGAGGAGATGAGGGAGACGATTGAGAAGATGTTGGAAAATTACACATAAGGTTTCAAGAATTATCAATGTGGTTGACATTTCCCTAATAAAATTTTGAATTCAAAGGTGAATAATGATGTATGCAAGTGTACGACCTGTTTCCTTATAAGTGCATAAACTCATGAAATAGAAGGACTTAAAGAATGAAGGAATAGCCGATTGTACGAAATAGATTATAGATAGTAAATGAAGGGGAATTATCTATGAATGAAAAAAATAAGAAAAAAGATCATAGCGGACTTATTGATTCGGTCATTGGGGCAACAACTGAGAATGTTGAAAGGTATGGTAGAGCAGCGGCTGAATATATTAAGGGTTACAAGGGTAATGTTTCAGCTGACGGACACATAATTAAAAAGGGTCTTAAACAAGTAGCAGAATCCAATGTCAATCCTAATTTTGAATATCAGAACCTTAAACAGCAAGCTGGATTCGCTGCAGAAATCCATTATGTCGATAAAACAAATGCAGATAATATAATTAACAGGAAAAATACTCGAGTAAGTAGATCAAATGATGTTGGTCTCGGGAATCATACTCAGTTTGATATTTTAGCAGTGGATGTAGATGGAAACCCAATAGTAAACGCAAATCAACCTCTATGGAGTGCACAGATGAAATTTTGTGGAGGTTATCAAACTCAAGAACAAATACAAAAAAGTTCAGAAAAACTTGTTAGAAAATTAGTAAGTAAAGATTGGGATAGATATAGGGGAAATAAAGTTCTTGTTCCTTCTGAACAATATGAGTTAGCAAAAAAATATGCACAAGAACAATCAGAAAAGTTAAGTGCCAAAGCAAAAGAATTTCGTACAAATGGGAATTTAGAAAAAGCTAAAATGCTTGAGGATAAAGCCAAAAAATATAGGCAGGCAGCAAAGGATATTACAGACAGTGGGATAAGTTCTCGAGAAGCAATGTTTTTAAGAGAACATCCTAAATTGGCTACTGCTAAATATGTTGCTAAGACTGCCCATCATTCCGGAGTAGAGCAAGCAAAAGCCGTAGCAGTTATTTCAGCGGCAATTTCTACATCAAAAAATATTGTTTGTGTAATGAGAGGGGAAAAAGAAATTAAGGATGCATTAAAAGATGTTGCTATAGATACGGTAGGAGGAAGTACAAGTGCTTATATTATTGGTGCGAGTGATACCGCAATAAGAGGTTTTATGGCTTCAAGCAAGAATAGTATCTTTGTAAATTTATCCAAGACTAATTTGCCTGCAACAATTGCTACGGTAGGTGTCCAAGTAGGAAAATCGTTAATACGATATGCAAATGGAGAGATAGATGCAATTCAATTAGTTGAAGAGTTGGGTGAAAAAGGTACAGGGGCTATTGCAGCAAGCTGGGGAGGAGCAATTGGGACAGCTATCTTTCCAGGGGTAGGGACAGCTATAGGTGCAATGATTGGATATATAACATCTTCAACAATATATGGTGCTGCAATGCAAGTGTTACATGAAGAACAAATTTCTGTAGAGCGTCGTGTGAGGGTTCATGCTATTGCTACAGCTGCAATTGAGTCAATGAATTCTCAACGTAGAATATTAGAAAAAATGATAAATGAATTTTACAGCAATCGAGAAATACTCTTTCAGCAGAGTTTTCAACTTATAGATTTAGCTATTAAGAACGATAATTTAGAACAATTTACTGAAGGGCTAAATAAAATAGCACTAGAGATGGGAAAAGCCTTACAGTTTAAAAATTTTGATGAGTTTAATAATTTTATGCTCAATCAAAATATAGCACTTGAATTTTAATAATTTTATAGAGGGGAGTAGATATTTATGCCATTACCGCTTATACCAATTATTTTAGGAGGAATTGCAGCATCTACTGCAGCAAAGGGTCTTAAAGACGGAATTGAGGCCAAAAGAAATATGAATGAAGCCAAAAAAGTAAATGAAGCTGCAAAAGCAATAGCTAAAGAAGCAGAAGATTTTATTGCTATGGCTAAAGATAAGACAAAAGGAGCTATAGAGGCTCTGGGACATGAGAAAATACGATTGCTTACCACATCTATGCATGACTTTGTAACAAGCTTCGAAAAAATTAAGAATATTAATTTAAAAAATAGTCAAGGAATTGACGAGTTAAGGAATTTTAACCCATCGAGTGAAAGTTTCAGGCAATTAAAAGAAGCTACTTTTGAAGCCAAGCAAGTCGCGGTTAACGGTCTTGCCGCTGTTGGATCTGGTGCATTACTTGCTTATGGTACATATAGCGCTGTTATGAGCGGCTTAGGCGGTTTAATTGTTACATCTACAACAGGTACAGCACTTGGAACTCTTTCGGGAGCAGCTGCTACAAATGCAACATTAGCTTGGCTTGGTGGTGGGGCACTTACAGCTGGTGGTTTTGGTATGATGGGAGGAATGATCGTTTTAGGTGGGCTTGTTGTAGGACCAGCACTTGCAGTTGGTGGAAGTATTTTTGCAAGTCAAGCTCGTAAAGCGTTAAATGATTCTTATGCAAACTATGATAAAGCCAAGGCATTCAAGGAGCAGGCAAAAAATATTGGGGTTGCATTAAAGGGGATATTTATTAGAGCAAATCAGCTCACGGAGTTATTACAAAAACTCGATACTTATTTTGTAAATTATGTATCTAAAATGAAAGTTACAATTAATAATCGAGGAGTTGATTGGAATAATTATAGTTTAGCTGAACAACAGGACATATATAGATGCGTACAATTAGCCCAAACAATAAAGACCGTGCTTGATACTTCTTTGTTAAAGGAAAATGGAGAATTAGAAGAGGCAACAAATAGAGTATTGGAAGATGGAAATCGTTATTTACAGATGATTGAGCGTATGTAGGTTAAAATGTTGAGGAGGTTATAAAAATGGACGATAAGAAACGAAGAATGATTGAAAAAGAGGAAGAAATAACCAGTGGTTCTGGTATCTGGAGTGGTTATTCAATGGGAAACGATCCAAGTAATGAGTATTCAGTTAAATATCTTAGTAGAGCAGCTGAAAAGATATGCGATAATAGAGTAAAGTGGAGGGATATCATTATCTTATTTAGTGATAGTTCCTTCGGTGAAGGTAAATCAGGATTTGTTTTATCTACTGATGGAATATATGTAAAGTCATCATTAAATAAACACTCAAAATTTAGTGTTCAATACTCTGATATTGATTTTGTATTTTATGATACGCTTGAAAGTAAGCCTGTACTTAAAATATACACGAAATATGATGATTGTAAAATTATTGATCACCCATGGTTTAATTTAGAGGTATTATGTGATCTGATTGATGCAATGAAAGAAATAGCAGACGAGTATGATAATCTTAAATTAGAGTGGTAGGCTTATCAATTCTACTATTAGGGATAAATCATGTTGGATGGGGAATCTTTAAGTTGGATTTTACTTTTCGAAGTGAGAAACGATAAACATGAGAAAACTTTTATCTTTATTTTTCGCATTTGGATTGTTGCTTGTAGCAGCTGGTTGCTCATCCGAACAATCATCCACCAGCAAAAATGACGACAAAAAACAAGAATCGAAAGAACCATTGTCAAAAGAAGAATTTACTAAAATGATTTCTAACCCAGATAAGTATAAGGGCTCTAAAGTGGATTTTTACGCTAAAATTTTTGTTGAACCAGAGAAGGATGATGATGGAATTTACATTCAAGCATTTGCTGATCCAAAAAATAGCGAACAGAATGTGATTGTTGTAGCTGACCCGAAGACTGATGTGAAAAATGAAGACATCATTCATGTAGTTGGAACTGTTAGAGAATCATTTGAAGGTGAAAACGCACTAGGTGGAAAAGTTACTGCTCCAATTATTGACGCAGAAAAAGTGGAAAAGACAGATTATGTAACGACGTTCTCCAAACCAATTAAAACTATTGAAGTAAATAAAGAAATCAATCAGCATGGTTATATCGTAAAATTGAATAAAGTAGAGATTGCAGAAGATGAAACAAGAGCGTATGTTACGATTTCAAACCAGAGCAATGCCAAAATTAATTTCTGGGAGCATAATGCAAAGCTTTTAGTAGGTAATACACAACATGAGAAAGCGGATAACTTTGAGGCAGGATATCCTGAAATTCCGACAGATATTTTACCAAAAACAAATGTAGAAGCAATTATTCCTTTTCCGGCTATCGATGCAAATGAACAAGTAATTAAATTTTATTTTGAAGGAAGTTCTGAAAACTATGATATTAATATTGAGCCATTCCAATTCGAAGTAAGCATTGCTCAACAGTAAAATGGTGAAGTGAGGGAATTGTGAGTAAATCAACATTCCCTCGCTGTCCTATAAATTACAATGTATAGACTATTCGTATTAATTTGACATGATGGACAACTCAAAATAAAAATTCCATTAAGTGAAGCATGTATAAAATATATGAATTTTTGGATGAAACAGTTTTTGATTTTATATTTATGTTGTAAAGTTTGTTGGGAAGCTAGCTTTTGACATAGAAGACATCATTACCTATAGAAACAAGAGGAGGAGTTTCTCGAAGAATTCTCCTGTAGGAAATTTTTCGAGAGGCCTTTAGACATATTTATCATGTTTGACGATAGATCACTATGATATAAAAAACGTATCATCAACGTAAGAAAACGAATGTTGATGAGATATTGTCTTATGGTGGTATATAGAATCGTTGTAACACAGTGGAAAATGGTATAATTGTCAAATTTATGGAGGGAGAGACATGGCTAAAACGATCAAATTCAATCTCATTTTAGATAATCAACCAGTAAGAAATATTGATGATTTAAAAAATAATTTTTCAATTGAGGATATGCTAGATGTATATAAAAATGGGTTGCTACAAAGATGGCTCTCTGTTAGGGGATATAATGACTATCTTAATAAAGTCAATAGTATAACAGCTCATAGTAATACTGAGATCATTCAACAACTTATTAAGATTTTTGAGATGGAATGTGATGATGACAAAATAAAAGAAAGCATTGCAATTTTAGAGTATGTAAACGAGCAAGCAGAGTTACTTGAGGAATATAAAAAGGCGAATTATCAAGTTAAAAGCATTATCGATGATTATCACGTAGGTTACGACTCAGTAATTATGGATATCATCGAAAATAAAGATAATATGCCGAAAATTAAAGCGAATATACAAGAAATAGAAAAAAATTATATGGGACTTTTTAATTTAAATTACAAGGATTTGTATGAAACTTTAATTGAACAAGCCCCTTTAGCTGTTTTTGCAATTTTGATGAATGATGGGATGCGAAGTTATTTTTTAGATAGTGAATGTTACATCCATGAGGAACTGAACAACTTTATACAAAATAGAAGCTGGTTAAAAGAAAAAATAGGAGAAGAATTAAAAATTTTTAAAGGCGATACAGAAGCTTATTGGAAAGATATAGAGCCACAAGGAAAAAAATATATGATTATAAGAATGGAAAACGGTAATTACGTGCGGAATGCCGGAAAATTTGGAGAGGAATTATCTTCGAGCGATATTAATGGCGCTTTTGTTATTTTAGATGGAATTGATTATAAAAGCAGAAATGCTAATCATGAACTTCTGTACATGGAGGTGTGAAGATGAGGAAAAATGCAGAACATCTTTTAGCTTCATATGTCGATGCTTTACGTCCGATTATATATATCAATCATTTTGATTTTAAAGTAATTGATGATTTGATTTTGAAGATTGGACAAGGTGTCAATATTGTCGAATATAACAATGCGTTAGGAATCGTAGATTTTGAGACGACAAGCCCATTGATGGAATGTAGTTTGGAAAAATTTTTAATAAATATTATGGATGAAGGATACGAAAAGCAAACTTTTATTGTGCTTAAAGATGTACATAATTTTTTGGAAGATCCTAAAGTTATAGCGTTACTGAAAAGAATATGTGAAGATAATTTGTATCGTGAAAATTACAACGCTACGATATTTATAGTGTCTAGCAAGTTGACCATTCCATGTGAATTAGAAAATTATATCACTGTATTTGATGTTCCACTACCTACACATAAAGAGATTGTTGAATTAGTCATAAATTTTACTAAAAGTTTAGATATTCAAGTGGAAGAAGAAGTACTAAACGATATCGCCTTATCATTTAGAGGACTAAATGAATTTCAAATAAACCAAATCTTAAATTTAGCCTATCAAGATGGCGGATATATTGATGAGGAAGACAAGTATTTAATACTTCAAGAAAAAGAACAGCTTATTAAAAAATCAGGAATGTTGGAGATGGTTAATTTTAAAGAGAGTATAGAAGGCATTGGCGGTTTGGAAAATTTAAAGGCATGGCTTTATCGAAAGGCGAAAGTGTTTAACCACTTAGATAAAGCGATTAAGTTTGGAGTGGATGTTCCAAAAGGAATCATGATTATTGGTATGCCAGGTTGCGGTAAAAGTTTAACGGCAAAAGCGACGGCTAGATTGTTTGAAGTGCCGCTCGTACGGCTTGATGTCGGTAGGCTTCTTGGTAAATATGTTGGCGAATCGGAAGAAAATATGAGAAAAGCATTGCAATTAGCAGAAGCGATCAGCCCATGTGTTCTTTGGATTGACGAAATTGAAAAAGCGTTTTCTGGTGTTGGTAGTGAAGGTGGGGGAAATGATGTCACGACGAGATTGTTTGGTCATTTTCTTACGTGGATGCAAGAAAAAGAAAATACTGTTTTTATCGTTGCCACAGCGAACGATATTTCAAGAATACCTCCTGAATTTTTGAGAAAAGGGAGATTCGATGAATTGTTTTTCGTCGATTTACCGAACGATGAGGAACGAAGAAAGATCATTGAAATTCATCTTAAGAAAAGAAACAAATGGCATAAAGATATAGACACAATTGCTTTAATAAAAGAAACGAAAGGATTTAACGGGGCAGATTTAGAATCTGTTGTAAAAGAAGCCATCGAATCTGCATTTATTAACGGTAAAGATAAAATAACAACTGAAGATTTAATACAGGCCGCTAGAGATACAAAACCGATTTCAAGCACTTTAAAGGATAAGATCGATCAAATCAAACAAGAAATTAGTAAAATTGATATAAAACCGGCAAGTAAAATAAATGATAATATTGAGAAATAATCCGCGGGAGAACAAATCGCTATGGAACAATTTCTGATAAGTTCGTTGAGAAAGGGACGACGAATATGAACAAAATGAAAACAGCAGAATTTATTACTGGTTTCGAAAATACACAAATATTGCCTGAAGATGAGGCGAAGGAGCTGCAAATTTTACAACAGAAATTCATAGAAAGCTATATTAATCATAAAGATAAAATGGATGTCGAAGAATGGCTTAGGATGGAATTAAAAAATAGCCTTCCTGAAAAGCCCGTTACAGAGATAGAGGAAATTAGTAAAGAGATTGTTAAAACGCTCAAAGTAAATGAGAGTAGCAAAATGTCTCTACAAGAAGCGATAAAAAATGGTCACAGTAAAGAGAGTTGGTTTGCAAACCAACTCAAGCAATCGACTTCCCATTTTACTACTGCACAAACAGCCGAATATCTTCACACGTTGGATGAAGCTATTAAAAATGCCAATCAATCAATGTACAACACAATAATGACTAAAAATGGAGTCGTTAGTCAAAATTTTAACTTAGATGGATTTATTGCAGAGCAACATCATGTGAATTCTTTTAACTTGAAAGCAGCAGTTAAGGGAAGTGAGTATCGAGCAGAAGTGCTTCCTCCTAAAGATGGGCAAACGTATGGTAAAAACTCTGTTGATATTGCGATAAAAGATAGAACAAGAAAAATCGTTGAAAGGTATCAGGCAAAGTATGGAAAAACAGCTGAAGATACGATAAGAATGATTAATGAAGGGAATTATAATAATCAACGATTACTCGTTCCTGCAGAACAAGTGGAAGAAGTTCAAAAAGCTTTTCCAAATAAAACAGTTGTAGCATCCATTGGATCAGGAGAAATCAAAAGTGAACCTTTAGAAAAAATAAGAGCAAAAGAATTGCAAAAAGAAGCTCAAAGCGGCAGATGGAACGACTTAAATTGGAACGAATATAAAAGCAAAGATCTTGCGATTGGGATTGGAAAACAAGCTGGATATGCGGCGATACAAGGAGTTGCTATTGGGGCAGGGATTGAACTTGCAAAGAAAGTATATAATGGTGAAGAAATAAAATCAGAAGAAGTCGTTGAACAAGCATTAATGACTGGCGCGGATTTTGGCATTAAAGCTGCGACGGCAGGGGCTTTAAAAGTCGCTGTCGAAAAAGGAGTAGTAACAGTTATTCCAAAAGGAACTCCAGCTGGAACAATCGCTAATATAGCATATATCGCCATTGAAAATATTAAAATATTAGGAAAAGTAGCAACAGGTGAAATGACACTAAGGGAAGGCTTTGAAAAAATGAAGCAAACGACTGTCGCAACGGTAGCTGGTATTGCAGCAAGGACTGAAGGCGCGTTAATCGGAGAAACTGTTGGATCTGTGTTTGGTCCAGTTGGAGCAGCTGTTGGTGGTTTTGTCGGTGGAAAGGTTGGATATATTGCTGGTTCAAAAGTTGGAGAAACTATAGTGAAAACTCATCAAAAAATCAGAAATAAAGCGAGAGAAATTGTAAAAGAAGTTGGAAGTACTGTAGCTTCGGGAGTGGAAAATGTTTGGAATGGTGTAAAAAGTTTTGCCAGTAGATGGTTCGCTTGGTAAAACAGAAACCAATTCAACGAAAAAAACCCGCCTACCTAGACGGGTTTTTTCATCCTCACAACCAACTCCTCATCCGGTGTGACATAAATCGTCTGTTGGTTTTCGTAAATGACAAAGCCTGGTTTGGCGCCGCTCGGTTTTTTGACGTAGCGAACGCGCGTATAGTCGACCGGAACGGAGCTGGAGTGCCGCGCTTTGCTGAAGTAAGCAGCTAAATTCGCGGCTTCGATAATCGTTTGTTCCGACGGATTTTTGCTGCGGATGACGACGTGCGAGCCTGGAATGTCTTTCGTATGGAGCCAAATGTCGTCTTTGCTTGCGAGTTTGTTTGTTAAATAGTCGTTTTGTTTATTGTTTTTGCCGACGAGAATTTCCGTGCCGTCGCTTGATACATAGCGCTCGAGTTCAATCGAGCGCATCTTTTGTTTTTTCTGTTTTGTCGCTCGCGCCCGCAAATAGCCTTGTTCCATCAATTCGTCGCGAATTTCTTCGATATCTTTCGGAGCGGCCGTTTCAAGCTGCTGCAATAGCGTATCGAAATACACGATTTCTTCTTTCGTTCGCTCGATTTGTTGCTGCACGATGGCGAGCGAGTTTTTCGCTTTTTGGTATTTTTGAAAATAGCTTTGCGCATTTTCCGACGGCGATTTTTGTTTATCAAGCGGAATCGTGACCGTCGCACCGTTTTCGTCGTAATAGTTGACGACTTCGATTTCGCTCATTCCTCGCTGAGCCGCATAAAGATTCGCGGTTAACAATTCGCCATATAGCCGATATTGTTCTGCTTGCTTTGCTTCTTCTAACGTTTGTTCCAACTTTAACAGCTTTTTCTCATTTTTTGCTTTTTCGTTCACAACAAACCGCTCTAAATCATGCGCCTGCTGTTTCACGCGGTCGCGTTCGGCCTTGCCGAAATAAAAGCGGTCAAGCATTTCGCTTAGCGTACGAAACGTTTTCGCCTCTGCCTGCAAATGCATAAGCGGCAGCGCGTAAAACCATTCTTTTTGCCCGTTTGTATAAATAGAAGGTGTAAACTGACTGTTTCGCACTTCTTCGATTAAAGCGATAAAACTTTTCGGCAACGTTGTCCGGTTGGCCAGCCCGGCGCGAAAGACGGCTTCCTTTGCAAAGAGCGGTGAAACGCCAGCAAAAGCAGCGACGAGCTGATCGGCCAGTTTCCCCGCATGAAAATCGAGTTTTTTCATCACCGTTTCTTCTGTCGCGAAGAGTGGATTCAACTTCTCGTGCGACGGCGGTGCAACGTACGGATAGCCAGGCAAGACCGTCCGGTAACGGTTGACCGCTGGGGAAAGATGTTTAATGCTGTCAATGATCGTATTCATTTGTTTATCGATTAAAAGGATGTTGCTATGACGGCCCATAATTTCAATGATCAACCGCTTCACCGATACGTCCCCGATTTCATTCCGGCCTTTTGCGTCGATGACGATGATCCGGTCAAAATCGACTTGTTGAATCGATTCAATGATGCTCCCTTCCAAATGTTTGCGCAACAACATGCAAAACATCGGCGGATCGGCTGGGTTGTCGTACGCTTCGCTCGTCAAATGGACGCGCGCATAGCTCGGATGCGCCGATAGCAACAACTTATGATTTTGCCCGCACGCGCGAACATAAAACACAAGTTCATGAGGAAACGGCTGATAAATTTTCGTAATGCGCCCTCCTTCGAGCGCTTCTTTCAATTCTTTTACCATCGCATATGTAAACACTCCGTCAAATGACATGTGAAACACCTTTCTGCTTTTTATTTTCATTATATCATATCATTTTTTCGGACATGTCTGAATAAGCTTTCATAGAAAAGCGAAGAGGAGGGAAAGGCATGCAGTGGCATACGCTCGCACCAAACGATGTAGCGAAAGAAACGAATACGAACCTTGCGACCGGATTAACGACAGAAGAGGCAAAAAAGCGGTTGAAGCGATTCGGTGATAATAAGCTAAAAGAAACGAAAAAGCAGTCGGCGCTTTTATTGTTTTTCCATCAATTTCAAGATTTTATGGTGCTTGTATTGCTTGTAGCAACGGTTATTTCTGGCTTTCTTGGCGAATATGTCGATGCGATCGCCATTATCGTCATTGTTATCATGAACGCATGCTTAGGTTTTTTCCAAGAACGGCGCGCTGAAAAATCGCTTGAAGCACTGAAGCAATTGTCCGCCCCGCAAGCGATCGTGTTGCGCGACGGGGAATGGGTGAAAGTGCGGTCGCAAGAACTCGTCGTCGGCGATGTCATCAAATTTTCTAGTGGTGACCGCATCGGGGCGGACGTCCGATTAATCGAAGCAAAAGGGCTGGAAATCGAAGAATCAGCGCTTACAGGAGAATCGGTTCCGACCGCAAAAGTGGCTGCTCCGCTTGCGAATGATCACGCAACGATTGGCGATTTACATAACATGGCGTTTATGGGCACGTTAGTGACGCGCGGAAGCGGTGTTGGCATCGTCATTGCGACCGGAATGAAAACAGCGATGGGGCAAATCGCGAACCTTCTTCAAGAAGCGGAAACGGTAACGACCCCACTGCAGCGGAAACTAGAACAGCTCGGAAAAATTTTAATCGTCGTGGCGCTTTTGCTTACCGTTCTTGTCGTTGTCGTCGGCGTGATTCAAGGACACGAATTGTACGAAATGTTTTTGGCGGGGGTGTCGCTTGCGGTCGCTGCTATTCCGGAAGGATTGCCGGCCATTGTCACGATCGCGTTGGCGCTTGGCGTACAGCGCATGATTAAGAAAAATGCGATCGTTCGTAAACTTCCAGCCGTTGAAACGTTAGGTTGCGCTTCCGTCATTTGTTCGGACAAAACTGGAACGATGACAGAAAATATGATGACGGTGACGCACTTATGGGCGAGCGGAAAAACGTGGACGGTCAGCGGAACCGGGCTGGAAACGAATGGACAGTTTTATGAACACGATCGTCCTGTGGATGAAAAAAAAGAAGCAGCTTTGCAGCAGCTATTAACGTTTGGTGTGCTTTGCAACAACGCGCAGTTAAAAGAAAAAAATCATCGCCGCTACATCGATGGCGATCCGACCGAGGGAGCTCTGCTTGTCGCGGCGCTGAAAGCCGGTTTGACAAAAGAACGGCTTAATGCGGAATTTGCGGTGGAGCACGAATTTCCGTTTGACTCGGAACGAAAAATGATGACCGTCATCGTTAAAGACAGCAGCGGTCGGCGTTGGATTGTAACAAAGGGAGCACCGGATGTACTATTAGAAATAAGCGATCGCATCACTTGGAACGGGCGCGAACAACAACTGACGTCCGCTTGGCGAAAAACGGTGCAAGAAGTCATTCAGACGATGGCGAATAAAGCGTTGCGCACAATTGCCATCGCTTATCGTCCGTTAGCAGCTCATGAACGAATCATAACGGAAAAAGACGCAGAAAAAGCGCTCATTTTTGTCGGCATTCAAGGGATGATCGACCCGCCGCGTCCAGAAGTGAAAAAAGCCATTCACCAATGCAAAGAAGCAGGCATTAAAACGGTGATGATTACCGGCGATCACGTGCTAACGGCTAGAGCGATTGCGAAGCAGCTTGGCATTTTGCCGAACAACGGGAAAGTGATGGACGGAGCGACGCTCTCACGGCTTTCCGTCGATGAACTCGAAGAAATTGTCGACGATATTTACGTATTTGCCCGCGTGTCACCGGAGCATAAATTGAAAATTGTGAAAGCGTTGCAGCGAAAAGGGCATGTCGTGGCGATGACCGGCGACGGCGTTAACGATGCGCCAGCGATTAAAGCGGCAGATATCGGGGTGGCGATGGGGAAATCGGGGACCGAAGTGGCGAAAGAATCGGCGGCGCTCGTATTGTTAGATGATAATTTTGCGACGATTCAAGCAGCCATTCATGAAGGAAGAAACATTTACGAAAACATTCGCAAATTTATCCGCTACTTGCTTGCTTCGAACGTCGGCGAAATTTTAGTGATGTTATTTGCGATGCTGTTAGCGTTGCCGCTGCCGCTCGTTCCGATTCAAATTTTATGGGTCAATCTCGTAACCGATGGACTGCCAGCGATGGCGCTTGGACTTGACCAGGCAGAAGAAAACGTCATGAAACGAAAACCGCGCCATCCGAAAGAAGGCGTATTTGCCCGTGGACTCGGCTGGAAAATCGTTAGCCGCGGCTTTATTATCGGGCTCGTGACGCTTGCCGCATTTATGACCGTTTACGAACGAAGCGCGGGAAACCTTGTATACGCGCAGACGGCGGCGTTTGCCACATTAGTGATGGCCCAGCTCATTCACGTGTTCGACTGCCGCTGTGAACGTTCGATTTTTGATCGCAATCCGCTTGGAAATTTATATCTTGTCGGTGCGGTGCTTTTATCTGTTTTGCTGTTGCTTGTTGTGATTTATTATCCGCCGTTGCAAAGCGTATTCCATACCGTTCCGATCGCTCCATTAGATTGGATGTTGATCGTTGGTTTAGCGGCGTTACCGACATTTTTATTTGCCGGTTCGTTTTTTACAAGAAAATCGCGGACAAATATGTTATAATATGCAAGGTGATAGGAGATTTCCTATGACCTTTTCTTTTTGTTCGCGGCTCGTTGCCGCGTTTTGTAGGTAAGAGAGTGACCATTTTGCTGCTTTAGTCATAGGAGTTTTAAGATGACGCAATGGATGTGATAACATGGTATGTAGTATGACCGGCTTCGGCCGAAGCAAACAAACAAATGGACGCATCAGCATGACGGTAGAAATGAAATCTGTCAACCACCGCTTTTGCGAAATTTCTGTCCGCCTCCCTAGACAATTGCTAATCTTTGAGGATAAAATAAAAAAAGTGATTTTGCAGTACGTCCAAAGAGGGAGAGTGGAAGTGTTTATCACGGTCGAAGGGGAAGGCTGGACGAAACGGAAGCTGCAAGTCGATTGGCAGCTGATGGGCGACTACTATGAACGGTTGCAAGAAGCAGCTGCTCGCTTTGCGCTACAAGACCGCATGACGTTAGGGCAATTGTTTCAACTCGAAGGCGTAGTAGAAGTCGTCGAGGAAGAAGCAGGAAATGAAGAGGTGGAGCAGCTTCTCCTATCAGCAACGGAAGAAGCGGCCAAGCAGCTAAAAGCAATGAGGGAAAAAGAGGGTGCGGCGCTATGTAATGATATTCGGGAGCAGCTTTCCGTCATCGCACAATGCGCACGCAACGTCCGGCAGTTTGCTCCTGAAGTGGTGGAACAATACCGCACGCGGCTCATGAAACGAATAAACGAATGGGTGCAAGGAGCGGTCGACGAAACGCGTCTTTTGACAGAAGTAGCGATGTTTGCGGAAAAAGCCGATATTAATGAAGAACTAACGCGCATTCGTAGCCATATTGAACAGCTAGAAAATACATTGCATCAATCGGGGCCGATCGGACGCAAACTCGATTTTTTAGTGCAAGAACTAAACCGAGAAATGAACACGATCGGCTCGAAAGCAAACGACAGCCGCATCGCCTTGCAAGTCGTCGAAATGAAAAGCGCGCTTGAAAAGGTGAAAGAACAAGTGCAAAATATAGAGTAACCGTTTATTACAATGAGGTGACGGCAACAATAATTTTTATGGCAGGTGGAATGTTTGTGGGGATTAAACTAGTCAATATTGGCTACGGTAATATGGTTTCCGCTTCTCGTATCATCTCGATTGTCAATCCAGACTCTGCTCCGATTAAGCGGATTGTACAAGATGCGCGGGAGAGTGGGAAGTTAATTGATGCGACCCACGGCAGAAGAACGCGTGCGGTCATTATTATGGATAGCGATCATGTGATTTTATCGTCGGTGCAACCGGAAACGGTCGCGCATCGACTATATGAGCGTGACGACTTATCAGAAGAAGGGTAGGGTTTTAGGCGTTTATGTGTGAACGAGGATTATTAATTGTACTGTCAGGACCGTCTGGCGTCGGCAAAGGAACGGTACGAAAAGCGTTATTTTCTCAACCGGACATTAATTTGCACTATTCGATTTCTGTGACAACGCGAAAACCGCGCGAAGGAGAAGTGGACGGCGTCGATTACTTCTTCAAAACGCGCGAAGAATTTGAACAAATGATCCGTGAAAACAAGCTGTTGGAATGGGCGGAATATGTTGGGAACTATTACGGAACGCCGATCGACTATGTGGAAAAAACACTTCAAGAAGGAAAAGACGTGTTTTTGGAAATCGAAGTGCAAGGAGCTTTGCAAGTGCGCAAGGCATTTCCAGAAGGGCTGTTTATTTTCCTAGCGCCACCGAGCTTAAGCGAGCTGAAAAACCGCATTGTGACAAGAGGAACCGAATCGGAAGAATTGATTAACGACCGCATGAAAGCAGCGAAAGAAGAGCTTGAAATGATGGATGCGTACGACTATGTCGTCGAAAATGACCGGGTCGAGCTAGCGTGTGAACGCATTAAAGCGATTGTGATCGCAGAACATTGCAAACGCGAGCGCGTGGCACAACGCTATAAAAAAATGTTGGAGGTTGAATGAGCATGTTGTATCCTTCCATCGACTTATTAATGGAAAAACTAGATTCCAAATATACGCTTGTGAGTGTTGCGGCGAAACGGGCGCGCCAGCTGCAAGAAAATGAAGCCGATTTAACGATTGAAAAACCAATATCGAAAAAATTTGTTGGGAAAGCGTTGGAGGAAATTGCCGCAGGCCATATCGAACTAGTAAAAGAAGAAGAGAAATAACAACCTAAGTTTAGGTTGTTATTTTTTTACAAAAGTGAAAGGGGAGCGTCGCAGCATGATTCAAGGAAAAAATATTTTATTGTGTGTCACTGGTGGAATTGCCGTCTATAAAGCCGCCGCTTTAACAAGCCAATTAACGCAGCGCGGAGCGAACGTGAAAGTCATCATGAGCGAAGCCGCCTGCAAGTTCGTGACGCCGTTGACGTTTCAAGCGTTATCGCGCCATGACGTTTATATCGATACGTTTGAGGAAAAACAGGCAGCGGTGATCGCGCATATCGATTTGGCCGACTGGGCGGATCTTGTACTTGTGGCACCAGCAACCGCCAATACGATCGGGAAGCTAGCGAACGGAATTGCTGATAATATGGTCACAACGACACTGCTCGCCACAACCGCGCCAGTATGGATCGCGCCGGCCATGAACGTCCATATGTACGACCATCCGGCTGTCCGCGAAAATATCGAAAAGCTCGTTCGGTTTGGTTATCGGTTGATTGAACCGGCGGAAGGACATTTGGCGTGTGGCTATGTCGGAAAAGGAAGATTAGAAGAGCCAGAAACGATTATTGCTGCCATCGAGCATTATTTTTCGCCTTCTTCTCAGCTTTTGAAAGGAAAAAAAGTGCTTGTCACCGCAGGACCGACGCGCGAAAAAATGGACCCTGTCCGCTTTTTCACGAACCGATCCACCGGGAAAATGGGCTACGCGATTGCGGAAGCAGCCGCTGAATTAGGGGCGGAAGTGACGCTCATTTCCGGGCCGACGAGCTTGCCATCTCCCGCGAACGTCGAAACCGTCCGCATTGAATCGGCGCAACAAATGTATGAAGAAGTGATCAAGCGGTTTCCATACGTGGACATTGTCATCAAATCGGCTGCAGTTGCTGATTATCGCCCGAAACATGTGTTTCAGGAAAAAATGAAAAAGCAACCGGGCGATTTAGTTATTGAACTAGAACGGACGATTGACATTTTAAAAACGCTCGGTGAGCAAAAAACGACGCAATTTTTAGTCGGATTCGCGGCAGAAACGGAACGTGTCGAACAATACGCGCGCGCGAAGCTACAAAGCAAAAATTTAGATATGATCGTTGCCAACAACGTCGCGCAAGAAGGTGCAGGATTTGCGGGGGATACGAACATTGTCACCATTTTTAAACGGGACGGCTCAGTCATTTCTCTCCCTCTTTTGCCAAAAAAACGGGTGGCGGAAGAAATTTTAAAAGTGATTGCCGAGGCGATGGAATGAAAATAGCGTCTGTCATTGTCGATGTTCCATCCCGACAAACCGACCGACCGTTTGACTACGAAATTCCGGCGAAATGGGAAGAGGTGCTGCAAGTTGGCATGCGCGTCGCTGTTCCGTTCGGCACAAGACAGCTGCAAGGATTTGTCGTCGACATTAAAACGCACTCCGAGGTGAAGACGCTCAAACCGATCGAAGCGATTTTAGATGTCGCGCCAGTATTAAATGAGGAACTATTGCGTCTAGGGCAATATTTAACGGAAACGACGCTTTGTTTTGCGATTTCCGCCTATCAGGCGATGCTCCCAGCAGCGATGAAAGCAAAATATGAAAAGGAAATTCGGCTAATGGACGAAACGTATCGCAAGCAGCTGCATCCGAGCGTTCAACAACTGTTTGCTAATAAAACCGCTGTTTTATGGAAAGAAATTGAACATACAAACGTGCTATCTCGCTTGCAAAAAGATATTCAAAACGGTTATTTAGAAGTGGTATACCACGTCAAAGAAAAAGGAACGAAAAAAATGGTGAAATATATCGCCTGCGCGTTGCCAAAAGAGCGGCAAAACGAAGCGCTCGAATCGCTCCCAGCTAACGCCGTCAAGCAAAAGCAGCTGCTTGCGCTGTTATTTTCAGCCGAAAACGGCTTGCCGCTGAAAGAAGCGCTTGAGCAAAGCGGAGCATCACATGCTGCGGTGAAGGCGCTCATCGAAAAAAGGATGATTCGCGAATACGAAATCGAAACGTATCGCGATCCGTATGAACAGCGCCGCTTCGCGAAAACAGCGCCACTTTCGCTGAGCGACGAACAGCAACAGGCGCTTAACGCCATCGTTGAAAGCGTGCGCGCAAACGAACATCACGTCTTTTTGTTGTATGGCGTCACCGGCAGCGGAAAAACGGAAGTATATATGCAGGCGATTGAAGAAGTGTTAAAGCGCGGGAAAGAAGCGATTGTTCTTGTCCCAGAAATTTCGCTGACCCCGCAAATGGTGGAACGATTTAAAGGGCGGTTCGGTTCACAAGTCGCCGTGCTTCACAGCGGACTATCAATCGGTGAAAAGTACGATGAGTGGCGAAAAATTCACCGGAAAGAAGTCAAGCTCGTTGTCGGGGCTCGCTCTGCTATTTTTGCTCCATTCGAAAACTTAGGCATGATCATTATTGATGAAGAGCATGAAGCGAGCTATAAACAAGAAGAAACGCCGCGCTATCACGCCCGCGATGTGGCGATTTACCGCGCTCGCTTCCATCAATGCCCCGTCGTGCTCGGCAGCGCTACTCCGTCGCTTGAATCGTTTGCTCGCGCCAAAAAAGGAGTGTATCGGCTGCTTACGCTAAAAAAGCGCATGAACGAAAACGGACTGCCGGCCGTCAACATCGTCGACATGCGCGAAGAGTTGAGAAGCGGCAACCGTTCGATGTTTTCGCGAACGTTATTTGAAAAATTACAAGACCGCCTTCATAAAGGAGAACAAGCGGTGCTCTTTTTAAACCGGCGCGGCTATTCCACGTTTGTGATGTGCCGCGATTGCGGGTACGTCATTCGCTGTCCACACTGCGATATTTCGCTTACGTATCATCGGGTGCAACAACGGTTAAAATGCCACTACTGCGGCTATGAAGAGCCGGTTGCGCATCGTTGTCCATCGTGTGAGAGCGAACATATCCGCTTTTTTGGCACGGGAACGCAAAAAGTGGAAGAAGAATTAACGAAACTTCTTCCACAAGCGCGGGTTATTCGGATGGATGTTGATACGACGAGCCGGAAAGGGGCGCATGAGCGGTTGCTGTCGGCGTTTGGCGAAGGGAAAGCGGACATTTTGCTCGGCACGCAAATGATCGCGAAAGGGTTAGATTTTCCGAAAGTGACGTTAGTCGGTGTGTTAACGGCAGATACGATGCTCCATCTCCCGGATTTTCGCGCGTGCGAAAAAACGTTTCAACTGTTAACGCAAGTAAGCGGACGAGCCGGACGCCACGAGCTGCCGGGAGAGGTCGTCATTCAAACGTATACACCGGAACATTACAGCATCGAGCTTGCTGCTCGTCACGACTACGAAACGTTTTATCAAAAAGAAATGCTTGCTCGCAAACGCCACGGGTATCCGCCGTTCTACTACTTAACGCTCATTACGGTTTCACACCAAGAGCTAACAAAAGCGGTGGCGGTGACGGAAAAAATCGCGGCGTACTTGCGCGGTCAATTGTCGAAAGAAGCGGTTATTCTTGGGCCTGTCGCTTCGCCGATTGCGCGGCTCCACGATAGATATCGTTACCAATGCATGATAAAATACAAGCGGGAGGCTAATTTTACCGAAGTGTTAAAAACAGTGATCGATCGCTACCAGCAAGACATCGCGCAAGGGGAGTTGCAGCTGACGATTGACACGAACCCATATATGATGATGTAAATTGGAGGAATCATTTTGGCGAGACTAAACATCGTAACCTATCCAGCAGAAGTGTTAGAAACGGTTTGCGAAAAAGTAATCGAATTTGACCGTAAACTTGTTAAACTATTAAATGACATGTACGATACGATGCTAGAAGCGGACGGCGTTGGTTTAGCCGCTCCGCAAGTCGGCATCGCCAAACAAATCGCGATTGTCGATATTGGTGATCAAAATGGCCGAATTGAACTGATCAATCCGGTCATTTTGGAGTCGCGCGGAGAGCAAATCGGTCCTGAAGGATGTTTAAGCTTTCCGGGATTGTTTGGCGAAGTAAAACGGGCAGAGTACGTGAAAGTGCGCGCGCAAAACCGACGCGGCCGCATTTTTATGCTGGAAGCGACTGGCTTTTTGGCGCGTGCGCTGCAACACGAAATCGATCATTTAAACGGCATTTTGTTTACAACAAAAGTCATTCGTTATTACGAAGCAGAAGAATTAGAAGGGTAGATGAGACAAACATGGTACGAATCGTCTTTATGGGGACACCGGATTTTTCAGTTCCGGTGCTACAACAGCTCATTCATGATGGCTACGACGTCGTCGGGGTAGTGACACAGCCGGACAAACCGAAAGGGCGCAAAAGAGAATTGACGCCGCCACCGGTAAAAGTCGAAGCGGAAAAACACGGAATTCCGGTATTGCAGCCAACGAAAATTCGCGAAAAAGAACAGTATGAACAAGTGTTGGCGTTAAAGCCGGATTTAATTGTGACCGCAGCATTCGGCCAAATTTTGCCGAAAGCGTTGCTAGAAGCACCCACGTACGGCTGCATTAACGTCCATGCGTCATTATTGCCGGAATTGCGCGGCGGTGCTCCGATTCATTATGCGATTTTGCAAGGAAAAACGAAAACCGGCATTACGATTATGTACATGGTCGAAAAGCTAGATGCAGGCGATATTTTAACGCAAGTCGAAGTGCCGATTGCAGAAACGGATACGGTCGGCACGCTTCACGATAAATTAAGCATCGCTGGGGCGAAATTGTTGTCGGAAACCATTCCTTTGTTGTTGGCAGGAAAAATTACGCCGATCCCGCAAGAAGAAGAAAAGGCGACCTTTGCCTACAACATTAAGCGTGAGCAAGAAAAAATTGATTGGATGAAAACGGGGGAAGCTATTTACAACCATATTCGCGGCTTAAATCCGTGGCCGGTAGCATATACAACGTACGAAGGTCAAGTATGGAAAATTTGGTGGGGAGAAAAAATTCCCGCACAAGGGCACGCCGCACCGGGAACGATCATCGCAACGGACCGTGACGGCATCGTTGTCGCTACTGGCAACGAAACAGCGATTAAAATTACAGAATTGCAGCCGGCGGGCAAAAAACGAATGAGCGCAGAGCAATTTTTGCTTGGTGCCGGCGTCACCATTGGAACAAAGCTAGGAGATGACGATGAGAACTAAAAACGTACGAGAAGTAGCGCTAGAGGCGCTTTTAGCAGTCGAAGAAAACGAAGCGTATAGCCATTTGTTGCTCAATCAACTTATTCGCGCTCATCAGCTATCGGAAAAAGATATCGGACTATTGACGGAAATCGTCTACGGCACGATTCAGCGCCGCGATACGCTCGATTATTATTTACGCCCGTTTGTTAAAAAGGCACGTAAACTGCAAACATGGGTAAATATATTGCTTCGGTTGTCGCTGTATCAAATGTTGTATTTAGATCGTGTTCCAGACCGCGCTGTCATTTTTGAGGCGGTGGAAATCGCGAAAAAGCGCGGCCATCGCGGCATTGCTTCGATGGTAAACGGCGTATTGCGCGCGATTCAGCGTGAAGGGGTTCCATCGCTTGATGCGATCGCAGATGATACCGAGCGCTTAGCCGTTGGAACAAGCCATCCGTATTGGCTTGTGAAGCGCTGGATTGCACAATACGGCCTAGAAACTGCGAAAAACATGTGCGAAGCGAATTTATTGCCTCCGAAACAAACCGCGCGCGTCAACACGGCAAGAATAACGGTCGAGGAAGCGATGGAAAAGCTTGCGGAAGAAGGCGTCGAAGTGACGCGCGGGGAAGTGGCGCCAGAAGCCGTGAAAGCGAAAAAAGGAAATTTAGCCCATACGAAAACGTTTCAAGACGGTTATCTCACGATTCAAGACGAAAGTTCCATGCTTGTTGCGCGAGCGCTAAAGCCTCGTGAACATGAGCGAGTGCTTGACAGTTGCGCTGCCCCTGGCGGAAAATCGACCCATATCGCGGAACTGATGAACGGAACAGGGCAAGTCGTATCGCTCGATATTCATGACCATAAAGTAAAATTAATCGAAGAGCAGGCGAAGCGGCTTCAGCTTTCCAACATCACGGCTAAAGTGCTCGATAGTCGGCACGTTTCGCGTTATTTTACTGGCGAATCCTTTGATAAAATTTTAGTAGATGCGCCTTGTTCGGGATTTGGAGTGATCCGCCGCAAGCCGGATATTAAATACGCTAAAACCGAAGCCGATCTGCCGGCGTTAGCAGCTTTACAGCTCGACATTTTAATAGAAGTCGCACTGTTGCTAAAAGCAGGCGGCACGCTCGTTTACAGCACGTGTACCGTCGATCGTGACGAAAACGAAGCGGTAGTAGCCGAATTTTTGCGGCAGCATCCGGAGTTTGAACTCGACGACACGCTGAAAGAGCGGATGCCGCAAGCAGTGCGTCCATACGTGAAAGACGGGCAGCTATGTTTATTACCGCATTATTTTGATTCAGACGGATTTTTTATCGCATCATTACGAAAGAAGGTGTAACTTCATTGGAAAAAACAACAGAGCCTATTTCACAACAAGTAGAAATCTATTTGCCGTCGATTTATTCGTTCACATTAGAACAATTGCAAGTGTGGATGGCCGAACAAGGGGAAAAGCCGTTTCGCGCGGTACAAGTATACGAATGGCTATACGAAAAGCGGGTAACTTCATTTGCCGAAATGACTAATCTTCCAAAAAGCTTGCGTGAAAAGCTGGCAACGCAGTTTACGATCACTACGTTAAAAACGCTCGTGCAACAAACATCGAAAGATGGCACGATGAAATTTTTATTTGAGCTTCATGACGGCTATTCAATTGAAACGGTATTAATGCGGCATGAATACGGCAACTCCATTTGCGTAACAACGCAAGTCGGCTGCCGCATCGGCTGCACATTTTGCGCTTCTACTCTCGGCGGGTTAAAGCGTCATTTAGAAGCGGGGGAAATTGTAGCCCAAGTCGTCAAAGTGCAAAAAGCATTGGACGAGCAAGGCGAACGGGTCGACAGCATCGTTGTGATGGGGATTGGTGAACCGTTTGACAATTACGATGAACTGATCAAATTTTTAAAAATCGTCAACCATCCAAAAGGGCTGCATATCGGCGCCCGCCATATTACGGTATCAACAAGCGGCATCATTCCGAAAATTTATCAATTTGCCGACGAAGGAACGCAAATTAATTTTGCGATTTCGTTGCATGCGCCGACAATGGAATTGCGCACAAAACTGATGCCGATCAACAAGGCGTACCCGCTGCCAAAATTGATGGAAGCGGTGCGATATTACATTGAAAAAACAGGCCGACGGGTCACGTTCGAATACGGCTTATTCGGCGGTGTCAACGATCAAATCGAGCACGCGGAGCAACTGGCCGTGTTGTTAAAAGGATTAAAATGTCATGTGAATTTAATTCCGGTCAACTATGTTCCGGAGCGCAATTACGTCCGAACGCCACGGGAACAAATTTTTGCCTTCGAGCGCACGCTCAAAAAACATGGAATTAACGTGACGATTCGCCGCGAACAAGGACACGACATCGATGCAGCATGCGGGCAGCTTCGCGCGAAGGAGCGAAAAGAAGAGACGAGGTGAAACGATGAACGTTGTTTTCCAAACAGATGTTGGAAAAATTCGATCTCACAATGAAGACTGCGGCGGAATTTTTCAAAATAAAGATGGACATTATTTAGCGGTTGTCGCTGACGGCATGGGCGGTCATCGAGCAGGTGATGTCGCGAGCGAGATGACGATTGCGTACTTGAAAAACGAATGGGAAGAAACGGAAAACATCTCTTCTCCTGAAAAAGCAGAGCAATGGTTGAAAGAACATATTGCCGCGATCAACCGCCTATTATTTGACCATTCGTTACAACACGAAGAATGCCAAGGGATGGGAACGACGATTGTCAGCGCCATTTGCACCGATCAATTTGCCACGATCGGCCATATTGGAGACAGCCGTTGTTACGTATTAAACCAACACGGCTTTCAACAAATTACAGAAGATCATTCGCTTGTTAATGAACTCGTCAAAACAGGACAAATTTCGAAAGAAGATGCCGAGCATCATCCGCGTAAAAACGTATTATTGCGCGCGCTCGGAACGGAAAAAGAAGTAAAATTAGATATTAAGACGATCACGGTCGACGAACATGACCAATTGCTATTATGTTCGGACGGATTATCGAATAAAGTATCGGAACAAACGATGATCCGCATTTTGACGTCGGACCAACCGCTTGCAGAGAAAGCGGAGGCGCTCATTCATTTAGCTAATGAGCATGGCGGCGAAGACAACATTACGTTAGCCATCGTTGAATTTTCATCGGAATGTGAAAGCGGGTGATGACGCATGCTCATTGGCAAACGATTAAGTGGGCGTTATAAAGTGATTAGCTTGCTCGGCGGCGGCGGCATGGCCAACGTTTACTTAGCAAAGGATATGATTTTAGAGCGCGACGTCGCCATTAAAGTGTTGCGCTTTGATTTTGCGAACGATGAACAATTTATTAAACGATTTCGCCGGGAAGCGCAGGCAGCGACAAGTTTAAACCATGAAAACATCGTTAGTATTTATGACGTTGGCGAAGATGAAGGCATTTATTATATTGTGATGGAATATGTGCGTGGGTCTACGTTAAAGCAATATATCCAACAATATGCCCCGTTAAGCGTATCGAAAGCGATCGATATTATGGAACAGCTCACCTCGGCCATTGCGCATGCGCATGCGAACGGGATCATTCACCGTGACATTAAGCCGCAAAATATTTTGATCGACGAGCACGGAAAAGTGAAAATTACCGATTTCGGCATTGCGGTGGCGCTAAGCTCGACGACGATTACGCAAACAAATTCCGTGCTTGGCTCGGTGCATTATTTATCTCCGGAGCAGGCGCGCGGTGGCGTGGCAACGGAAAAATCAGACATTTATTCGCTCGGCATTGTCATGTTTGAACTATTAACAGGGCGTCTCCCGTTCTCCGGAGAATCCGCTGTATCGATCGTGCTCAAACATTTACAGACGGAAACGCCATCTCCGAAAGCATGGAATCCTGCCATCCCGCAAAGCGTCGAAAACATTATTTTAAAGGCGACGGCGAAAGATCCGTTTTATCGCTATCAATCGGTGCGCGAAATGAATGAAGACATTCGCACGGCGCTTCATCCGGACCGATTGCATGAGAAAAAATTTACCATTCCAGACGATGAGGAAGCGACAAAAGCCGTTCCGATTATTAAAGACGATTCATTGGTAGAGCAAACGCTCGTACGTGAAGAACCAAAACAAACAGAAAAGGCCGAGCCACCAAAAGAAAAAAAGAAAAAGAAATGGCTCATTTGGCTTGTCGCGTTACTTCTCGTCGCGATTGTTGCTGGGGTGAGCGTATTCACATGGGTTCCCGCGGTGTTTTTCCCGAAAGACGTCACCGTTCCCGATGTAACAAATGAGGAATACGACAAAGCGGTCGCAAAACTATCGTCGCTCGGTTTTGAAATTAAAGAAACAAAAGAAATCGAAGACGACGATATTAAAGAAGGATACGTCGTCCGCACAGAGCCGAAAGCAGGCGAAATGGTTAAAGAAGGAACAGCGGTGACGATTTATAAAAGCGTTGGCAAGAAAAAGGTGGAGTTTGGCAATTTCATCGGCGAAGATATTCAGACAGTGGAAGAACAATTGAAAAGCGAAAACTTTTTAATCGTCAGACGCATCGAACGTTATAGTGAAGAACCGGCGGGAACGATTCTCGAACAATTTCCTTCTCCAGGCGAAAAAGTCGTCCCAGAAGAAACAGAAGTAGAGTTCACGGTGAGCGCTGGGACGCCGAAAGTGATGTTAAAAGATTTAACCGGTTATACGGAAAAAAGCGTTCGTGATTACGCCGAAGAGCAACAATTAAACGTTGTTGTCAAACATGAATATTCTGATCAAGTGCCAGAAGGGATTGTCATCTCTCAAATCCCGAGTGCTAATACGGAATTGCAAAAAGGAGATACGATTACAGTAATCATCTCTCGTGGCGAAGAACCAAAACCTAATAAAACAGTAATCAAAGAAATTGATATTCCGTACGACCCGGAACAACAAGGGGAAGTGGTAGAGGCACAGCTGTACATTCAAGATGCCAACCACGATATGACGAAACCGTATAAGACATATCGATTGACGGCACCGATAAAAGAAACGGTGGAATTCGTTATTCCGTATGAAGGGCAAGGCTACTATCGTGTGATCGTCAACAATGTCGTCAAACAAGAAGGAACGATTCCGTATCCAAATTCTAAAAAGGGGTGAAGCTATGGCAGAAGGAAAAATTATAAAAGCATTAAGTGGATTTTATTATGTGTTAAGTGAAGGACAAATCATTCAATGCCGCGGAAGAGGAGTCTTTCGCGCGCAAAAAGTAACGCCGCTTGTCGGCGACCATGTCGTGTTTGAGGCGAGCAGCCCAACAGACGGGTACATTATGGAAGTGCGCGAGCGGAAAAACGAGTTAGTGCGTCCGCCGATTGCGAACGTCGATCAGGCGATTCTCGTTTTTTCCGCGGCAGCGCCTGATTTTAGCGCAATTCTTCTCGACAGGTTTCTCGTGTTAGTAGAGGCGAAAGAAATTCGCCCGCTCATTGTCGTCAATAAAATGGATTTGCTCACCGAAAAGACGAAACCGATCGTAGAAAAATATATTCGCGACTATCGCCGCATCGGTTACGATGTCATCGAAACATCGACGGTGACAAAGTCAGGAGTGGAGCAGCTACTCCCATATTTCGAAGGGAAAACGTCCGTGTTTGCCGGCCAATCCGGCGTAGGGAAATCGTCGCTTTTAAACGCACTTCGGCCAGACTTGAATTTAAAAACAAACGATATTTCACTTCATTTAGGTCGCGGAAAGCATACGACGCGCCACGTCGAGCTGATCGAGATTGGCGGCGGGCTTGTCGCAGATACGCCTGGATTTAGTGCCCTCGAATTCAGCGACATGGAAGAAGAACAATTGCCGTATTGCTTTCCGGAATTTGTTGACCGGAGTCACGAATGTAAATTTCGTGGCTGCACCCATATGGCCGAGCCGAAATGCGCGGTTAAACAAGCGCTAGAAGCGGGAGAGATTCCAGCCTACCGATATGACCACTACGTTCGTTTTATGGAAGAAATAAAAGAAAGAAAGACGAGGTATTAAATGATGATTAAAATCGCCCCTTCGATTTTATCGGCCAATTTTGCGAAACTCGGTGAAGAAATTCGCGATGTCGAACAAGGCGGAGCGGATTACATTCACGTGGACGTGATGGACGGCCATTTTGTGCCAAATATTACGATTGGTTCGCTTGTCGTAGAAGCCATTCGTCCGGTGACAAAATTGCCGCTGGACGTACATTTAATGATTGAACACCCCGACCGGTATATTCCAGCGTTTGCGAAAGCCGGCGCAGACTATTTATCCGTTCATGTCGAAGCGTGCCCGCATTTGCATCGAACCGTTCATTTAATTAAAGAATGTGGCGTGAAAGCAGGGGTCGTTTTAAACCCGCATACACCTATTTCCATGATTGAACATATCATTGACGATGTCGATTTAGTGTTATTAATGACCGTCAATCCGGGTTTTGGGGGCCAAAAGTTTATCCATTCCGTGCTGCCGAAAATTCAGCGCGTCGCACAGCTAGCGAAAGAGCGAAACTTATCGATCGAAATTGAAGTAGATGGAGGCGTCAACGTGGAAACGGCCCGCCTTTGCATTGAGGCTGGAGCGAACGTGCTCGTTGCCGGATCCGCGATTTATGGCGAAACAGATCGAGCGGCGGCGATTCGCGCGATTCGCGGTAAAAAATGAGCGGAAGGTATATGGCCTTCCGTTTTTCTTCGAATACGATAAAAGGGAAGGAGAGAAAAGCGATGATTCTTCATATTGTTGGGGGCGGACCAGACGAGTTCATTCCTTCTCTTCATCATTATCATGGCGACAACGTTCAATGGATTGGTGTTGATCGGGGGGTTATGGCTTTATTGCGAACAGGCATTCGACCGATCAAAGCGTTCGGGGATTTCGATTCGATAAGTGGCCAAGAACTAGAATATGTGCAATCTGTGCTCGATGATTTAGACGTATGGCCATCTGAAAAAGACAAAACCGATATGGAAATTGCATTGGAGTGGGCCGTCGAGCAAGAAGAGGCTGATCTCATTCGCCTTTTTGGTGCAACTGGTGGACGGATCGATCATTTATTTGGAAACGTTCAGCTTTTAGCGAAATATATGAACAAGCGAATCGAAATCATTGATAAGCAAAACGTCGTAACGGTTCATTCACCTAGCACATATAGCGTTTTGAGGGATGAGCATCGTTACATTTCCTTCATTCCGCTTTCCTATGAAGTGAAAGGAATTACTTTAAAAGGATTTAAATATCCGTTAACAAATTGTCATATTCAGCTCGGTTCTACACTATGTATTAGTAATGAACTCATCCAATCTTCCGGTACTTTTTCATTTTCGGAAGGCATATTAATGATGGTAAGAAGCAAAGATTTAGGCGGGGACTTCTAGGTACTATTTTTCGTCAGGCGAATATACTAAAAGAGAAGCAAAGCTCGTCACGATAGTTGAGGAGGGATCGGAATGAAGTTTTATACGATTAAGTTGCCAAAGTTTCTTGGCGGAATTGTACGAGCGGTGTTGAATTCGTTTAAAAAAGGGTAATCAAGAAAAAAGCACCAATGATTTGGTGCTTTTTTGGTGGGCAACACTAACCAGTCGCCTCCGCTTTTCGTATTATACACGTTCTACTTTGCCAGATTTAAGCGCACGAGCAGAAACCCACACACGTTTTGGCTTTCCGTCTACTAAAATGCGCACTTTTTGAAGGTTTGCTTTCCACGTACGTTTATTAGCGTTCATTGCGTGCGAACGAGAGTTACCGAAAGATTTTTTCTTTCCAGTTACAAAGCATTTTGCCATCTTCTTTCCCTCCTTACTTTCTAAAACAAATTGCGTCATCGACTGCACATGCTCAAAACACTACTATAATTTATCATACAAAAGAACAGATTGCAATAGCTCAAGCACAACGTTTCAAGAAAATTCCCTTGACATACTATTTGATTTTCGGCTAAATAATACTAGTGGGTGAAGGGGCACTTTTAAAAACAGTGCTGTTATAGTAAAATGGCTGTAGCTATGCGAACATTTCCGAAGGAGGAACCCGATATGTCCATGGAATTGCAAACGAAGTATGGACGAATTGAAGTAGAGAATGATGTCATCGCCACGATCGCTGGAGGAGCAGCGGTAGATTGTTATGGCATTGTTGGAATGGCATCGAAAAATCAGTGGAAAGATGGTCTTTCTGACATTTTACGCCGCGAAAACTTTTCGAAAGGTGTCATTGTCCGTGAAGAAAACGGCGAAGTGCATATCGACATGTACATTATCGTCAGCTACGGTGTGAAAATTTCTGAAGTGGCCCATAACGTACAAACAAAAGTGAAATATACGCTTGACCAAACATTAGGGTTAACAGTGCAGTCGATTAACATCTATGTTCAAGGGGTTCGCGTCACGAACCTGTAACAGTAAGGAGGAATACATCGGTGACAATTCGGACGTTAGACGGAAGGCGGTTTGCCAATATGGTAGTAAAGGGAGCGCAACATTTAGCAAACAATGCGAAAGCAGTTGATGCGCTGAACGTCTTTCCGGTTCCAGATGGAGATACAGGAACGAATATGAATTTATCGATGACTTCTGGTGCAAAAGAAGTCAAGGCGCAGCCTTCGGATCATATCGGAAAAGTGGCGGGCGCACTCGCTAAAGGATTGCTGATGGGCGCGCGCGGAAACTCTGGTGTCATTTTGTCGCAACTATTCCGCGGGTTTGCGAAAGCTGTTGAAGGAAAGCAAACGATTACAAGCGTGGAGTTTGCGGCAGCGTTGGAAGCGGGGGTTGCGACTGCCTATAAAGCGGTCATGAAGCCGGTCGAAGGAACGATTTTAACCGTCGCGAAAGATGCGGCGAAACGGGCGGTTACGGTGGCGAAAAAACAGCAAGATATCGTTGCAGTGATGGAAGAAGTCGTAAAAGAAGCGAAAGCATCATTGCAGCGTACGCCTGATTTGCTTCCTGTGTTAAAAGAAGTGGGCGTTGTCGATAGCGGCGGCCAAGGATTAGTTTATGTGTACGAAGGATTTTTGGCGGAATTGAAAGGCGAAGCGGTTGAAGACTTGAAAACCGCAACCGTTTCCATGCAAGAGCTTGTGAAGGCGGAGCATCATAAAAGCGTACAAAGCCACATCCATACCGACGAGATCGAGTTTGGCTATTGTACGGAATTTATGGTTCGGTTTGAAGCGGACAAGCTTCGCGAGCATCCGTTCTCTGAAGAAAAATTCCGCGAAGATTTAAGCCAATTTGGCGACTCCTTATTAGTGATTGCTGATGAAGAGCTTGTGAAAGTCCATATTCACGCAGAGCACCCGGGAGAAGTGTTATCATACGGACAACGCTACGGCAGCTTATTAAACATTAAAATTGAAAACATGCGCGAACAGCATGCGAACATCGTGAATGAACCGAAGGCAGTGAATGAACCGAAGGTAGACGCGAAACCGAAACAAAAGCAACCGTACGGAATCGTCACGATTGCGATGGGCAGCGGCATTGCAGAACTGTTTAAAAGCATCGGTGCTCATGTGGTAATCGAAGGCGGCCAGACGATGAATCCAAGCACGGAAGAGATTGTGAAAGCGATCGAAAGCGTTCATGCGGAAACCGTTTTTGTGTTGCCGAACAATAAAAACATTATTATGGCGGCAGAGCAAGCGGCATCGGTCGTCGACAACCGTGTCATCGTCATTCCGACGAAAACGGTTCCGCAAGGCATGTCGGCGATTTTAGCGTTTAACCCTACTGCGTCAGTAGAACAAAACGAACGAGCGATGACCGCTGCTTTAGCACAAGTGAAAACAGGGCAAGTGACGTTTGCTGTGCGCGATACGACGATCGATGGAATCGAAATTGCAAAAGACGACTATATGGGCATTGCCGATGGAAAAATTGTCGTATCGGAAAAGGACAAGCTCAACGTGGCGAAACAACTGCTCGCTGCATTAATCGACGACGAGTCTGAACTTGTAACGGTATTATACGGGGAAGAAGCAACGGAAGAAGAAGTAGAATCAGTAGTAAGCTACATTGAGGAAACGTACCCAGATGTCGAAGTGGAAGTACATAACGGCGAACAACCGTTATATCCGTTTATCTTTTCTGTTGAATA